>CAZXKY010000071.1:0-1825 GCA_964641975.1 uncultured Bdellovibrionales bacterium | reverse complement strand
AGCCAATCCCCGAAGCGCCAGTGAACGTCGGCGATAACTATAATCGTCCTAAGGTTCTGAAAGTTTATTTTAAATTTTCAGAAGGACTGGGACGATTATGATTCATGTTTAGTAAACAAAAAAGAAGAGCTGCTTCATTTTGCAGTGATGCAAAATTGGTCCTAAAATACATGGCTATATGCTGGGAAGCTCTGTTTTGAACAGAGTAATCAGCAGGAAAGACTTAATATTACAAAATTATTAAGAATCCTCAGATACCATACGCCGTGCTTCTGATTTTTCAGAAGAAGATATGGTACATCGCAAAAAAGGAAGCGATCAGCGAAATTCCTTGTCAGGTAAAGGGGTTAGTATTTGCCTGAATATCGTGGTAACATGATATGAGTAAACTGGCTTATAACGGTGAAAGCTAAGTCTTTTTAAGATATGCTAATACCGTGGGAATCCCGAGCAATCGGGAACCTGTAACGACTGAGGCGAAAGCCAAGACTCACTTAAACTTTTTTGTTTGGTGGGTAACACGCCAGCTCTTATTCGACAAAGAAACATATGGATTTTGCGTCTTATATTTCCGGTTTTATCGATGGTGAAGGATGCTTTTCAGTATCATTTAATTTTCGAGAAAAACTGAAAACCAAAATAGAAGTTCGTCCAAGTTTTGCAATCGGACAAAATAGCAAAAGTCTGGAAGTTTTGAAAAAAATTCAACAGTTTTTCAACTGTGGGAATATTCGATACTCCAAAAAAGACAATTGCTACAAATACGAAGTGCGAAATATCGATGAGCTTCGGAGAAAAATAATTCCTCATTTCAAAAAATTTCCTTTGATGACTAATAAAAAAGCAGATTTCGAAATTTTTTCTGAAATCTGCGAGAAAATAGCTCAAATGAAACATAGAAATGTTGAAAGTTTGAAAGACATAATTAAATTAGCTTTCAAAATGAATTCTTCTGGAAAAAGGAAATATAAAGAAGCAGGACTCCTGCGTGTTTTGAATAAGATGAAGATATAGTCTGACTTTTCACAAAAGTGATCAAACATAATGAAATTCTGACCCGCATCAAAGGCGTAACGACTTGGGAACTGTCTCAACGAAGGACTCGGTGAAATCGCAGTAACGGTAAAGATGCCGTTAACCTATGGCAAGACGAAAAGACCCCGTGGAGCTTTACTACAACTTGGTATTGAATTAGAGTTTTGGTTGCCGAGAATAGGTGGGAGGCTGTGAAGTTCGCATTCAGGTGCGAGCGGAGCCAACAGTGGAATACCACTCTGTCAATGTTTTAATTCTAACCCTGGACCATTAAGAAATCGGAATAATTTTAAAGTCTAAATTTTAAAGTCTAAATGAAATCTAAATTTCTAAATTTTAAAAATTTATTAATTTATTCATTTGAAAATTGATTTAAAATTGAAAATTTAAAATTTATAATTTCCGGTTTGCTACTGGTTCGGGGACAGTGCCTGGTGGGTAGTTTGACTGGGGCGGTCTTCTCCTAAATAGCAACGGAGAAGTTTACAAAGGTTGGCTTGGTCCGGATGGAAATCGGACTGATAGTGCAAACGCATAAGCCAGCTTTACTGAAAGACCCATAAGTCAATCAGTCACGAAAGTGGAAGTTAGTGAACCGACTGTCACTCGTAGGAGTGCAGAAGATCATCAGATAAAAGTTACCCCGGGGATAACAGGCTGATCCCATCCAAGAGTCCACATCGACGATGGGGTTTGGCACCTCGCTGTCGGCTCATCGCATCCTGGGGCTGGAGAAGGTCCCAAGGGTTGGGCTGTTCGCCCATTAAAGCGGCACGCGAGCTGGGTTCAG
>CAZXKY010000070.1:0-1837 GCA_964641975.1 uncultured Bdellovibrionales bacterium | reverse complement strand
ATCTCGTTGATAATTTTGCTTTTTGGATTGCTGATTGGAAGCATTTTTGTCGATGTCGTTCAGATTTTTAGAGGAGGAGGATTTTCTCCCAGAAAATTAGCCCAGACCGATATTTTTAATTTTGGAGGAAAAACCTGGGTGGCTTACAGTGAACCAATCGTTAAAATCCAAGTCGTTTCTGATGAAACTTGTGAAGCGTGTAATGCAGATGAGGTTGTTCTTGCTCTCCAGAGAATGGTTCCGACTATTTTGACTTCAAAAGTAGATATCAATTCTCAAGAAGGAAAGGATCTTGCTGGAAAAATGGGCATCAAAACTCTTCCTGCTTTTGTTTTCTCTCAGGATATTGAAAAAACTGATTTTTTCGGACAGGCGGCGGCAATTTTCAACAAAGTCGATAATTCCTATGTTTTGAATACAGCCCAGCTTGGAATTCAGCCTGGAAAATATATCGAAGCTTTGAAGGTCGAGGAAAATGATATTCAAATTGGAAACAAGGATTCTAATGTGCAAGTGTTCTTATTCTCTGATTTTCAATGCCCATATTGCAAAACTTTCCATGAAAGCACCGTAAAAAAGATACTTGCTGAATACAAAGACAAGGTGTCATTTGTCTTCAAAAATTTTCCTCTAAACTTCCATGCTCAAGCGGAAAATGCAGCGTTGGCCGGAGAGTGTGCCAATGAGCAAGGAAAATTTGCTGTTTATGCGGACAAGCTATTCGATGCTCAAACTGCTTGGGGAAAAACCGCTGGAACCCAAAGCTTTAAGACGTATGCCGCGCAAACAGGCTTAAATGTTTCCGAATTCAACAAATGCTTGGATGAGAAAAAATATCAGGATAAAATAAACAGCGACAAGGAACTTGCCAGCAATTTCGGAATTTCCGGAACCCCGTCAATGTTTATTAATGACCAAGCCATAAGCAATGACGCTACTTTTGATATTATCAAGCAGGCAATTGATGGAGAACTGGCGAAATAAACCAACAGAGGTGGTGTAATATCTTTCAAAGAGACAGCTAGTCGAAAATGCTGTCTCTTTTTTATTCGAAGTATGCTATAATTATCTTATCTCTCACCACTTTTATTTGTTATGAGTGTTGGGGGCTCAGAAACTGAAATATTAATCACCATCTAAACAAAAGCGGTGAGGAACTATTATGAAATTTGATCAAGACATCTTGAATATTGTTTTTTTTGCCCGTGGCGGACAGGGAGCAAAATCAGCAACAGAAATCTTGGCACAAGCCGGAATATTTGAAGGAAAATTCGTGAAAGCTTTTCCCGATTTTGGTCCGGAAAGAAGCGGAGCGCCGATAAAGACTTATCTGAGGCTATCTAAGAAAGAAATAAGAACCGCGGAACCGATATTGAAGCCAAACATCGCAGTTGTTTTAGATGAAACTGTCCTGGAAAGCGACAAAGTTTCGGGAAGTTTTGATTTGGACGGAGAAAGTATCGTGATAATTAATTCTTCGAAAAATCCCAGTGAATTTAAGTCTCTAATTCCAAAATTTAAGGGAAAAATATATACCATCGATGCTACGGGAATTTCACTTAAAACAATCGGGAAACCGACTCCTAATGTGGCAATAATCGGGTATCTTCTTAAAGTTACGGAAATAGTAAAAATATCAAATGTTATCAGTGTTTTCAAAAATATTTTTACTGAAAAAATCGGAGCAGAATTAACCAGGAAAAATATTTTGGCGATGGAAGAAGCATATGACGCCTTTTAATCTAAAATTATGGAAAATGTTATAAAAAATAATCTGAGCAAGGCTCCAAAAACTGGAGATTGGAAGTATATGTCTCCGGAAGTTAATGCGGAAAAA
>CAZXKY010000069.1:0-1856 GCA_964641975.1 uncultured Bdellovibrionales bacterium | reverse complement strand
GGTCCCAAGGGTTTGGCTGTTCGCCAATTAAAGCGGTACGCGAGCTGGGTTCAAACCGTAGAGAAGTTGAAGTTTTATAAAGTTATAAAGTCGACTTTTGCACTGTTTGAATCCGAGGTTTTCCGCTATGGAGCGGATAAAAGACATCATACACGGCGGCGCATATGAGAAATTGTATGTGAGAAATCGACTATATCGGTAAAATCCTCTTGTGGCACAACCTGTCATATGTTAGGATAATACCGAGGGAAGTTATGTGTAAAAATTTTTCGTCAACAATTAGTGCATATCTTGCAGGATTTCTTGATGGAGATGGAAGCATATATGTGAGGATAAAACCAAATTCTACCTATCGGTATGGATTTCAGGTTGCTCCTTATATAGTTTTATTTCAATCTAATCAAGATAGAAAAAATTTCGAAAAAATATGTTCTATTATAGGATTGGGAATTCTTCGGGAAAGAAAAGATGGAATTCTTGAATATTCTATAAACAGAATAGATAGTTTGAAGTTATTTCTTGCATCAGTAAAGCCATTTCTTATTTTAAAAAAGAAACAGGCAGAATTGATGTTAAAAATTCTTGCAAATAAAGAAAAAGTTAGAAATCAAAAAGATTTTGAAAAACTTGCACGATTAGTTGATAAATTTAGGGAATTAAATTATTCCAAAAAGAGAAAAATTCGCACATTAACCCCGTAGAGACTAAACGTCGATTATCCTGATTACTCGGGATAAAGTTATAGTCCAATGCACGTAGTAATACGTGGAAACTCTCCTCTGCTCATTTTGAGTTATGGACGAGCTAACATGCGTGAGACAGGTTGGTCTCTATCTGCCGTAGGCGCAATTGCTTGAGGGAAGTCTTTCCTAGTACGAGAGGACCGGAAAGAACGAACCTCTGGTGTATCGGCTGTTCCGCCAGGAGCATCGCCGAGTAGCTAAGTTCGGAATAGATAACCGCTGAAAGCATCTAAGCGGGAAGCTACTCCCAAGATTAGGCAATATTCACTGCTTGCAGTGAATGGTTTTCCTGGAAGATGACCAGGTTGATAGGTTTCAGGTGTAAGCGCAGCAATGCGTTGAGCCAAGAAATACTAATAAAATTATGTAACCTTTTTTCTTTTTTAGAATTAGTAGTTAAGAGGAACTTAACCCAAAATGTTTGACACAATCACAGTTGATTATATTGTCTTGGTGGTTCTAGCGAAGTGGTAACACCTCTTCCCATATCGAACAGAGCCGTGAAGAACTTCAGCGCCGATGGTAGCTCGTCAGAGCAAGAGTAGGTCGCCGCCAAGACAATGTAATTAACTTTTCGATGGCCTCAGAAATAAAAACAAGCAAAAGCTTGTTTTTTTGTTCGTGATGATATAAAATTATTGGTATGGAAAAACTTCAAAGAAATCATAAAAGATTAATAATCCTTGCCGTTTATTTTGCGCTATTTTCCCTTTTGGGGCTTTTTATTTATTCTTGGGTAAAGCCGGATCCGACTTGCACCGATGGAAAGAAAAACCAAAATGAGACCGAAATTGACTGCGGAGGAATTTGCAGTCCCTGTGAAAAAGTTTTTGAAACCCAGGATTTAATCATAAAAGAAAAATATTTTGTTCCCGGCGGCCAGGGGAAATATGATGCGATGATAAAAGTTTCCAATCCGAACAATCAGATTGCCGGATCGGGATTTTTATATAGCCTGAAACTGGTTGATGCAAGTGGAAATGTGCTTGCTGAAAAATCTGGAAAGAATTTTATTCTTCCGGTAGAATCAAAATATATTATCGAAACGGACCTTGAAACCGACGCTGTTCCGGCGCAGATTGAAGTTGCAATAAATGATCTCCAATGGGAAGA
>CAZXKY010000068.1:0-1955 GCA_964641975.1 uncultured Bdellovibrionales bacterium | reverse complement strand
GTCCAGTTTCGGAACCAATCAGCCAGAAGAGTGACAAATCCAACCATCACAACTACCACTGTGGAAAGCAGAATATCTTTGTTTCCAATGTGAGAAAGTTCATGGGCGATAACGCCTTCCAATTCAGATTTTTCCAGCTTCTGAATTATTCCGGTGGTAAGGCAGATTACTCCATGCTCAGGATTTCTTCCGGTGGCAAAGGCGTTAGGAGCGCTATCTTCAATGAGATAAATTTTGGGGATAGGCAGGCCAGCGGTAATGCAAAGATTTTCTACGATATGATAGATTTCTCTGGCATTTTCATGAGTGACAGGCTTGGCCTTGCTCATTGCTAGCACGATTTTATCACTCCACCAGTAAGAACCAAAACTCATCAAAATTGAGAAAAAAACGGCGATGTAAAGAATCAGGCTGTTATCCATCGCTCCAGCAAAGACATACCCAATGGCAATTACAAACACAAGAAAACCTGTAATATAAACCCAGGTTAGGCGGGTATTTCTGTCAGCTTGATTATAGATAGTAGACATATGATAGAAATATACTTCGTGAAATATAATTGAAATAAAATAGAAACTTATTTGTTGCTATATTTCGAATTATAAGTCGATGTTATGAAGTTATTTAGTTTAATTGACAGTGTTTTTTTAATTTCTTTTATTTTAAGATAGCTGGTCTCTTTTATCTTATTTCTTTCATGAAGCAGTTCGAGCCAATGATCGCAACTTTCCGCTAGAGATGCCCTACTAATATAATAGAATTTTATTTTATCCAGATAATGAAATCTAAAATAACCTTCTGCTATGTTTGCTCCAACAGAATCAAGAGATTCGATAAATTGATCCCCTATTGTTTTTCTATCTTGCCAAGTTAATTTAGAATATACTTCCCATCCTTCAGTTGAGAGCCATCTTGCTAATTTATAAACTTCCAAATTGTTTAATGGAATGAATTTACCATTATTTCTACTTATTTCCATTATGTTTCTACTATATTTCTGCTAAATTTTCAGAAATTTTCTATTGCATTCCTAAAATTTAACTTCCACATTACCTTTTTCTTCATTGTTTGCTTGAAAAAAGTCCCTTTTTACGAAATGAAGCATTCCGGCAAAAATATTGTTTGGGAAAACTTCGATTTTAATGTTGAAGTCGCGAACATTGCCATTATAAAATCTTCTTGAAGCTTGAATCTTATCTTCGGTGTCGGTGAGTTCCCTTTGAAGTTCCAGAAAGTTTTGATTGGCTTTCAAATCTGGATAATTTTCAGCCACAGCAAATAGGGATTTTAGGGTCCCACTTAACATATTTTCCGCTTTTTCTTTATCAGCTGGATTTTGTGCTCCCATGGCCTGGGTTCTGGCCTCTGTCACTTTTTCAAAAAGCTCCTTTTCGTGGGCAGCGTAGCCCTTTACCGTGTTAATTAAATTGGGGATTAAATCATAACGTCTTTTGAGTTGCACATCAATGTCACTCCAAGCCTCGTCCACGCGATTTTTTAGCTTAATCAGGCCATTGTATATCGCCACAGCCCAAAGAGCCAAAACGGCGATGATAATGATTAAAATTAATCCAATTCCCATTTTCTTGTCGCATCTCCGGGTATTTTTAAAAATATCCCAAGTTGCTTATTAATGATTATTTCTCAGCCTTTTTATTATATTACAATAATACAAAGTATGCTATAATTTATTTATTAAAATAAAATAAAAAAGCATGGAAAATGTTATTCAATTTATAAAGCCATACTATATTTTTCTTATTCCAATTGCTGTTTGGTTTATTGTGCAAGGCACAAAAATACTAGTCTATTCCTTTAAGCATGGATGGAACATTATTGAGAACACTCATCATCTTGGATATGGGCATATGCCTTCTGCTCATACTGGTTTTGTCGTTTCCCTAGCAACATCAATCGGCTATTTTTCCGGATTAAGTTCGGGAGTTTTTGCTGTC
>CAZXKY010000067.1:0-2048 GCA_964641975.1 uncultured Bdellovibrionales bacterium | reverse complement strand
TTGATAATAAATAAACACTGCTCTAGAAGCAGTGTTTATTTATTATCAAGCCATTAAACTTTTGCGATAGCTCTTACTTAACGGATTTCACTGATATCAAAGTTTAATATTTGTCCTTCTAATTTTTCAATCTCATTTTCAGCTAAATCCGCTTCTTTCCAGTTTCTACTAGAGAAACTATTAGCCTGAAAAGCAATAAGATACTTCAACCTCTTCAACATTTCTATTTTAGACATATAATCTTAAATTTAATTTTTAACTTTTGATTATACGCCTAATTAATCAGTTTGTCAATACCTCCTGTTTAATTCTTTGCATTATAAAATAAAAGCGTTATTTTGTCAATATTGTTTTCCCTGAGCCTGTGGATAAGAGTTGAACTTATTCCTTGTCCACAGATTGCCCCCAGCCAAGATAGCCAGAATAAACCATAGCATTCCTTGCCCCTGCTGAATATCCCAGAAATAATGATCAACAAGCATTATAAATAAGAAACTTAAAAATATCGCCTTAAATACATCACGTTTGTCCCATAAGATGTTCCACGTGGAACATCTTATGGATGAAGCATTTTTTATTACCCTCCAAACAAACCAAAAAAAGAGAGAAAGCCCAACTATTCCCAATTCATTCAAAATAAGCAGAAAGATATTGTGAACTGGTTGAAATTGCCAGTCTTGAATATTGGGAATATTAATCAAATGATAGACATATTGTCCCATCCCAACCCCTAGAATTGGATTTTCCCAAAATGTTCCACGTGAAACATCCAAATAAAACATTCTATCCTCAAAGCTTTTTCCAACCAAAGAATACCAATTTGGCTTCAAAATAACAATTGTCAGAAAAACTATCCCCACTATTAAAGCAAAATACCTCCAATGTTCCACGTGAAACATTTTTCTATTGCTTTTATGCCAAAATGTTCCACGTGGAACATTCATATTCTCATAAATCAATTTTTTGTCATTTAAAGTTTCTTTTTTATTTCTTAGGATGTTCCACGTGAAACATTTTTCTAAAAATGCTTTATTTCTGAATAACAAATAAAAAATAGCAATCATCAAACCAATCCAAGCAGATTTCGAAAAAGTTAAGACTAAAGCTATAAATTGGATTATTAGAAAAATATAATATAGTCCAATGTTCCACGTGGAACTTTTTTTGCCATCTTCATGTTCCACGTGGAACATTCTTCGTTCGTTTTTACCATTTTTAAGATTTCTTAGAAAATTCAATGGCTTAAAATAGGCAAAAGTTAGGACTATGGACAAAACCAGAAATCCTCCCAAAATATTGGGATGCGGAAACAATCCATAAGCCCGAATGTATTTTTCTCCATTAAACACTATTTTAGCCACTCCTGAAATATCCGCCGAAAGGATACTTTCCCTGAGCCAGATTAGACCAATCGACTTTTGGGCAATAAATTGGCAAATTGCAAAAAAAGATTGAATTACTCCGGTAAAAATAATTATTCTAATAGAATTTTTGATAATGTTCCACGTGGAACATTTTTTGTCATCCTCATGTTCCACGTGGAACATCTGAAAAATAAGCCACGAATAGAGAAGATAGAATTCAAGTAATTTCAAAGATCTAAAAGTAGCTACTTGCCAGCTAGCCGACCAAAAAACACTTATAAAGGAAAAAGCCACTAAGGATAGGGGAATCAGAACAATTTTTTGTTTTAAATAAGCCGTAAGATTTGACCTACTCCTTGACTTATTGAATATTTTATTGTATAGTATAGATAATCCCCCACTTATTAAAATCAACAAGAGGAACAGATCGGATAAGTATAAATATACCCCGGTATATTCATTAAATTGATTCTTGATTAAATAGAAAAACAAAATCTTTCTGATTGAAAGAGTAAACGTAATTAAAAATCCATAAAAAAACCAGATTTCTAATTTATTCAAAAGATTGGTTGTTTTTCCCATATTTTGATTATACATCATTCTTTTATTCTTCAACATTACTTAAAAACCATTTCCGTGATATAATTTTGATATTGTTGTTTAACAAAACAAAACGATTTGAGG
>CAZXKY010000066.1:0-2055 GCA_964641975.1 uncultured Bdellovibrionales bacterium | reverse complement strand
TAAGGCAACGGGTTCTGGTCCCGTCATGCGGGGGTTCGAATCCCTCCTCTCCAACTTTTGTGTGAAAAATAGCGCAACTCTGCGCTGTTTTTTGTTTTAGTTAAAGCAAAAATTTTTGGATGTTCTAATGTTGCCCACGAACTTTGCCGATACTTGACTTTTTTAATAAAAAGGAGTATAATATAAAGTTAGTGCCAAAGCTAACTCAGGATTGTTTGTCCTGAAAATTACGAGGAGGAGGAAAATCAATGAAAAAAATAGTGGTTGTTCTTATGGTTCTTATGCTCGCAGGCTGTGCAGGGGTACAAAGAGGATGCTCTTCCTGGTGGGCAGAAAGTGTCGGGAGTGACTGGGTCGTTGTTCAGTATGGTTATAATGGCGACACTATCAACTGCTGGAAGTTACAAAATGTGAGCATCACAAATGAGGGAGGATCCGACGGAATTTATTGGAAGGATGGTGCGACTGGTCACCTGGTTCACATCTCTGGATGGTATAACCGAGTCCAGGTTGCAGGTGGACGCTACGATGAAGCTGCCAAGCTTCTCGGCGTCGAAATCAATAAAATCAAAAACGGAAAGTACATAAAATAAATAGGCAGAATTGCCTATCCGCCATTGCGCAAGCTTTGGCGGTTTTTATTTTGAAAAAATGATGCTAAAATAGGAGCATGGATCAAGAAATACTTAAAAAATTTGAAGAACAAGATGCGAAGCTGGATGCGATTTACCAATCGGTCGAGAAGATGAGGAAATATTTTCTTTGGACGCTGATCGTGACGGTTGCCGCAATTATTTTGCCGATTATTGGACTAATTGCAATTATCCCCTGGTTTTTGAAGATTATGACTTTGGCTTACAGCGGATTAATGTAAATATATTATGAAAATTGCAATTCAGGCAGCGGATTTGGACAGTTCAAGGATTGACGGGACAAGAGTCTATCTTTTGAATATGCTTAATCGCTTTGGAGAAATCGCTCCCGGCGATGATTTTTTTATTTTCCACAAAGAAGATTTCAATCCGGAACTTTCTCCGAAGGTTTATCCAAATTACAAGATAGCAAAAAAGAATTTTTTGGCCTATTGGACACAGACCAGATTTGCAATTGAACTTTGGAAGGGAAACTATGATGCGCTTTGGATGCCGATGCAGGCGCTGCCATTTGTGCGGAGAAAAAATTTGAAAACTACCATTACTATTCATGATTTGGCCTTCAAGATTTTTCCGGATTTTTTTCCCAGGAAAGATCTGCGAAGGCTTAACTTGTTCACTGATTTTGCGGTGAAAAATTCCGACAAAATAATTGCAGTTTCCAATTCTACCAAGAATGACATCTTGAAATTTTATCCGGAAATCAAAGAAGAAAAAATAAAAGTGATTTATCACGGATTCGAACCGAAATTATTTCAGAAAGAGATTTCGGAAGAAAATAAAAACAAAATTTTAACAAGTCATAAGCTAGAAGTTGGAAAATATGTCTTGTATGTCGGAGCGCTTCAGCCTCGAAAAAACCTGGAAATTTTGGTTGAAGCTTTTGATAAACTAAAAAAAGAAAAACCGGATTTAAAGTTGGTTTTAGCCGGTGGGAAAGCCTGGATGTGGGAAGGGATCGTAAACAAGATAGAAAACAGTGAATACAAGAAAGATATCATTATTACCGGAACAATTCCATTTGAAGAAATAGCAGCTTTGTATCGAAATGCTTCAGTCTTTGTTTTTCCATCGCTCTATGAAGGGTTTGGAATTCCAATTTTGGAGGCTTTTGCTTCGAAGGCTCCCGTGATATCAGCGAAAAATTCCAGCCTTTTTGAGATTGGAGGAGAAGCCTGTTTGTATTTTAATGAAAAAAACAGCCAAGATTTGGCTGATAAGATAAAAAGTGTTTTGGATGATGAAGAAATCAAAAAGGATTTAATTGGGAAAGGGGAAAATCAACTTCAAAAATTTTCCTGGGATAAATGCGCAAGGGAAACAGTTGAGTTTATAAAGATTTAATTCTCTGCTTTTCTTTTGCCGAAAAGAAAAGCAGAAAGAAAAGAAAACGGCCGCAAGG
>CAZXKY010000065.1:0-2249 GCA_964641975.1 uncultured Bdellovibrionales bacterium | reverse complement strand
GAGTATAATGGCCAACAACACTATAGGAAAACTGTATTTGGAAATGGTGATATAAAGTTGGCAAAAACTCAAGCTAGGGATAATTCTTTGAGAAAATATTGCAATACACATAACATAAGACTTATAGAAATACCATATTGGGATTTTGATAACATTGAAAAAAAAGATAAGGACATCCAGGCCTATCTTACTCTGACCAAGAGTTTAGCTTTGGAGCAAGCAGGCGCAGTTGATGAAAAAATAAAAAAAGGAGAAGAGATTGATCTTTTGGCGGGTTTGCCTTTGGCAGTAAAAGATAATATGTGCATTAAGGATGTACGGACAACGGCGGCTTCAAAGATACTGGATAATTATATTGCTCCTTATGATGCGACCGTAATAAGAAAACTTAGAGAAAATGGGGTGGTGATTCTCGGAAAAACCAATATGGATGAGTTTGCGATGGGATCTTCTACGGAAAATAGTGCCTATCAAATTACCAAAAATCCAAATGATCTGAAAAGAGTTCCGGGAGGTTCTTCCGGAGGATCAGCGGCAGCGGTAGCGGGAAGTGAAGCTGTTTGGGCATTGGGATCAGATACAGGAGGATCGATCCGTCAGCCGGCATCATTTTGCGGAATTGTAGGGTTGAAACCGACATATGGTAGAGTTTCTAGGCATGGACTTTTGGCGATGGCATCCAGCCTGGATCAAATCGGCCCTCTGACCAAAACAGTCGAGGATGCAGCCATTATTCTTTCCAGGATAATTGGAGAAGACGGAAAGGATGCGACGGCCGCTGTTGAATTTGGGAAAAAATACGAAGAGTATCTAAATGGAGATATTTCTGGAATTAAAATAGGAATTCCTAAAGAATATCTGAACGATGGATTGGACGGAAAAATAAAAGAAAAATTTCAAGAAGCCATTTCCAAATTTAAAAAGTTGGGAGCGGAAATAAGGGAAATAAGTTTGCCTCACAGTAAATATTCTTTGTCAACATACTATTTAATTATGCCATCGGAAGTAAGTTCCAACCTGGCGCGCTTTGATGGAATAAAATACGGATTGCGTTCGGATGACAAAGAGGATTCAGATTTTGATGGAATTTCAAAAAATCTTTTTGAAACGTATCTGGACACGAGAAAATACGGGTTTGGAGGGGAAGTAAAGAGAAGAATAATGCTTGGAACCTATGCACTTAGTGCAGGATATTATGATGCTTATTATCTTAAAGCTCAGAAAGTGAGAGCGCTCATTAAAAAAGATTTTGAAGAAGCCTTCAAAGAAGTTGATTTCATTTTTTCTCTGACTACTCCGGAAGCGGCTTTTAGGATTGGGGAAAAAACAAATGACCCGCTCAAAATGTATTTATCTGATATTTTTACTATCTCTGCCAATTTAACCGGAATTCCGGCAATATCTTTTCCAATAGGAAATATTGAAACAGATGGAAAAAAACTTCCAATCGGAGGACAACTTCAGGGGAAATGGTTTGATGAGGAGGGAGTTCTGAATGCGGCTCATACATTTGCAACAAATTAATTTATTTTTTTGTAAATTATGGATATCAATTCGATTATGTTAGGAGTAGTAAAGACTTTTCAGGGTTTTATAGACTCTCCATTTTTTCTGGCCCTGAAGCTCTTGTTGGCAATTTATGTGGCTGTTCTTTTTGCGGATATCATAATGCTCTTAATCCTTCGGGGATTCGGAGATGTTCGAGTTTCCTTGAGGGGGGCGTATATTCCTCTTATTACCAAAAAAAGAATGAGGAAAAAGTGGGACAAGATCAAGGTGCGGCTTGAAAGTGATGATGCTTCTCAATATAAATTGGCGGTCTTGGAAGCGGATGAAATTATTGACAAATTTTTGAAATCGATGGAACTCAAGGGAGATAATATGATTGAAAGGCTGGATAATCTCAAGCCGGGACAATTGGAAGAAGCTGAAATTCTCAAAGAAGCTCATAAGATTCGCAACCAAATAATTAATGACCCGTCATTTCAAATTGAGAAAGCAAAAGCCAAGGAAACTCTTGATATTTATGCACAATTTCTCACAGAAAATGAGTTTATGGAGTAGTTGACATTTTCCTATGTTTTTTGTAGAATTGAGGAACTGCGTATTTTTATAGCGAGATGAAGTTCTGCCTAGGCGGGAGCAGCTCGCGTGGACAATGGGAATAAAATTAAAAAAAGGAAATTATAATTTATAGCGGGGTGGAGCAGTCTGGCAGCTCGCGTGGCTCATAACCACGAGGTCGTAGG
>CAZXKY010000064.1:0-2280 GCA_964641975.1 uncultured Bdellovibrionales bacterium | reverse complement strand
TTTTCTATCAGTTCTGGAATCGATCCAAGCGCTTTTTCGGTGGTCCTTTCTACATTTAAAACGCAACTTAAAGCCGCGAAAGTAAAAGCAATAGCTGATTTGATTGAAGAGCAATGTCCGAATGACCTGGATGATTATCAGGAATTTATCGATCATTTGGAAAAGGTGTTTACTGCTTTTGAGGAAGGAAAAGACTCCGATGAAGAAATAATCAAGAGAAAGTTGATAGAAGAAAAAATAAGGCAGCTTTCATCTGATGGAGAACCGGCGAAGGAAGAATTAGAGAGAATAAGCGGAGACTTTATGAAAAAGCTTATTGAAGAAGGAGTGATTAAAATAAAAAAATAAAAAATTAGAAGGAGGTGAATTATGGGATCAGTTCAAACATGGGGAGAAGCAATTACGATGTCGCTTATTGGACTCTGGGAAAGATTTGTCAGCTTTTTGCCTTCTCTGCTAGGCGCTCTTTTGGTTTTCTTTTTCGGACTAGTTGTTGCAGTGGCTTTGGGAAAGGTGGCAGAAAAGTTTATTGCACTTCTTAGAATAGACCAAATTATCGGAAAAATGAGCTTTGGAGAAAAGTTTAAAGAAGCCGGAATCAACATAAGGATATCAAAGTTTTTTGGGGAATTGGTAAAATGGTTTTTGGTGTTAGTTTTTCTAATGGCATCAACGGATATTCTCGGCCTGACTCAAGTTTCAGAATTTCTCAATAGCGTGATCATGTATGTCCCTAATATCGTTATTGCTACGATTATTTTATCGGTAGCATTTCTTTTGGGAAATTTTGTCTTTCATACGGTAAGATCAAGCTCCAAGGTAGCTGGGATAGTGAGCGCTTCATTTTTGGCAATTATTGCCAAATGGTCAATCATTATCTTCGGACTTTTGGCGGCTCTTATCCAACTCGGAATTGCAACCTCATTGGTCAACACAATCTTTATTGGATTGGTTGCGGCATTTTCCATCGCTTTCGGATTAGCCTTCGGACTTGGCGGAAAAGAAGAAGCAGCCTTGCTTCTCAAGAAAATCAGGGAAGATTTAACGAAATAGGTTGAAATGAGAAATATTCAAGAAAGCTTTTGTTTTTTGCAAAGGCTTTCTTTTTTTGTTGTAATATTTTCTGAAAATAGTATAATAAAAACATGAGTATCGATTTGATGAAAAAAGCAGAAGAGCAAGAAGGAAGAAAATGGCCTAACATTTTATTCTTCATTATTTTCGGACTTCTGATCGCTGGTTCAGTTGCTTTTACTTATTATCGGATAATGGTTAAAAAGGATTATATTATTTCCGCCGAAGCGGAATGCGATCCGACTATTGAGAAATGTTTTATTTATGTTTGCGACCCGGTAGAAGACGGGGACGATTGCACTGGAGATCCAGAAGAAGACACCTGGTATTACAAGATTATCAAGCGAAAAGCTTTTAATATTCCGCTTTGTGATCCTAATAATGATGAAGAATGTGAAGCTTTGATTTGTCCGGAAGAAGAAAAAGATTGCAGCTACGAACTTTGTGAAGAAGGAAATGCGGATGAAATCGAATGCAATAATCCGGAGCAATATAATATTGATCATCCAGAAGAAGAGGAAACTGATGAGGAATGTGAAGAGGGTGATGAAGAATGTTTGAGCGAAGAGGAAGAATCCGAATGTGAAGAGGGGGACGAAGAATGCGCTCAAGCGGAAGAAAGCGAAGATAACGAAGCTAAAGAGATTGAAGAAGAAGCTGAAGAATCTGAAGAAAAAACGATTGAATAGAATTTTTTTCTGACGAGGATTGTATTAATCGTCAGTATGTGCCAATTTGAAACACCTATTTTTATTTATTATTCTTATATTTTAGTATTTATTTTAAGCATAATTACTGGTCTTGTTATCCTCCTGAAAGACAAAAAGCATCCCATGAATCGGAATGCTTTTTATTTTATAGCTATTATTGCGCTTTGGATTGCCAATGATTTTGTCCAATGGACGGTTCATGATTTAAAAATCAATATGTTTTCAGCCAGAATATCATACTTGTCCAATTTCGTCATACTTTTTTATCTTTATTTTGTCTATTATTTTACTTATACGCCCATTAGCCAAAAAAAGAAAAAATTGTTAGCTATTCCTCTTATAATTTCAGGATTGATTACTTTGTTTTCTGACTTTCATTTTGTCATTTCTGATTTTAATCCGGAAACTTGTGATTATATTCCTGGAATTAATATTTACATAACTTATGATTAGCTCCTATTAGGAAAACACACTGTCAAAGGGGTATGTAGCGGGG
>CAZXKY010000063.1:1995-2335 GCA_964641975.1 uncultured Bdellovibrionales bacterium | reverse complement strand
ATTATTTTCACCCTGTTAAATGTCCTGTTTGAATAACCAAGATATTCATTAGGATATTTTAAACTATTATTCGATATTCACTCTTTTAAATAAAATTATTTAACAGGGTGAATAAGTGAATTGTAGCAAGGATAGCAAGAACGGTCAAAACTTACGCATAATTTGGCAGAAAAACATGAATGTTTCAACGAATAAAAAAACGGCCCGGCTTTGAAAGATAAGTTCTATCTCCAAAACCAAGCCTTATTTTTGTGGATGTTTGAGTGCGGTTCCTCTTAATTTGGATATGCATTCCGGGCATATGCCATGCGAGATTCTTCTTCTATCCGCTTCATCTTCA
>CAZXKY010000063.1:0-1985 GCA_964641975.1 uncultured Bdellovibrionales bacterium | reverse complement strand
TATAACCTCCAGTTCTTGAAGTTTGTCCGCCTCCTCTTTCAATTTCGAACTTTTTATCCTAACACTCCCGGCTTCTCTTGTCAATAAGACTGGACTACTTTCGAATCGGCAATCGTTCTTTTATTGTAAATATTCAGCGCAATTCCGATTGCAACAAAACAAGCTAGAATAGAACTTCCTCCGTAGCTTAAAAATGGAAGCGTGATGCCAACCACCGGCACCAGGCCCATGTTCATCCCAATGTTGACCAAAAGCTGGAAAAACAACATTATCATAATCCCGGAAACGACAAGATATCCGAAATTATCCGGAGCGAGTGATGCAATATTCCTTAACCGGAAAAACATAATGGCGTAGAGAAAAAGTATCAGCATTGAACCAAGAAATCCCAATTCTTCCGTGATAGCGGCAAAGATAAAATCATTGTGGCTTTCAGGAAGGAAATTGAGTTGAGATTGGGAACCATGTCCAATCCCTTTCCCGGTAATTCCTCCTGATCCAACTGCCACCATCGACTGAAAAACATTATATCCGCTTCCTCTAATATCCAATTGAGGATTCACAAAACTGACAATTCTGGCTTTCTGATAATCGGCCAGAAGAAACCAAGAGCTCGCGCTAACCAATATTCCGATACTGAAAATGATAAAAAAGATTTTTTTGTTAATTCCGGAAAGAAGCAGCATTCCCAGCCAAATTGCCATAAGAACCATCGCGCCCCCAAAATCCGGCTGTTTCATAACCAAAAAAATTATTATTACCGTTAAAACCATTGAAGCGAAAAGTTGGACCACTTCTCCCAGAATAAATTTTTTGCTGGAAATAAAGCTGGCCAGAAAAACAATAAGGGCGATTTTGGCAAATTCGACCGGCTGGACGTTAAAAATTCCAAAATTCAGCCATCCGGAAGTTCCATGGATCGTGCTTCCCAGAAAAAGAACCAGGACTAAAATCAAGATGGTAATGAAATAAATCGGACGGCTATAGGAGCGGAGATAATGATAATCAACTCTCGCAAAAAAAGTCATCGCGATTATCCCCAAAAAAACAAAGGTGAGCTGTTTCCAAACTATTCCCTCTTCCCTGAATCCGGCTGCTGAAATTCCATACAACGCCAAAAGGCTGATTCCGGAAAGAAGCAAAGCGGAAGCTACCAAGACCCAATCAAAAATGAAGATTTTCTTAAACATACCCTGTAGTAGAATTTTGACAATTAAATTACACCCTTTTCAATAAAAGATGGCAAGTCAAGACGAAGTTTTGTTTTTTATGTTAGAAAAAAATTTGGATTTTTCTCTGAAAAATCAGTCAAAATTTCACTACAGGGCATAACAAAAAATGTTCCATGCTAAGTGTTTTATGTTATATGTTTTTAGTTTCTCTGAAATTTCTGAGAATCGCTGTTAGTGTATTTTTTGATAAAGTTTTGAGAATTAAAAACATCCGCTTCGGCCTCCATTTCCACACCTTGCACCTCTCCCGGAAAATTTACTGGCCAAAGAAGCCTGAAGTCCCTCTGTTCTCCCGCGTTTATGGTATTCATTTCGGTCTTATTGAAAGCTATCGGCTGTCCGTTTGCATCTCGAAGAACCACATTTATTTTCACAGAATTAAAGTCAAACGGGCTTTCATTGCGGAGAAGGCCAAAAGCTTCGCTATATCCAACTCCGGACGATATCAATTCATACCGCCTGTTGTAGATGTTCAATTCGGGCCTTTCATAATTGAAAAATTCTTCCCATTGAAGATCGCTTATTGCAACTTCAATCTGCGCTGGGACAGTGCTGGTTTCAAGGTTTGTTTCGATAATGTATTTTGATTCCACTGGGAGAATAAAATTCTTTCCGAATCTTTCAGCAAGCACATTTCCGCTTGCATCAACCAGCTTCAAACTATATGAAAATCCCGATCCGGCAATTTGATTGTTCGGATTGGAAACTTTTATCATCGCATCGTATTTCCCCTGTCCGCCGGGAACAAAATAT
>CAZXKY010000062.1:0-3234 GCA_964641975.1 uncultured Bdellovibrionales bacterium | reverse complement strand
GAATCAAATCTATTGGAAGCTACAAAAACACCAATCGGGCGGTGGAAGTGGCAGTAATCAGAAAAAAGATAGCGCCGAATTCAGATATCGCAATTCTTATGGATTATTCTTCTAGCATGGGTCTTAAAGCAGATGAAGATAGCGATTTAAACAAAGAAGTAGAAGCAGTTAAATATCTTATTGAGCAACTTGATCAACCAGGAGCGGAATATCAAATCGGTATCATTTTTTTCTCTACCGGTATAGAATGGTATCCTCTAACTTCCATAGCAGATAAAGATAGCATAATCCAGTATATTGATAATCATCCGACAGAAATCCCTGATTTAACGAATACTGGTTACGCCATGGAATCTGCCATCTATGGACTTGAAAATTCAAGCCGCTATGGCACTAATCCTCAAGTTATATTGATAATAACTGACGGAGCTCCAAATATTACTGGAGGAGTTTCTGATGAGGGTGTTTTATGCAGTAGTGGATATGATAAATATTGGGATATAACTGCTGCCAATAAAGTTTTGGAGGCTAGCGACGAAGCCAGATTGAAGGAAATGCAAATTTTTGCAATAGGGGTCGGGCTTGACAATCTAGCAAGTCAAGAGTGCACAAGCAAGGCTACCGAACTTCTTTCAAAGATATCATTATCCGGTTCATTTACTTCGATTAATGAAATTGATGATTTAAAAGAAACTTTAGATGCTCTTCATTAAAAACTCATTAAGGTTCAAATATCTCATAATAAGCAGGTTTGAAACCTGCTTTTTTGTGTGTATAATATGTATATGGACAAGATTGAAATTAAAAATCGAATAGAGAAACTCCGGAAGGAAATTGACCGGATGCGGTATGAATATCACGTCTTGGATAATCCTGAGATTTCCGATGAAATTTATGATTCCTTGATGCGGGAGCTTCGAGAACTGGAAAATAACTATCCTGAGTTTCAAAGCTCCGATTCTCCAAGTCAACGGATTGGAGGAAAACCGCTTGATAAGTTTCAAAAAGTCAGGCATGCTCACAGGCAATGGTCGCTTGGCGATGCTTTTTCGTTTGAAGAAATACAGGATTGGGAAGAAAGAAATTTGAAAATTTTAAATAAAACAGGAAATTCTGCGAAAGTTGATTATTGTGTGGAAGTTAAAATTGATGGACTAAAAATTATTTTGACTTATGAAAAAGGAAAGTTAATTCAGGCGGCGACACGCGGAGACGGAGTTATCGGTGAAAATGTGACCGAGCAGGTAAAAACAATTCAAAGTGTTCCACTGAAGTTAAACAAAGAAATCAATATTATTGTTGTCGGAGAATGCTGGATGAAAAAGGGAGATCTGGAGAGAATAAATAAAGAGCGGGAAAAAGGGGGCGAAGCGCTTTTCGCCAATTCCCGGAATGCTGCTGCCGGATCAATCAGACAGCTTAACCCTAAAATTACCGCCGAAAGAAAACTGGATTCGTTTATTTATGACATTGAATATATCGAAGGAGAATTTCCCGCTAATCAAATCAAAGAACTGGAGTTGCTAAAAGAGTTAGGATTCAAAGTGAACAGAGAATACAAATATTGCAAGGATATTAATGAAATTCAGAAACTTTTTGAATTATGGGAGGATAAGCGGAATAAACAGGAATATGGAATCGATGGTTTGGTAATTAAAATAAATTCCAGAGAATTACAAGAAAAGTTGGGGCATACAGGCAAGTCGCCGCGTTTTGCCATTGCCTATAAATTTATTCCGGAAAGAGTGACAACGGTTATTGAGGATATAAAAGTCCAGGTTGGAAGAACGGGGGCGCTTACGCCTGTGGCACACCTTCGTCCGGTAAAAGTGGCCGGTTCGACGGTAAGTCGAGCTACGCTTCATAACGAAGATGAAGTGAGACGGCTAGATGCGAGAATAGGCGACACGATTATAATCCATAAGGCGGGCGATGTAATTCCGGAAGTGGTTGAAGTGCTCAAAAATCTTCGCACCGGAAAAGAAAAGATTTTCCATATGCCCAAGAAATGTCCGATTTGCGGAGGAGGGGTGATGAGAGAAGCGATAGGAGATTTGAGAAAGAGAAACAAAGAATCTCGACTCTCAACTCCCAACTCTCAACTTTCAGCATCCCATTATTGTCTGAACAAAAAATGTTTTGCGATTGAAAAAGAAAACCTGATCCATTTTGTCAGTAAGAAGGGATTTAATATTGACGGGATGGGAGAAAAAATTGTCGAACAGCTGATGAATGAAGGAATAATCTCCAATATGGCTGATATTTTTGAATTGGTCGAGGGGGATTTGAAACCCTTGGAAAGATTTGCGGAAAAATCAGCCAAGAATCTGGTGGAAGCTATCCAGAAAAGCAAGGAGATAGAATTTCCCAAATTCATTTTTGCACTTGGCATCAGGCATGTCGGGGAAGAAACAGCAGTTCTCATAGACCGCAATCTGAAACTGATCTTTCAAAAAGAAATTAAAGGCTTGGAGGATATAATAAATACATTTTCCAAAGTATCAACTGAAGATTGGTTGAATGTTAAGGGCATTGGAGAAAAATCAGCAAGGAGCTTAGTTGAATGGTTTAATAATGAAGAGAATGTTGAATTGCTAAAGAGAATGAAAAAATTTAATGTCGAAGTTTCCATCTCAAATAAAACACAGATTTTGAAACAAAAACTCGATGGAAAGACTTTCGTCTTTACGGGAGAACTGGAGAACTTTACAAGAGATGAAGCAAAAGATATGATAAGGAAGAGGGGCGGGGATATTTCCTCGTCGGTGAGCAAGAAAACCGATTATATTCTGGCGGGAGAAAATCCAGGATCAAAATATGATAAAGCGAAAATGTTGGGAGTAAAAATTATTGATGAAGAAGAATTTATTAAATTGATAAAATAGAAAATATGCTTTCCAGGGAAGAAGTAAAACATATCGCCAGCTTGTCCAGAATAGGGATAGAAGAAAAAGAAGTAGAAGATTATCAAAAAAATCTTTCCGCTATTTTGGATCACTTCAAAGAGCTGGAGGAGCTTGATACTAAAGATATTGAGCCGATTGGACATATTACCGGAAGAGATAATGTTTCCCGGATTGATGAAAGGGGAAGAAAGGATAAGTTCGAGAGAGAAGAAATCCTTAAAAATGCTCCAGAAAGAAAAGACGGTTATATTAAAGTAAAATCAGTCTTATGATACGGGAACTTCATGAAAAATTGATGAATGGGGAAACAACTTCAGTCAAACTCACT
>CAZXKY010000061.1:2587-3244 GCA_964641975.1 uncultured Bdellovibrionales bacterium | reverse complement strand
TTTTATCTTGTTCATATTTTTTTGATTTAATTATAAGAAGAAAGCGAGCGGAATAAATCCCGCTCGCTTTAAAGATTATTTCTTTTCTGTCTTATCGGCAGATGGTTCAGTCTCAGCTTCCTTTGGTTTTTCTTCTGTTCCGGGCTGGCTTGCATCACCCGCCGTAGCATTTGCGGAGGCGGCTTGGGCAGCGGCATACATCTTCTGCCCGATCTTCTGGGCTTCCTGGGAAAGCGCTTCAGTGGCTTTCTTGATGGCTTCCAGATCGTCGCCGTTCTTTACTTTGTTAAGCTCTTCGATTTTTTCCTGAACCGGTTTCTTTTCATCTTCGGTAATCTTATCTCCGGCTTCACGCATGGCTTTTTCCGTGGTATAGGCCAGGGTATCAGCCATATTGCGCGCTTCAATCAATTCTTTGCTCTTTTTGTCCTCTTCGGCGTGAAGTTCCGCGTCTTTTTTCATTCTTTCGATTTCCTCTTTGGATAGTCCCGATGAAGCTTCAATTCGGATTGATTGGCTTCGTCCAGTCGCTTTGTCTTTGGCTGTGACGCTCAGGATTCCGTTAGCATCGATATCAAAAGTAACTTCGATTTGCGGAATGCCTCTCGGAGATGGCGGGATTCCGTCCAGAATAAATCTTCCGAGCGATTTGTTTCC
>CAZXKY010000061.1:0-2577 GCA_964641975.1 uncultured Bdellovibrionales bacterium | reverse complement strand
CATTTCTCTTTCTCCCTGAAGCACATTGATTTCCACGCTAGGCTGATTGTCGGCAGCGGTGGAAAATACCTGCGACTTGGAAGTCGGAACGGTAGTATTCCTGTTGATAAGCGGAGTAGAAACTCCCCCCAAAGTTTCAATTCCAAATGTGAGTGGTGTAACATCCAAAAGCAAAACATCTTTCACGCTTCCCTCAAGAACTCCTCCTTGGATAGCCGCACCCATCGCGACTACTTCATCCGGATTCACCGTTAAATTTGGTTTCTTTCCGAAGAATTTCTCAACAGTAGCTTGGACCATAGGCATTCTGGTCATTCCTCCGACCATAATCACTTCGTGGATATCTTTGGATTCAAGTTTGGCATCGGAAAGAGCTTTTTTCATCGGCTCCAAGGTTTTTTCAATCAAATCGTGAACCAGTTCTTCCAGTTTGGCTCTGGTGATTTTCATTACCAAATGTTTCGGACCGCTGGCGTCGCTAGTGATAAACGGCTGGTTTATTTCACTTTCCATGGCAGTCGAGAGTTCGATTTTTGCTTTTTCGGCTGATTCCTTAACTCTTTGAAGCGCCAACGGATCTTTGGAAAGGTCAATTCCTTCCTGTTTTTTGTATTCATCCAAAATCCAGGTAATTATTCGCTGGTCAAAGTCGTCTCCTCCGAGATGGGTATCTCCGTTGGTTGATTTTACTTCCACGGTATCTTCCGCTACTTCCAGAATGGAAATATCAAAAGTTCCTCCCCCAAGGTCATATACGGCTACTTTTTCATCTTTCTTTTTGTCGAATCCATAAGCCAAAGCGGCGGCAGTCGGTTCGTTGATGATTCTTTTGACATTGAGTCCGGCAATTTCTCCTGCTTCTTTGGTGGCTTTTCGTTGAGAATCGTCAAAATAGGCCGGAACAGTGATGACGGCATCGGTAATTGTTTCTCCGAGTTTGGCTTCCGCATCGGCTTTAAGTTTTTGAAGTATCATTGCGGAAATTTCCTGAGGAGTATATTCTTTTCCTCCCATTTCAATTTTTACTCCGCCATTGGATTTAACTATCTTGTAGGATAAGAGTTTTAGATCTCTTTGGACTTCTGCGTCTTCAAAATGCCTTCCGATAAGACGCTTGATGGAAAACAAAGTATTTCCCGGATTGGTGACGGCTTGGCGCTTCGCCAAAAGCCCGACCAATCGTTCGTTGGTTTTGGAAATAGCCACCATTGACGGAGTGGTTCGGTTTCCCTCTTTGTTTTCGATTATTTCCGGCTTGCCTCCGCTGACAATCGCCATTGCGGAGTTGGTTGTTCCAAGGTCTATGCCTAGAATTTTACTCATATGTTTTTTGTTAATTTAATTATTTAATTACCCGCTTTTAATTGATAATTACTTATTAATCAAATAGTGGATAACTAACTTGATAAGTTTATTTTTTTGTGATACTTTATTGGCAGGAGTTTATTTTAATTTAGGGAGGGTTTTTTATGCAATTTGCGATACCTGTTGCAAGAGCAGAAAAAATAGCTTCAAAGTTAAGAGAATCAGGAAAGATATCCGAGGCAGAATATATCGAGCAGATGATTAAACAGAAATACATTGATTATTCATCTGGGATGGTTAATCTGACTCTTGTTCCGATTCCCAGCCATCTTGCTTGCACATAACAACTCGCATCTCATGTTCACCTCCTTTTATTTGCTCCGGCGGAGAAGAATCTTTTCTCCCCGGAGTTTTTTTATTTTAAATAACTTTCTCAACCTATCGCTCAATCCGTCAGCTGGCGGAGAGCGATAGAAAAGAAAACTACTTAACTTTAACTGCAATTTTCTTTGGTTTGGCTTCTTCGGCTTTGGGCAAGGTTATTTTCAAAACCCCTTTTTCATAATGTGCCTCAGCCATATCGCCTTTTACTCCCATTGGGAGAATTACCGATCTCGAGAAACTTCCCTCTCTAATCTCCTTGCGATAATAATCCTCTCTTTTCACTTCTTTTTTCTCCTCAGTTTTTCCGGAAACAGTAAGCACATCATTTTCGATGGAGATGTCCACTTTTTCAGGATCGATGCCCGGAAGAAGTGTTTCTACAATAACGCTATCTTTTTCTTGATAGACGTTTATTGCCGGAGCGAACGATTCAGTCCATCCTTCATCGAAAAATTTTTCCATGTCCCACATCGGAGACCAATTTATAATTGAACGCATAATATATTTCACCTCCAATCTAGTTAATATATTTTACTATTCAAAATTCTAAAACTACTCAACTATTACTTTTGTCGCCCTAATCACTTTTTCTCCAATCCTGTATCCTTTAATAATAATTTTTTTTATCTTGTGCTGCTCTTCTTTTTCTTCTTTTTGATGGTTTTCAACCGCCTCATGAATTTCAGGGTTAAAAATGTCTCCCTCTTTTGTCTCGATCTCGGAAATGCCATTATCCTTGAGAATAGTTTCCAGCTGGCGCTGGATATGCAGTATTCCTTGGACCCACGCCCCGTCACTTTGGCTTTCTGGAATATGCGAGAGCGACATCTCGAAATTATCCACAACCGGCATAATCTGAAGAGCCAAATCTTCCAGAATAAATTCTTT
>CAZXKY010000060.1:0-3267 GCA_964641975.1 uncultured Bdellovibrionales bacterium | reverse complement strand
CCAGTGCTTTGCGCGCGATTAAACAATTGGAAACTGGTCAGATGAAAAATATAGACGGCGCCGAAACTGACAACCGCCGCCCCGGTAATAAATAATAATTGTCTTAGAAATTCCCTGCTGTTCCAATTCGAAAATCTGAATGAAAAATTAGTAAAAATTGCTTTCAAAAATATAAGAGTAATAAGCCCAGCTCCAAGCCAAGCAGAGCGAGAAACAGTTAAGATTAGCAAAATATAAACGGGAACAAGAAATAGATACAACATTGTCATCCTGAGCATAGCGAAGGATCCCGAACGCATAAATATAGGTTCAATTAAATTCACTTGGGATTCTTCCCCCGCCTTGGCGGGGTTAGAATGACAAAAATAATAGGTTATAAAATATATGACGGCTATTAATATTACAAGAAAAATTCCCAGCCAATCCGCTTCCGCGAAAGTCCCATTGGGACGCCCAGGCATTACTTCGAAAGAATTCCTGCCTCCAATAAATTGAATGTTTTGCCAAATGCCATAAAGAACAACCAGGACTGACGAACTCAAGAAAAACGGCGCAATTTTTTTTACATCTTCAAAAGTTTGAATATAATTCCGAACTAGCCAATATAATACCGCAAAAGAAAAAATAATTATCGACTGCTTGAAGGCAGCGCCTTTGTCGGCTGCAAAAAGAGAACTCAAAAATCCCGCAAAAGCAAAAACTCCGATTATATAATCAAACCATTTTAATTTCACCAGTTCAAAATTCAAACGTTTCGTAAAATACCTGAGAAGCAACGAAAAAACTGTCAGTCCTCCGATCAACTGATACGGCCGGACAAATAATCCTATTGAAGCCGGAGCTAAATTAATATTCTCAAGCGCAATCGTCCCCACAAAAAACAAAAAACTCCACCCTGGACGATACAGGGCAAAAATCAAATACATCAGGGAAAAGAAAATAAAATCTCCAAATCTCATTGGAATAACTCCCGTATTAGAAAGCAGGACCAAAAAAAAGACCATCAACAAATTGGCCACAATAAGATAATATTTGGTCTTAGTGAATTTTTCTAATATATTATTCAAAAAAGGGTTCATAAAAAAACTAAATATTTCCAATAATCCCAAACAACTTTTCCACGAAATTTTCCCAGGAAAAGTTTTTTGCCCGTTCTTTCCCTCGTCTTCGAAGTTCACCCCTAAGATGTTCATTCAAAATAATATTACGAAGCACCATTTCAACATCTCTTCCGTCTTCTGGATGGCAATAAAGCGTCGTATCTCTCCCTACCTCCGGAAGTGACGATCTTTTGGAAGTGATGACCGGTGCTCCAATATTCATCGCCTCCAGAACGGGAAGTCCAAATCCTTCGTAGAAAGAAGGGTAGGCGAAAACCAGCGCATTTTTGTAAATCGCCGGTAAATCTTCCTGGGGAACAAAATTCAAAAGCTTTACCTGCTGAGTTAAATTCAATTCTTTTACCAATTTTTCCGCATCGGTCACAAGCGGAGAGAGTTCGGGCATTAATTTTCCGGAAATTACCAGTTTCGGAAATTCTTTGATAAAATTCGTCCTTTTGTTGCTTTCCAGGAGATTATGATAGGCTCGAATCAATCCTTCCACATTTTTTCTTATCTCCAATCCTCCACCTCCCAAAATATATCCAGGACTTAAGTTATATTTTTTCAAAACTTTCTTGCTTTTGGAATCGGATACATCTTTTTTATAAATTTCATCAACATCGATATAATTCACTGATATTCTTTCCGGTTCAACTCCCAAATATCGAATAAGATCTTTTTCCGTCCGGCTGGAAACTGTCATAATTTTGTCTGCTTCCAGAATTGCTTTCTTGGTAAGCTTCCAGTATTTTTTCTTGCGGGAATTATTGAGATATTCCGGAAAAATTTCAGGAATAACATCATGAACCAGCATTATGTGGATAGTCGCATCAGACAACACGGTCGGACATTGATAAAGACTCAACAAAATATCGCAATTATCCTTCTTGACCTTTCGAGGAAGCAATCGTTTTTCCCACCAAATCTTCCGAATAAGGTCATCTCTTTTCCAAAACGGAAGAAAAACTTTTTTACTAAAATTGTTTGGCAATTTTAAATCAATATCTTCTTCAAGATACAAAACAAATTCCAAATTTTCTTTGGTTTTAGTCTCAATCAATTTTATGAGAAAATTAATTGTCACTTGTCCAATTCCCGTATTTGGCTTCCTCGCAAATGAAGCGTTGATTCCAACTTTCATATAAATATATTCTACCACAAATTGAAAAATAAAAAATCCCGCTTGAGAGCGAGATTTTTTTATCAAAATTTATTTTATCGATTTAAGAATAATTTCCGTCATCCTAAAAGCTTCATAGGCTACGAAGGAAACAGCTCCTATTACCAAACCGTTCATCAAAAAATGAAAAGCCACTTCCAACTTATCTGTTTTTTCCATAAAAACAATCTTAATAGTTAACTGGCAAGTATAGCACTAAAATTGCTTCCTGTCAAGTGTTAAATATCCTGCCATTGCTAACAAAAGCTTCTTTTGATATAATCAAATCGTAATAAATAATACTTAATTAATAGGAAAAAACACATGGAAAAGAAGAATCAATCGGTTTGCATCATCGGGCTTGGCTATGTTGGTCTTCCGCTGGCAGTTCAATCCGCTCTTCGCGGTTATGAGGTCTATGGACTGGATAGCGACAAAGAAAAAATCAATAAAATAAATTCAGGAAAAAGTCCCATCAAGGAAGATTTTTTGGAAATTAATTTGCCAAAAGTTAATATTCATGCAACAACCGATTCCAAAATTATTAAAAAATGTGACATTTCCATTGTCTGTGTCCCAACCCCAATTGATGAAAAGAAATATCCTGATCTCACTCCAGTAAGAGACGCCATTGAAGCTATAATTAAAAATTTCCGAAAAGGACAGCTTATTATCATCGAATCAACCATTAATCCGGGGGTCTGTGAGGAAATAATTGAGCCGATATTCCGTAAAGCTGGATATATCGTCAATAAGGATTATCATCTTGCTCATTGTCCAGAAAGAATCAACCCAGGAGATCCAAAATGGAACGTAACAAATATCAACCGAGTAGTTGGCGCCTTTGACAAAAAAGGCTTGCAATGGGCAGCTGATTTCTACGAGAATATTATTGACGGACAAATAATGCAAATGAGTTCCATTCGCGAAGCAGAAGCGGTAAAAATTATCGAAAACTCTTTTCGAGACATAAATATCGCTTTTGTAAATGAACTGGCGAAATCT
>CAZXKY010000059.1:0-3521 GCA_964641975.1 uncultured Bdellovibrionales bacterium | reverse complement strand
TTTATGGACAGACTGCGCCTGAATATTGGCATCCTAAATTGGTGCAGGTTGCACACTCTTCTGTTCCAACCAGATTTCCAGCTGGAGCCAAGGTATACGAGAAACTCCCATCTTCCCCACAAGAAACAACACTAGAAGCGGAAACTTCTTCTGGCCAAACCACAGGACCATCATCGCATATATTGGTAGCATCTATCGTGTTGTCAGAATTATCACAACAAATTGAAGCTGCCGCTACAGTACTGGAAGCTGTAGATTTAAATGAAGCTGCTTTTCCTTTTTGTCTCGCGCTATTCAAACTCACCAACACAATACTTGCCAAAATTCCAATAATAGCAATAACAATCAAAAGCTCTATCAGGGTAAAACCTTTCTTTTTTTTGTTTGTTTTTTTCTTTTTCATAAAACACCTCGCTTTCTAGATTAAATTATCTTAATTTCTTTTTTTTATTTTTATGGACAGACTGCGCCTGAATATTGGCATCCTAAATTGGTGCAGGTTGCACATTTTTTTGTTTATTTTTTTCTTTTTCACAAAACACCTTCCATCCCAAATTTCTGTTAAATTATAGCATGAATTTTGAAAAATAAAAAATATTATTGTATCTTGTTTGCCACATCGTAAATTGGCATCAGGACCGCAAAAACCATAATAGCCACTCCGATTCCCAAAACGGAAATTAAGATAGGTTCAATCATCGTAGAAATGTTTCTGGTCATAGTGTCTACTTCTTGTTCATAAAAGGAAGCCATCTTTCGAAGCACTTCACTAATTTTTCCGGTTTCCTCTCCAATTTTTATCATTTTCGAA
The DNA here is from genome assembly GCA_964641975.1 of uncultured Bdellovibrionales bacterium. GTDB lineage: Bacteria > Patescibacteriota > Minisyncoccia > Moranbacterales > JAKLHP01 > JAKLHP01. The sequence goes on along the minus strand of CAZXKY010000059.1, from coordinate 2,710 downwards.
ACAATTGGAGGTATTTCAGCGGCCCTATCAAAAACATTGCTAATGTTTCCTCCTCTTTTTACTTCTTCCGCCGCTTGCATAATTATCTTTTCGAAAACCGAATTTCCCACCACCCTGCTCACCTCATGGAGAGCATTGACCATTGGAATTCCCCCATCGATAAGGATAGCAAAATTGTCAGAAAACCTGGCGATATATACGCTTTTGTAGAAATTTCCAAAAACTGGCATTTTTATTTTTATCTGATCCCATTCTCTTCTTCCTTCATCGGTTTTTATATAATAGATGATTCCACCAATTGCTCCACCAATGGCGATAAGAACCGCCCACCAATAACTATTCATAAAATCTCCGGCTGCCATTAAAACCTTAGTATACCAAGGAACTACCACTCCCATATCCTTAATGACAGAATTGAGCCTGGGCAAAACAAAAGATACAACAACGAAACCAATAACGAAAGACGCTCCAACCACAAAAGCAGGATAAAAAAGAGCACTTTTTATTTTTGAACTTAATTGATAATTTTTTTCTGTATTGTCAGCAATATAGTTAATAGACCGCTGGAGACTTCCGGAAACTTCTCCGGTGCTAACCATATTTACCATCAATCGATTGAAAACAAGCGGATGTTTTTCCATGCTTTCAGAAAGAGACATTCCGTCCTTAATATCTTCTTCCATTTCCCGAATTACCAGCTTTAGATATTGATTCTGGGCTTGTTCTTCCAGCGCCTGCAGAGTGGGAACAATCGGAACCTTAGCTTCGATTAAAGTCGCAAGTTGCCTGAAAAAAACAACTAGTTCTTTTGGACTTATTCCTTCCCATATTCTCTTTATTTCCTTTATTGCTGACGGAATTTTGTCTTTTTCCACAATAGAAGTCGGAATCAGTCCTTTGCTTTGGATTACCTGGATGGCCATTTCTTTGTTGATAGCTTCCACCTCTCCTGTTTTACTTTTTCCCAAAGAATCTTTAGCTTTAAAAATAAAAATCATATATGTAAAAATTTAAAGAAATTATGTGATATAGCAAATCTAATTTTTGTTAATAATCATACTTTGAAAATCTTCCTTGTTTTTAGCATAAACATAAGCATCCTCTACCGTAATTAATCCTTTTTCAATCAGGCCAATAAGCGATTTGTCTATGGAGATCATCCCTTCCTTAAGAGATGTTTCAATAACATTGTCTATCTGGTATGCTTTATTCTCTCGAATTAAATTCCCAACAGCATGATTTTTAATCATAATTTCAACTGCCGGCATCCTTCCTCCTCCGATTTGCGGAATAAGCCTTTGTGAGATAACGCCCAGAAGAACATTGGCAAGCTGGTATCTTACCTGATTCTGCTGATGGGAAGGAAAGACATCCACTATTCTGTCTATCGTCTGGGAACTATCATTTGTGTGAAGCGTTCCCAAAATTAAATGTCCGGTTTCTGCCGCTGTCATTGCCGTTGCGATCGTATCCAAGTCTCTCATTTCTCCAATCAAAACTACATTGGCATCTTCACGAAAAACGGCCCTAAGCGCATCGCCAAAAGATTTCGCATCCTGCCCAATCTCCCTTTGGCTAATTATCGATCTATCTTGAATATAAACATACTCGACCGGATCTTCTATGGTAATTATATTTTTTTCCTGATTATGATTCACATAATCAATCATCGCTGAAAGAGTGGTCGACTTTCCATGACCCACCGGACCAGTAACTAAAATTAGTCCATGAGAAAAGTTCATTAGATCATAAAGAGAAGTTGTTATATTTAACTCTTCCAATGTTTTAATCTTGTCCGGAATAAGACGCATCGCAACGCTGATATATCCTTTTTGAAAAAAAATATTGGTTCTAAATCGAGCTTTATCCTCAAAGCTATAGGAAAAATCAACTTGTCCGTCCGCTATTAATTTTTTCTTGTTGTTTTCATTTAAAAGCACGTCGCTGAGAGCCTGAGTATCTTCCGGAGTTAAAATGCTATCCTGAGACAACGGATATAATTTTCCATCCAACCGCATTGTAGGATATCTGGCGACAACCAAGTGAAGATCAGACCCATTTTGCTGAGCTACCATCCTCAAAAGATTTTTTAATCTTTGTTCTCCATTGAACATATTTTCGGATATTAAAAATTTATTTTTGTTTTTTCAGTAATACCATATTGACCTTGCTGATAACTTCCGAAGGGGTAAAATGGGACTTAATCAGGAAATCATCGGCGCCGACTCCCAAAGCTTCTTCAATTTTTTCTTTGTCCGACAGATTGGTTAGTAAAATAATAGGAATTTTTTTCCATTTTTCTTCTGATTTAATCTTTCGCAGAGTTTCCATTCCATCCATAAACGGCATAATGATGTCAAGAAGGATAAGATCTGGAACGGATTCTTCCAGCTTCTTAATCGCCTCTAATCCATTTTCCGCTAAAATAACCTCATAACCTTCACTACTTATTTTTGTCTGATAGATATCAGATACAAAAATATCATCCTCAACCAATAATATTGTTTTTTTCATAAACTTAACTTTAAATTATAATTTCACCCTAAACGAACAGGTTATATTTCTTCTACTTCTTCTCCTCCTCCTATATTTAAATTTCCCTTTGTAACTCTGTCTATTTCAGAAATTTCAGTAATTCCTTTCAAAACTTTTAAAATTCCGTCCTGCCTCATGGTGGTCATCCCTTCCTTTTTTGCCTGAACTTCAAATT
>CAZXKY010000058.1:1755-3615 GCA_964641975.1 uncultured Bdellovibrionales bacterium | reverse complement strand
CCATAGTTGATTTCAATAAGAAAACTAAAAACGGGTGAATATGAAAAATTCTTTTTGTTCAATAAAAGAATTTGAAAAAAGCCGACTTGCATTCGCTATTTTAACGTAGTGTCCGCAAGTTGGCTTTTTTATTTGAGCCAAACTGGAAAGTGAGGTGAAAAATATGAAAAAATTAATAATTGCCGGAGTATTGGTATTTGCATTTGCCTTAACCGCCAATGTGGCATTTGCTAGTTGCGGATGCGGATTTTCATGGTGCTGCCCGGAAACTGTCGTAAACAATACAAACGATGCAAAGGTTTGGAATTCAGTAAAAACCATTTCGGATACCGGAGATAATGCAATAAATGGAGGTTGGTTTAGTTCAGCAATTTCAACCGGAGTGGCAGTGTCTGCAGTCGATCTGTCGAGCCAAGCTGGCTTTAATCAGACAGAAATTGCAACCCCAACGGCGAAGACCTACGTGAATAACTACAATAACGCAGGGGTTATGAATTATGTGAAAACTATTGCAAAGACAGGAGATAATGCAATAAACGGAGGATGCGGAATACAAAGCATTAACACAGGAACCGCAACTTCAGCGGCATCGATTGTAAATTTGGTTGGGCAAAGTGTTACCAAGATCGGATGCGCTAACTGCAATAACTAGCGCATAATTTGAAAATCGGGGAAGCGGCGTTAGGCCGCTTTCCCCCGGTTGCGGGGAATTAATTAAAATTACGGAAAAAAATGGAAAGTTTTTTACTCCAAAAGATAACTGCTCGAAAAATAAAGGATTTTTTGAATAACGTTCTGTTCTTTTTCGTGATTTTAAGCGTAGTTTTTTATCCGCTTATTTTTGCTACATCTTATACAATTGCGGCTGAAGAGGAATCTTCTGTCGAGGCATCTGATAGTTCTGATAGCGAAGAAGCTGAAGATGAGGAAGAAGATAGTTCCGAAGAAGAGGAGGAAGTAGATGATGATGAGGATGAGGAAACAATTTCAGATGAAGAAGAAAGCATTGATAATGAGGAAGAAGGAGCCGATGAATCAAGTGATGAAGAAACCATTGAAGAATCTCCAATTGAAGAGCAGGAAAGCGAAGATGCGGGCGCAGAATCGAATGCTTTGCCCGGAGCGACACAAATTGATGAAGCGCCAGCAACAGGAAGCATGGAAACAAGCGAGGATAATGATTCCGATGAGGGTGATTTTTGGAAAACCTGTGATTTGTCGGATGAGAAAGAGGAATGGATAGAAGATGAGAAATGTGAAGAATGCCTGGAGAAAACTGATTGCGAAGAAATAGAAATCTGTATTGTGGAAAAAATCGAGAATGTTAATGACGCCGAAGTGGTAAACGATGTTTCTTCCGAAGTTGACACCGGAAATAATGTTGCTTCGGAAAATTCTGATAATTCGGTTTCGCCAGATGGAACGGAGTGCAAAGTGCTAGCGGATTGTCCGGAAGAAATAACGGAAGATAATCCGATAGAAGCTGAAACTGGGGAATCCGGTATCGAAGAATCAGAAGAAACAATCCAAGAACAAACCATGGAATCTGAAGCGGTTATTGATACTGGAGAAGCGGTTGCTATTGCCAATGTTTACAATGAAGCGAATATTAATATTGTTTCGGAAAATTATGTCTCAGAAATCTTGAATATCAGCGGAGAATATGTCGGGGATATTGATCTTTTGGAAAAGTTTCAGGAACTTCTGGAAAAGGCCTTAGTGAACGAAGAAACAGTTCTGATTGAAGTTTCAAATACCAATGAGGCTGATGTGGAGAATATTGTTAACACGGAGGCTAATACGGGAAATAATTCCATTAAGGGAACAGATGGAAATATTACTACCGGAGATGCCAGCGCG
>CAZXKY010000058.1:0-1655 GCA_964641975.1 uncultured Bdellovibrionales bacterium | reverse complement strand
AACATCGTTCGCAATAATTGGTTTTTTCTGATGGTTAATAATATGGGTTCTTGGAAGGGGAAGGTGTTTGGATGGGATGGAGGAAATTCGATAAATAATATTTTTAGTTATGATTTTGATATTTTTGATGGTGGTGATAGCTTTCTGGGTTCAATATTTAGCGTTTATAATAAAAATACGGCCAATGTTTCCAATTCCGTTTCCGCTTCCGCTAACACGGGCAATAATTCCATCGAGGGAGCGAACGGAGATATCTCTACTGGAAACGCTTCCGTTTGGTCCAATATCTTCAACCTCATTAATACTAATATAACCGGAAACAACTGGATGTTCTCAATTGTTAATGTGATGGGGGAATGGAAAGGCGATGCAGTTTTCGCCTATCCGGATCTCAAGATTTCCATAAATGATGGAAAGGATGATGCTGATCCCGGAGAAGAATTGAGCTATTCGGTGGAGTATGAAAATGTCGGCCAGGCCGCATGTGAAGACGCGAAAGTGTATGTCGGACTTCCAAAATATTTTTCCTATAAAAGTGATAGCGCTGGGGCAGATTATTCTTCCGAGAGCGGAACAATGGCTTGGGATTTGGGCGCCTTGGAACCGGGAGAGAAAAAATCCTTTACTGTGAAAGGAAAAATTTCGGAGGAATTTCCGGAGGGTGAAACGACTTTGATGGCAGGCGCCGGAATTACCACTTCCACTAAGGAAATCGAATCCGGAAATAATTCCGCTACTGACGAAACCAAAGTTTCCATTTATTCCGCTCTAAATCATGTTGAATATCCGGAAATTGATCCGGAAATAAAAATAACTCGGGAAGTTGCTCCGGGAAGTTTTGTTCGTCAGGGAAACATTGTTCTTTATTCCATAATATTGGAGAACGAAGGAGATACTCCAATTTACGATTTGGTAGTTAAGGATATGATTAAAAATGAAATAGGAGAGCTTGGAGGTTATGAATGGTCCGTAGGAGACATCGGGGAAGGAGAAAAAATTCTGATTCAATATCAGGTTATCATTTCAGGGAATGCCCCTCTTGGGTTATATACCAATCGGGCAGTGGCTTATGGAGAAGATGCTTATGGAGAAGATTATGAGAGCGGAAAAGCCATCAGCCAGGTTCGGGTTTTGGGAGGGATGGCGTATGGCAATTACACGGGAAATCAAGACTCAGGAAGCTCGATTCTTGCTGCCCAAGCGGCAGAAACCCCTGTGGTCCTAGGAGAGGCGTCAGGATGCTCTGAGTGGCCATTCTGGGTCTGGATGCTTATTTTGATGGGATACACTGGAGGAGTTTCAATGATAATTATACGGGATTTCAAATCATCAATGTCAAAAGGGGGAAGTTTGGTGGTTTCGGCTGGAGGAATTTTCGCGCTTTGGTATTTATTTGAGAGGTGTCGCCTTTATCCAATGTATCCTTATTTTATCGTCGGAATTCCTATCTTATTGTATTTAATTTATCTTTCTTGGAAAAAGAAAATGACTCGAAGAAGTAGCATTTAATGTTTTGTTTTGTTGTCTGCTTTCTTTGGCGCCAAAGAAAGCAGACAGAAACCTGCCCGCATTGCTATGCAAAACGTTGCAGGCGGGGAAAGCGCCGCGCTGGCTCATCCAAAGACAAATTTTTCGTTCACAAGCTAAAACTTTTA
>CAZXKY010000057.1:0-3630 GCA_964641975.1 uncultured Bdellovibrionales bacterium | reverse complement strand
TCTATATTTTTCATCTGACCAGTTTCCAATTGTTTAATCGCGCGCAAAGCACTGGTTCAGGACTTCAGAAAATAACCATTGCTTGCAATCCGAGAACTGTCCTCGAATTGCCTGAAAAAATTGAATATGTTTCAGAGCTGGAAAAATATGATTGCCGCCATATAAATCTGGAAGATATTGAAAAAGAAAAAGAGGCAGGATTTGAAATTAAAGAAATTTATCGAACCGATCCTAATGTGAGTATCCGTTCCCAGATCTATCAAAAATCAATCGAGCAAATAAAACAAAATCCATTTTTTGGAATTGGCTGGGGAAACATTTCGAATATTCTGGGAGAAGATGAAAGGGGAACAGGACTCAATGCAAGTAATATTTTTCTGGAAGCATATCTCGGAAGCGGAATAATCGGGCTGCTTGCATTTTTTGCAATCTGGGTCTATATTTTTATGAAATCAGTATTATATTGTATAAAAGACGATTTCGAAAGCAAAATAATCGGCTTTTTTGTGGTTTCAGGATTGCTTGCTTTGCTAATCCCAAATTTGTTTAATGCTGGAGTTTATCTTGGAATTTTGTGGATTTGGCTTGCAGTAAGCTTGTCCCTGTCCCGCACCAATTCCGATAAAGCCTAAATGAATTTTGATAGTTCGTATCCTCGGAATCGCCTATGGCTTAATTAATTATTTTTTTATAATTTTACTTGAGAATTGATACGGGATGCTCATTCTTATAGCTTCTCGTTTCACTCGAAGATAAAAATGGCAAAGATTGGAATTGATATTCGAAATATTGGAAAACAAAGGACCGGCGATGAGGTGGTATTTTTTAATTTGGTGAAAAATTTGGCCGATATTGATAATGAAAATGAATATTTATTATTCACAGATATAACCGATGCTACAGCATTACAATATATCGGAGTAATGTTTGGGATTGAAAATAAGAAAAATTTTCAGATTGTTTCCCTGAAATCTCCCAATAAATTTATTTGGAATCTTTGGACACTTCCGCAATATCTCAAAAAAAATCCGGTGGATGCATATCACACGCAATATATCACGCCGTTTTTTGTTTCAAGGGAAATAAAAATCATAACCCATGTCCACGATGTTTCTTTTTTGGCATATCCGGAGCTTATCAAAAAAACAGACTTATTTTTCTTGAAATTATTAATTCCCATTAGCCTCAAAAGGGCAGATAAGATTATTGCGGTTTCTGAGTTTACCAAAAACGAAATAGTTAAATATTATAAAACTGATCCTCAAAAAATTGAGGTTGTTTACAATGCAGTCGGAGAAGATTTTCTCCAAAACGATTATTCCGGGAATGAGCTTTTTGAAATCAGGAAAAAATATAATCTTCCGGAAGAATTTATTCTGTATATCGGAACGCTTCAGCCGAGAAAAAATATTCCGATGTTGATTCGGGCTTTTGCCGGAGTGAAAGAAAAAAACCCTGTGATTAAACTGGTGTTGGCCGGAAACAGAAATGCCCATAATTTTGACAAAAACATAGACAAGGAAATTGAAAGATTAAAAATATCAGGCAGCATAATCTTTCCTGGATTTGTCGACGAAAAAGACAAATCAGCTCTGTTTCAACTGGCAAAGGCTTTCGTTTTCCCTTCTCTTTATGAAGGATTCGGGATTCCTATTCTCGAGGCGATGAGCCAAAAAATCCCAGTTTTGGCTTCAGATATTCCGGTTCACCGTGAAATAGCCGTTAATGGGGCATTGTATTTTAATCCGAGTAGCATTGATGAAACGCAAGAAAAATTATATAATATTTTGGTAGATGAAAATTTAAGAAAAAATTTAATTAATCTTGGAAACGTGAGACTTGATTTTTTTTCTTGGAAAAAATCTGCAGAAAAAATGCTTGAAATTTATAGCAGCTTAAAATAGCAAGTTTATAGTTTGCGCGTTTGTTTCTTCCAATTTGCTTGCTACGCCGCGATAGCGGACTATTTCAGAATCGCGTCTCCGAAAAGCAAATTGTTATAAACAAACGCGCAATTTATAGGAAATTTTTTTAAGAATTAATTTATCAAAAAAACAAATGGACAATTTATCAGGCCGAAAAAGTTTTTACATGAGAGATGAAAAAAATAGTCCTAAGCCAAAAAAGAAAAGGAAATGGCTCAGGATAACACTTATCGTTCTGGGTGTATTTTTCATCGCTGGAGGAGTGGTGGCTTTTAAGACTGGATATATTCTTAACAAGGTTTCTACCAAGGGAGGATTGTTTTCCAGCTTAATTCATTCGGTTCCGGGTGTTGGAGATACTGTTAAAGGAGAAAATGAGGGAAGAATCAATATTTTGCTCTTGGGAATGAGAGGCGAAAACGTATCTGGTGGAGGGCTTTTGGCTGACACCATAATGGTAGTAAGCATAAAACCGGCTGAGAATAAAGCTTCGATAGTTTCAATACCCAGGGATCTTTATGTGGAGATGCCGGGAACGGAAAATAGGGAAAAGATAAATGCTGTTTATGCTCACGGAATGGAGCGAGGGAAAGAGGGTGGAATTGAAGACATGGAAAGGGTAGTCGGAGAGATAACGGGACTTACCATACATTACGGCGTAAGCATAAATTTTCAGGGATTTATCGATTTGGTTGATGCGGTTGGCGGAATAGAGGTAACTCTGAATAAACCCTTCACTGAGTTAGAACAGTTTAGCCAGGAACATGTCTGCGATGGCGATAAAGGAGGGGTTTTTACTACTCCGACTGGAGAGTATGAATATAAGAAAAATGAAAAAGGGAAAATTGTGGCTCAATATCCTCTTTGCACCAACAGCAGCCCGGAATGCGGAGGAGATTTTTCTCTTCCCGCAGGCGTGAATAAGCTGGATGGAGAAAAGGCGCTTTGCTATGCCAGAGCCAGATATCAATCTAATGATTTTGAAAGAGCCAAACGCCAGCAATTGGTGATTCAAAGCATTAAAGACAAAGCAGTGAGTGTTGGAACTCTTAGTGATTTTTCAAAGTTAAATGCAATTCTGGATGCGTTGGGAGACAATGTGAGAACTGATTTGCAGGCTTGGGAGATGAAAAAAATGTTTTCAATTTATCAAGGAATGCAAAATCCGCAAATTGTCCAAAGAGTGCTTGAAGATTCAGAAGAAGGGCTTCTTTACGCTCCGGAAAACACCAATGGAGCCGGATATATTTTGCTTCCCAGAGGAGATAATTATGATCGGATTAAAAATATGTTTGAAAACGTGTTTACATTGGGGAGTCAGTCAGACGCAAAACCCAAATAATCGGAAATTTTAAATTTTAAAGGCTAAATTTTAAATGAAATCCTAAATTTCTAAATTTTTAAAAATTTTTTCATTTAATTATTTAAAATTAATTTAAAATTTAAAACTTAAAATTTAGAATTCAAAACTTTATGTATGATTTGATAATTATCGGTGCGGGACCGGCTGGTTTTGGCGCTTCAATCTATGCTTCTCGCTATAAGATAAAACACTTGATAATCGGCAAGGAATTCGGCGGGCAAATCGTCAAAACTTCCAGGATTGAGAATTGGCCCGGATTCGAATCTATTTCTGGACCCGAGCTCATCCAGAAGTTTGAAGGACAAGCGAAAAAACGGGGAGCAGAAATTATTCAGGCTGAAG
>CAZXKY010000056.1:0-3724 GCA_964641975.1 uncultured Bdellovibrionales bacterium | reverse complement strand
TCGAACAACCATTGCGCCGTATTTTTTAACCGCATCCTTGATAGTTGTAAAATTCCCCAGCGATTTGCTCATTTTTTTGCCATCTACCTGAACCATATTCCAAAGAAACCAGTAATTTGCCATCTTTTTGCCAAGATAGCATTCACTTTGGGCTATTTCATTTTCATTATGAGGAAAAGCATTTTCATTTCCTCCGCCATGAATGTCAAAAGTATCTTGACCCAGAAGGTCAGATGACATCACAGAACATTCAATATGCCAACCGGGATACCCAATTCCCCAGGGACTTTCCCATTTGAGGATATGTTCCGCTGGAGCTTTGATCCAAAGCGCAAAATCAAGCGGGTTTTTCTTTTCCTGATTCACCTCTACCCGGGATCCGGAAATTAAATCTTCTTTTTTCTTTCCGGAAAGCTTTCCGTATTCCGGAAATTTTTCCACAGAAAAATATACCGAACCGTTTATCTCGTAGGCAAATCCCTTTTTAATAAGTTCTTCGTTGAATTTAATAATTTGCTCAATATACTGCGTTGGTCGCGGATTGAAATGCGCCGACTCAATATTGAGAGATTTAAAATCCTCCTCGGATAATTCAATATATTTGTTGGCAATGGCGATTGGATCAACTTTTTCCGCCTTGGATCTTCTTTCTATTGGATCTTCTCCTCCTTCGGAATTATTAACCAAATGTCCAACGTCGGTGTAATTCATAATATGCCGAACTTCAAATCCGGAATATTCCAGATATCTTCGAAGCACATCAACTGAAACATACCCGCGAGCGTGTCCCAGGTGGCAAGAGTCATATACTGTCGGACCACAAACATACATCCCGACTTTGCCGGGATTAATCGGTTTGAATTCTTCTTTTTTTCTACTTAAAGTATTGTATAAATGAAGCATACTAATTTACAAATCGACTAATCAAACTGGATAATCATTCTACAGCCATTTTTTAGTTTTGAAAAGAGTAACAGTTACAAGACCAATAAAAAGCATGATGCTCATATGAATCCAAAATCCATAGGGATTATTTCCAAATGGAATACTGGCACTCATTGCCAGGATATTGGAATACACGGTCAATGGCAAAAGGACTGCTGAAAAAATTGTCAAAATCTTCATTGTCATATCCAGCTTATTTGAGAGCAATGAATTGTTTGTTTCCTCCAGCGATTCGATTATTTCCTTGCTATTTTCTAGAACATTCCAAAGCCGAGTATTGGTTCCCAGAAGATCCTGAAAATAGGGCATCAACTCTTTGGAAATTAAAGAGCAATTTTTTTGCATGATTGATTCAATAATTGATCTCTGCGGCTTAAGTGTCCTTCTGAAATTCAAGATATCTCTCTTGACAACCGAGATTTCCATCACCATCTCCTTTTCGTTTCCCTTAAAAATCTCCTCCTCAATGGCATTCAACTTTTCCGTAATATGGTCAACTTTGGGAAAACAAGATTCAAAGAGTATCTCCAGAATCCGATACATAAGACTCGCTGTATCCTTTCCCATATACAGCCTTCTTTTTCCCTCACTTCCTTCAAGCTGATTAAAAAACTCCGTAAGCTGATAAATTTCTTTTGAATGTCCGCTGATTATATGGTCCTTGGTGAGGAGAATATCCAATTCTCCGGGATAAGTCGTTCTTGTGACAATATCAAAAAGAGGTATGTGGACTGTGAGAAAAAGACAATTATGATATTCGGTCGCATTGGGACGCATTGTCGGAGTAACGAATTCCTCAATCGCCAAAGGATGGATGTCAAAATTCTCCTGAAGATACAAAACATCATCAGCTGATGGATTTTCAAAATCCAGCCAAGTTATTTTTTTGAAACTGACTTCCTTCATTTTGTTTTTATTTTGCCATTTTTATCTGCGAAGTATGAGCGGTTATAAAAATGAGCATCCCGCACTAATTCGTAGATTTTATTTATGTTTTTTTACTATCTAAGCCGCAGCCTGCCTCAGGCGAAGCGATTCCGTGAATAAAGTTAAAAGATATTAAACTCTATGTCGGAATTAGTGCTGGGATTGTCCTTTGTATTCAAATTGTATCATGAATTTCGCATTTGACAAAACACTTTTTAAAAAATAAAGTATAGATGTGATAAGAAATATTATTCTAGCCCTTATAAAAATATACCAGAAAACATTGTCCCTGGACCATGGCGTTCTTTCATATTTCTATTCTGAGCGCCTTTGCCGTTTTCATCCGACCTGCTCTAAATACACCTATCAGGCGATTGCCAAATACGGCGTTTTCAGAGGAGGATTCATGGGAATCAAGCGAATAATTCGCTGCCATCCGTGGAATGATGGAGGATATGATCCAGTAAAATAAATCCGCAGAAAAGGAGGGGAAAGTGGAAAATGTTTTGGAAATTCCAATAGGCTTCATTGGGAAAATATTCAAGGTGAATGGCGACGTCTTTAGTGTTGGCGCTGAAGGAGAATATACATTTTCCAGCAGATTAATATCTCCCGAACTCCTTATGGTGGGAAACTTTGTCTATTGGGGAGATGAGAAATTTGCCCTCGCATCTACTCCAGATACTTCACAAAAATATTAAGGAGGAAATTGTGAGAAAAAGCAGAAGAAAAAAGAAAGAAAATGGAAATAATGCAGTGACAGTAACTAAACATTCTCTCAAACATGCTTGCGGATGCAAATTCAAAGGGGGAAATCGATGCACTAGTGCCCGAAGGCGAGTTGGACTTCAAGGCTTTTGCTCTGGCTGCACTAAGTCACTTTCCAAAGTTCAACACTGGGCATAGAAACACTAAATTTCATTTTTTAAAAACCACCCGTTTTTTCCAAAAGATAGGGTGGTTCTTTTTTTAAAATTTAGTGTTATAATAAAAACATAATTATTTAACTTTAGATCTTATGATCAAAAAAACAATTTTGCTCTCATCGCTTGTTTTGGCGGTAGCTTTACTTTCCGGATGTGGAAAGAAAACAGCAGAACAAAATGCTGGCAGCAAAGAAACCGCGCAAAAAGAAAAAACAGATGGGATAATTACTTCCATCAAGGATGCCATCGGACTTGGAAAAAAAATGCAATGCACATATACCTATAAGGCAGGAGAAGAATCTTTTACGTCTACTACTTATGTTGAAGGAGAAAAATATAAAGGAGAAAGCGAAATAATGGGAAAGAAACAAGTTATGGTTTTTGACGGGAATACAATGTATAGTTGGTCAGAAGCGGATAAAAAAGGAACCAAATGGGATAAAAAATGCATGGAGGAGTTGAACAAGGATAGTAAGAAAAAAACAGAAGAATCATCCGACACTTCCGCTCTAACCGGAGAAGGGCTTGCAGACGCATCTGAAGTTTTCGATGATGCATTGGACACCAAATGCGTTCCGGTTGCCTCCATAGATTTTTCCGTTCCGTCTGACATCACTTTTTCCGATATGTGTGAACAACTGAAAAAAATGCAAGATGCTGCCAAAAATCTGCCGTCAGGAATCGAACTTCCAGAAGGAGTTGATATCCCAAGCCTGTAAAGTTTCAAAAAACTTAACTATCAAAAAACCGCTTTTAAATAAGCGGTTTTTTTTAATATTAAAATTTGAAATATTATTATCTTCTTTATGTAATAATAGCCAGATTAGCACTCGGACTTGACGACTGCTAATTGATATCCTATAATTAATTCATGAATACTAGGCAGCAGAAAATTTTAACTTCAGTCATCGAAGAATACACCAATA
>CAZXKY010000055.1:0-4054 GCA_964641975.1 uncultured Bdellovibrionales bacterium | reverse complement strand
ATTGCCGGTTTTCCGGTCGAAGGAATAAAGGAATTTGTGAAGAGAAATAATTTGAAAAATAGTGTCCGCATTATTAATCCCTTGAGCTATTTTGATCTTCCCAAAATTTTGAATGCTTCCGACATTGCGATTGATCCGAAAGATTCAAATGTGAATCAAGCCAGCGGGAAAATACTCCAATATATGGGAGCGGGCCTTCCGGTTGTCTGTTTTGATAAAAGCAATAACCGGGAATATTTGGGAGAAGGAGGATATTATTCCCAAAAATTTTCTGCCGAAGGACTTTCCAGGGGAATTCTGGAGCTAATGGAAAATTCTGAAAAACGGAAGAAAATGGGAAGGGTGAATAAGGAGCGGTCAAAAGAATTCAGCTGGGATAATTCTGCTGAAAAATTAGATAAGATTTATCGGAAATTAAGATAATTAACCTATAACAATAATAAAAAACAAAAAAATGAGTGGATTTCTAACCAAGAAACGCATTATTATTTTTGCGTTAATAGTTGTAGTTGCAGCGGGGGCATTCTTTGCTTTCTGCTATGTTAAAAATAATAAAATGAGCGTCGCTATTAAATCTTTTGCAGCTCTTGAAAAGATGTCTCAATTCCTTCCGATTCAGGAAGACACCAAAAAAGAATTGGCAGTAGTTGATAGTCTGGTCCAGAAACTCACGGAAAAAAATGACAAAACCTGGACTTTTTTGCTTCTTCTTCAGAACAATATGGAACTTCGTCCGGGAGGAGGATTTTTGGGGCAATATGCGATTATCAAAGTGAAGAACGGGGAAGTGATAAGTTCAGCATTTGAAGATGCCAATCTTTTGGACCAAAGAATAAACGCTAAAATTCCAACTCCCTATCCCTTTGAAAGAATGATGCAGCTCAAGAAGTGGAAATTCCGCGATTCTAATTTTTCTCCCGATTTTCCGACTAATGTTGAAAAAGCGAAATATTTTTATCGTCTGGCGGGCGGCGGAGGAACTTTTGACGGAGTAATTGCTATTAACGCGACAGTTCTGAATGATATTCTGGAACTTACTGGTCCAATAACCGCGAATGGAACGGAATTTAATAGCAGCAACGCTTTTCTGAAACTTGAAGAGGTGGTTGAAAAAAAATATATTTTGGATCCAGAATTGGATACTCAGAACCGAAAGGCAATCATGAAAACAATGACGCCGATTATTATTGATAAACTTTTCCAGCTGGGAAATATTTCCAAGATTGCCGAGCTTGCCCACGAAGAGCTTCGAGATAAAAATATTCAAATAAATTTTAGCGATTCAAGTTTGCAGTCCTTGGTTTCCAGTGTTTATTGGGACGGAAAGGTGGCAACGGATTGGGGCGGGGATTTTTTGATGGTGGTAGATGCCAATATGGGAGCGTTAAAAACGGATTATTACATCAAACGAAGTATCAATTATGAAGTGGATTTTAACGGAGAGAAACCGGTTGTCACTTTGACTATGAAATATCAGAATACTGCTCCGTATGGAGATTGGCGAACCAGCGATTATCATTCATATATGAGAATTTATGCTCCCCAAGGATCGACATTCTTAGAAAGACAGATGATTACTCCGCCGATTACCAAGGATGAATTTAACAAAACCTATTTTGGTTCCATTTGCCATGTTCTCATTGGCGGAGAAACCAATGCGATGATAAAATATGAATTACCTAACACTATCACCAAAGATAATTACAAACTGCTGATACAGAAGCAGTCGGGAGTGGGAGATATTCCAGTAAGGGTTGTCGTAAAGAAAGACGGAAAAGAATATGTCCAGGAACAGACAATGATCAAAGATCTCAAATTCGAATTTCAATAATATTTACCCTGTTAAATAAATTTTAATTTTTTGTATAATTTATATAAACTTATTTGTGCTAGCTGCGGGTTTAATATTGTTAGGGGTGCAAATTGAAATAAGAATTTAAAATCATTATTTTTTGATATGGTTCACCCTATTAAAAAATAATATTTAACAATGTGAAATTAATACTAATAAAAATTGGAAAAGCTTTTAAAACCTTGCAAAGGGACGGAGTTATTTGTGGAGGTAAAAGAGTTTTAAGGGCTTTTTTTGCAATGTTCAAAGGAGTCAATCCCGGAGATATTTTATTTATCACTGGAGGAGTGGGCGACAGCGCTCTTTTCCGCACTCGCCACCATAGCGAAGAGTTGGAGCTGAAAGGCTTCAAATGTTCCATTACGATTCAAGACAATCCGTTTCTTTCAAGCTATGCGGATAAATTCAAAATCTTCATTTTTCACCGGACCCTTTTTTCTCCCAGTATAAAAAAGCTGATTGAAAAAATAAAAAATCAGAACAAGGAAATTATTTTTGAAACAGATGATCTGGTTTTTGATCCGAAATATCTGGAGTTCATGGATTATTTCAAGCAGATGAATGCTTTTGAGAAAAAACTCTATGAAAATGGAGTGGGAGGAGAAATTTTGAAAGATGACTATGTAAAAGTTTGCACTACCACAACTAATTTTTTGGCAAACAAACTTCGGGAATACAATAAGAAAATTTTTATTGTTCCGAATAAGCTTTCCAAAAGCGATATTGAAATCGCTGAAAAAATATTGAATCAAAAAAAATGTCATTCTGAGCGGAGTGAAGAATCTCAAACAAATTCGGCTGGCGGTGAAAATCAGGGATCCTTCGTCCCGCTTAGCGGGACTCAGGATGACAATACTGTTAAACTTGGATATTTTTCCGGAACCATTTCCCACAACAAAGATTTTGCAACCATAACGGATGCGCTTTTGCAGATTATGGAAAAATATCCGCAAGTCGAGTTGTTTTTGGCTGGGCCTCTTGATGTTGAAAATAAACTCAACAAATTCAAGGAGAGGATAAAACAAATTCCATATGTTCCCAGAAACAAACATTTTGAAAATATTTCTCGAATAGATATCAATCTTGCTCCCCTGGAAATCGGAAATCCTTTCTGCGAAGCCAAATCTGAACTTAAATTTTTCGAAGCGGGAATACTTAAAATTCCTACCGTTGCCAGTGCTACGGAAACCTTTAAAAAGGCTATTTCTGACGGGTTTGACGGCTTCGTAGCGTCTGATACCGGGGAATGGTTTTCGAAGCTTGAGCGGCTGATTTTGGGCCCAGAATTGCGTTCCAGAATAGGCCTCAAGGCTCGCCAAAAAGCCCTGGAACAATATTCCACCCAAACGGCTAAAAATGAGGAATACTACGCTTACTTAAGGTCAAAGATCATGTAGTATGTAGCATATAACATGTAACGTGAAGCATAAATTATGAAAGGTGATAGGTTTCACTCACTGCTAAAGGCAAAGATGGATAGCTTTGCTTTCGGCGCATATAAAGTTACAAAAAGTTTTCCAAAAGATGAAATTTATGGCATGACATCTCAATTAAGGAGAGCGTCTTTATCTGTTATTCTTAATTATATCGAAGGATATGCCAGGGTTGGAGATAAACAACTAAGAAATTTTTTAAATATATCTTACGGATCACTGAAGGAATCTAAATATCTGCTATTTTTTGCTGAGCGGGAAAAATATTTAGATAAGAAAGATTACGAATATCTTACGGGTTTATCAGAAGAAATTGGCGCAATGTTATGGACAACAATTAAAGGAATCAAGGAAAAATATTAACTTACTACATGCTACATGCCGATTGCTACATATTACATGCTTTATGCCGATTGTGGTGTGGTATAATTTAAGTAGGTTTAATTCTAATTAAGAAGCAATTTTTTCTCAAGAGGTTGAGAGATGGTTGCAAAAATAAAAAATATGTTTTCGTATCCGGACATAGATCTAAAAATATCAGTCGCACTGCTGATCGTTTCTTTTATAAGCGGACTTATAACTTGGGGCATTTCAAAAAAATGGTTTTTAGCGATAATTATTTTTTCGATTTTGGGAAATTTATCATTTCTGGGAAATATCGGATCATTGATGTTTGATTTTTATCAAATAAATTGGCTTAAATATCTCTCGGTATTTATTTGGCCATTTATCAATGTGGCTTTGATAATAATTTATCGAAAACAAAAAA
>CAZXKY010000054.1:0-4098 GCA_964641975.1 uncultured Bdellovibrionales bacterium | reverse complement strand
CTTTTGGTCCCAGAAAAGTAATCGAATTTTTCGAAGAAAGAGGCCTAAAGACAAAAACCGAAAGAGGCGGAAGAGTTTTCCCAGTTTCAGATAAAGCGGTTGATGTGCTGAATACCTTGGCAGATTATCTAAAGAAAAACAATGTGAAAATTATGTTGGACCAGGAGGTCTTGGGATTTAATTTTTCCAAAGAAAAGATAAAAAGTGTTAAATTAAAAAATGAAACTATCTTTGCCGATAATTTTATTCTGGCTGTGGGAGGAAAAACTTATCCAATAACCGGTTCGACTGGAGACGGATATGGATGGGCGAAAGAAGTGGGGCATGCGATAATCGAGCCAAACCCTTCTTTAGTTCCGATAAAAATAAAAGAAGAATGGGTCAAGGATTTGCAAGGCTTGTCGCTTAAGAATATTTCAATAAATATTTTTCAAAATAATAAAAAACAGGATTCAAAATTTGGGGAGATGCTTTTCACTCATTTTGGGATCAGTGGTCCGATTATTCTTGATGCCAGCAAAAAAATCGGAGAACTTATAAAAAAGGGAGAAGTAAAAATAGAAATAGACCTTAAGCCGGCTTTAGATTTGTCTCAATTAGACAAGAGGCTCCTAAGGGATTTTGAAGGAAATCAAAAGAAAGATTTTAAAAATTATCTTCCCGAACTTTTGCCCCAGAAAATGATTGAAACCTTTTTGAAATTATCCGAAATTGATCCTCATGAAAAACTGCATTTTATCACCAAGGAAGAAAGGAAAAAAATCCTGCATCTGCTCAAAGAAATGAAACTAACAGTAGAAGGTCTGCTTGGATTTGATCAGGCAATTATTACCAGTGGAGGAGTGGATCTCAAAGAAGTGGATTCTAAAACGATGCAATCCAAAAAAATTGAAAATCTTTACTTAACTGGAGAAATTTTAAATCTTGACGGGCCCACCGGTGGATACAATCTTCAGATCTGCTGGAGCACGGGCTATGCAGCCGGAACGTATTCAGTTATCGAAGAATAATTTTTTCTTCAGAATGTAATAAATTATGCCATCTAAAGGGGGTCGAAAGGTGGCATTAATTAAATTATTTAAAATACATTAATTTTATGAAAACTGTTTCTTGCAAGGATATGGGTATTGATTGTCCTTGGGTAGGAAAAGCAGAAACCATTGAGGAATTAACTAGGAAAGCCAAAGAGCACGCAATGATGGATCATAAGGAATATTACGAAAAAGAAATGAAAAATATGTCTGATAAGGAAATAGAGGAAATGATAAAACCGTATGTTAAAGAAGAATAAGCTCTCATATCAACACCGCCAAAAGCTCCAATTTGAATATCGGAGCTTTTTTAGAATAAAAAAGGTTTTTTTATTATATTATATAGTGAGACCACCTGTTTAAATTTAAAAAGATTAAATGGTTAAGCTATCAGTTATTCCTCCAAGGGGGAAGAATAACGGGTAGAAGCGATAGGCGCTAGAGAGAGAGTAAAAAGAGGATAATCTTGGAAACGAGGCGGTCTTTTAATAAGAACTTTTAGGACGGGCAAAAAGCGCGTTTTTTGTTTTTTTGCTCAAAAAAATAATAGCCGAAGAAAGGATTACGATTATTATCCCTAGTTGAATGGCGAAACTGGTTCCAAAATGCTCGGAAAAATATCCAATCTGGATGTTTCCCAAGGGAGCTAATCCCATAAAAACTAAAGTGTAAATGCTCATCACTCTTCCTCTGAATTTATTTTCAATATTTTCCTGGAGGAAGGTGTTAATAGTTGAAAAACAAGCCATCATTCCGATTCCGGAAAAAAACATAAAAACAAGCGCCAGTGGAAAAGATGTTATGAATGTAAAAATCATTATAGATAGAGAAAAGAGGGAGATGCCTCCAAAAATCAAAACGGGACTTTTTATTTTTCGAGAGAAGGCGGAGAGAAGAATTGTTCCGGCAAGTGCTCCAAGTCCAGAGGCGGAAAAAAGGTATCCCAGTCCTGATGCTTCAACGTGAAAAATATTTTTGGCAATCACAGGCATTATTGTCAAGTATGAAAAACCAAAAACAGAGATAACCGCACTGAAAATTAAAATAGTTTTTATAAGGCGGCTTTTCCAAGAATATAAAATTCCATCTCTGATTGCTTTCAATGGATGCGGATTATCTTTACTTTCAATAAAGTTGACTTTTATAAAAAACAACCCGGCGATTGAAGCGATATAGCTTATCCCATTTAAAATAAAAGTGCCTCCAGTTCCAATGAAAGCAATGACTAATCCAGCAATTCCTGGTCCAATCACTCTCGAACCGTTAAAAATGGCCGAATTTAAGGCGATAGCGGAAGGTAAATCTTTTTTATCGACCATTTCAAAAGTAAAAGCCTGACGGGCTGGCAAATCAATGGCAGTGATTGATCCGAGAAGAAAGGCGAGTATCATTATTTCCCAAACATTTATTAATCCTGAAATTGTAAGTAATCCAAGAACAAAAGCCAGAATCATCGAAGCTGTTTGGGTAAAAAGCAGAACTTTTCTTTTGGAAAATCGGTCGACGATTACTCCTCCGAAAAGGGAGAAAATCAGAGAAGGAACAGTGGCGGCGGCAGAAACTAATCCGACATAAAAAGCGGAATCGGTTATTTTTAAAACCAGCCAACCTTCAGCGACCATCTGAAGCCAAGTTCCGATCATTGAAATTATTTGTCCGCTGAAGTATAATTTGTAATTATGGCTTCTGAAGGCTGGAAAAACGGAATAAAATTTTTGTGTCCATCCCAATGAAATCTCGGCGCTTTCGCTGATGATGTATTCTTCTTCTTTGGAAAATTTTTCCATAAAAAATATCTAGAAATCAAATCAGATGTTATTATATGCTGCATGCGTTAATTTATCAATATTTTGTATAATATGCAGGAAGAGGATAGACAATTAATTAAAGAATTCATGGGAGGAAATGATTATTCTTTTGAAAAAATTCTGGAAAAATACCTGAAGCCAGTTTTTAATTTTGTCTATCAATTGGTGGGAGATTTTCATACAGCTGAAGATTTGACCCAGGAAACTTTTATCAAGTCCTGGAAGCATATCAAAAAGTTTGATATGGAAAAAAGTTTCAAGACCTGGATTTTTACCATTGCTAAAAATACGACTTACGATTATTTCAAAAAGAAAAAAGCTATCCCATTTTCCAATTTCATTGACGAGGGAGGAAACAATCAACTGGAAAATATGTCTGACGGAAGTATTTTGCCGGATGAGATTTTGGAAAGGAAAAATATCGCAGAAGAGCTGGAAAAAAAAATCAATAATATTCCTCAGCATTATCGTGTGATCCTACTCTTGCACTACAAAGAAGACTTATCATTTCAGGAAATCTCTGAAATCTTGGAAAAACCGTATAACACAATCAAAAGTGGACATGTGAGGGCGCTTAAAAGCCTTAAGAAGCTAATTTTAGAAGAATAATGCATCCAGAAAGGATAATTATTCGTATACATACAATATGGATAAATTGAATCAAATTTTCAAGGAAATTAAAGGAATTGAGCCATCTAGGGGACTTAATGATTTGATTATGCAAAAGATAGTTCTTGAGAGAGAAAAACAAATAAAAAGAAAAATATTTTTATCCTACTCAGGGATCGCTGGTTCTGCTTTGGCAACTTTCTTTGTGGCTGTATCTTTGTGGGATTCATTTTTTCAGTCTGAATTCTGGAGTATGCTTTCGCTTTTATTTTCGGATCTGATGATTGTGATGGAAAATTGGAAAACTTATGCCTATTCTTTGGCAGAGACATTTCCTGTCGCCAATGTTGTTGCAATTCTTGTCCCCATATTTGGCTTGTTGGCATTTTCTAGCTTCTTGCTATCCTTGAAAAACAAAAGTAATAGAAATATTTCAATTCATAATAAGTTTAAATTTATTTAATTGTTTAATTAATTTTAAAAATATGCAAGAAATATTAAAGTCAAAAAGTTTTAAAGTTGCCGCTATAGCCATAGGATCAATTATTATAGCCTTGATAATATTTACGGCGGGAGTAAATGTTGGATTCCATAAGGCCAAATTTTCATTTAAATTTGGAGAGAATTATGAAAGAAATTTTATGGGTCCT
>CAZXKY010000053.1:1444-4116 GCA_964641975.1 uncultured Bdellovibrionales bacterium | reverse complement strand
TCAAATTATTTCTCTTCACAAATTCCTTTATTCCTTCGACCGGAAAACCGGCAATGATAAAAAACATATTTTTGCTTTTCTCAAGGGCAAGCAACATTGCTTTTTCCAAATAATCAATGCCCTTATTGGCCACCAGCGCTCCTGTATATACTACGACTGTTTTTTCCATTGGGACCTCGAGCTCTTTTTTGGATTCCTCCTTGAGGGGAAGTTTTTGATAATAATCCAGATCCACTCCGTCCAAAATTGTTTCCAGCTTCCCATCTTTCCTAAAATTTTGAATTTCTTTGGTATTTTCCCAAGAGCTGGTAATTGCAAAATCCCCCAGATTATCAATTGTTTTTTCGATAAAATCAAATACTTTTTTGAGCATTCCGGCTCCCAAATATCCATGAGATACCATTTCCTTGGTGAGACTTCCGTGAAAATCAGAAACTAATTTCATTTTTCTCCAAAAAAGCAATTTCCTGACAATCCAGCCCACAAGAACTCCTTCATGAAGATGCCCGTGAATGATGTCCGGTTTCTGAGTCCTAGCCAGATAGAAAACCTTTCGGACAAGCATCAGATCAAGAAAAAGTTTTTGCCAATCCGGTCCAGCTTCTAGTTTTTTATACCAAAAAAGAAGCCGACGGATCCTTCGGACATCAATCTTGGTTTTTATTTCGGGATCAATGTCCCGTCCAATATGATAGGTTGCAATTGTAATTTTATGGCCTAATTTTTCCAGAGCTAAGGCTTCCTCTAAAATGCGAATATGCGTTCCCCGGTCAGAAAAAAATGGCGTCGGCGCAACCACTAGTATCCTCATCTTTTAATTTTATCCCATTAAGAAGCCATTGGCAAATTGCCAAGAAAACGCTATAATCAAGGCAATGACCGAACTAAAAAACAACAAAAATGATATCCTAATATTCGCTGTTTTCTCTTCCGTTTGGATTTTCCTTGGGTGGGTCGCTTTTCTCCTGTCTCTTGGAGGATTTTTTTATTCCTGGATTATTGGAGGATTTTTTCTTTTTATTTTGACAGTTATTGCCCGGCAAATCATTTTAAAAAAAATATCTTTCAATGTTTCCCGAGAATTTGCCATCGTTTCTTCAGCTATTTTGATTTTTGTCGCGTTGGCTTCTTTTTTTGTTACTCCAACCATCTTTTCCGGACGTGACCAAGGATCGATCAGTGAAGCCGCCGTCAGATTATCGCAAAACCACAAGCTGGAATTTTCCACTCTAGCTTCTTCGGAATTCTTTAAAATTTACGGTTCCGGAAAAGCCTTGAATTTCCCCGGATTTCACTATACTCAAGAAGGACAACTCACTACCCAATTTCCTCTAGTCTATGTTTCCTGGCTGGCCAGTTTCTATTCTTTTTTCGGACTAGCTGGATTAATAATCGCCAATTCTGTTTTGCTTTTTATTTTCCTCACTTCTTTCTATCTCCTGGCCAGAAATTTCGTCAAGGAAAAGTTTGTCTACATTCTTCTGGTTCTTGCCGCAACCTCTTTTCCTGTTTTTTGGTTTTTCAAATTTACCTTGAGCGAAAATATGGCGCTCGCCCTGCTTTGGATTTCCATTCTCTGGATCTATCTTTTCATCAAAGAACAAAGATTACTGCGTCCCTCCACCCAAAATCTTGAAAAAAGCGATGATCCAAACAAGAAAAATATTTTATCCCCAAATTTACGTGAGCAAGAAAATGATAAAAATTTTGTTGGGGGATTTTTCTATTCATCTTTCCTGATTTCAGCCGGACTTTTGGTTTTTACCCGGATTGAGGGAATTTTTCTTTTACTTTCCGGATTTCTGACCATATTTTTCTTTACCAGAAAAAATCCCTTCTGGAGGGAAAGAAAAAAATTCCTCATCGTTTATCCGGCTATCTTTCTGGCCATTCTGCTGATCATGAACTTCACAAAAGATTTTTATTTCTACAAGGAAATAGCGAAGGCCCTGTTCCATGTCGAACAAGATCAGACAGGCGCCTCTTCGACACTTGCTGGAATATTTACTCCCGTTATATCTGAATTCAAAGTTTTTTTCCTGTATGGAATAGCCAGCTCATTACTTTTGGGAATTTTCGGAGTAATCTGGCTTTGGACGAAAAAACAATGGGAAAAGATGATTCCGTTTTTCATCGTTCTTCCTTCACTTGTTTATCTTGTAAATCCCTGGATTTCTTCCGACCATCCCTGGATGCTTCGTAGATTTGTCTTTTCCATTATTCCCGTTTTTCTTTTCTATTCGGTTCTGTTCTTGCAAGATTGGACGATGGA
Organism: uncultured Bdellovibrionales bacterium; assembly: GCA_964641975.1. Taxonomy (GTDB): domain Bacteria; phylum Patescibacteriota; class Minisyncoccia; order Moranbacterales; family JAKLHP01; genus JAKLHP01. Next base: position 1,844 of record CAZXKY010000053.1, on the reverse strand, counting down.
AGAAAAAATGAAACATCGAAAGATTGTTTCCTGGGCTCTGATTGTTATAATGATTTTTTCTAATCTTTTCATTTTTTTCAAATATTTCACTTTTTCAGAAAACAAAGGATTGCTCCAGGAAACCCAAAAAATCAGTGAAAATTTTTCCCGAAATGATCTTGTTCTCGTTGACCGCTCAGCCGTTGGAGACGGATGGACAATGATTACCGGACCGATGAATTTTCTGTATAATATAAATACGGTTTATCTTTTTAATCCCAAGGATGTTGAAAAGATAGACAGAAGCAGATTTGAGAAAATATATCTCATTGCTTCCAATCAAAATATACAATTTTTCGTTCAGTCGCTCGGAAAAGAAAACCTCATAAATGCCAAGGATTATTCCATCAAAAATGAGAAA
>CAZXKY010000053.1:0-1344 GCA_964641975.1 uncultured Bdellovibrionales bacterium | reverse complement strand
TTTTTTGTTTTGTGCCTTCTCCTTGCCGCCTATCTCATTCTTTTCCCTTCCGCTAATTTTGTTTTTTCTTTTAAGAACCCTGATTCATCAAAAAATACTGTCGTTGAGCCGAGGAGCGGAAAAGAAGAATTGATTCGAAGCGGAAAAGTGGAAGAGGGGAAAAAATTAATTTTTGATACTAATCCTTTGGGAGATTTTTCCGAAGTGGAAATTGATTTTACTTTGGACGGAAAATCTTCTGGCATTGAAAACGGAGAAGTTTCCGTTCGAAGATCCTATCGCTCTTTCCTCTATCCGGAAGGAGAGAAAATTAATGCTCCGGAGAATACCGATCTTCCCAGACTCCTTTCGGCCAATGATTCCGTTTTTATCGCCAGCCAGGGAAAAATATGGCCAATTGCCGATGCCATCACCTTTTCTTCAATGGGATGGAGCTGGGACGATGTCATCCCCAGCAATAGCGAGGAAACCGGAAAGTATGAAAAACAAAAATTATTTACCGTCAAAAATCCCCACCCGGACGGAACAATCTTTTCCAAAAAAGAAAATGGAAAATATTACCTTATTGAAAACGGAGAAAAAAGAGAAATTGAAAATATCGAAAATTTTCTGCCATATCTGAAAACAACTCCAATAATCTCTGAAGAAAAAGGACTGGAAATTAAAAGCCATTGTAAACTTCAAAGCGCTTTTAGCTTTTCAAAAAAATACAAATGCACTATTCCAATTCAGAAAATGAGAAGCCTTATTGGAAATGATTTTCAGTTTGAAGCTAATTTCGGAAACGAAGTGAAAATAACTCAAATATCCGCCACATTCAAAAAATCATTCAACCTGGAAAATTTAAAATCATCCATTTCAATTTTAAAAAGTAGAACCGCCGCCAACTATGGACAAAGTCAATAATAAATTAACTGGAAATTTCGGGATATTTCTTTATAAAATATTTAATGATATTCTGGTTTTACTTTTACTTTCCTATGCGATGTTACTTATTGCCGAAGGAATAATGCCAGGACTTGTTTCCGCTTACCTGAGTTTTACCAGATTAACCCTGCTGCTTTTTGCTGTTCTTGGAAGTGTGCTATATCTCGGAAAATTAAATAATATCAGTTTTGAATTTGAAAACAAAAAAACCGCATTATTTTGCGGCCTCATTATTTTCTCTATTTTACTAATAATCAACTCTCTTCTCAAATTCACCTGGATCGAAATCGGAATTATCACAACCGCTTCTATCGTGCTACTAATTTATCTTAATAAAAATTTATTCAAATAAACAATACCTTCCGCATTGGATTTTTTATTGATGCAAATTGAACGCAATGAGCGTTAAAAAATTTT
>CAZXKY010000052.1:1899-4186 GCA_964641975.1 uncultured Bdellovibrionales bacterium | reverse complement strand
GGCTCCAAAAACTGGAGATTGGAAGTATATGTCTCCGGAAGTTAATGCGGAAAAATGCATCGGTTGCGGAACCTGTGTTTTATTCTGTCCGGAAGCGGCGATTAAGCTTCGGGAGAACAAACATCCAGGGAAAAACAAAAATTCCAAGGGAGTTGCTTCGATAGATATGGATTGGTGCAAGGGATGTGGAGTCTGTGCGGTTGAATGTCCGACAAAAGCAATAATTATGAAAAAAGCGAAATAAGGTTTTATAGAATAAATATGGCAAATAAGAATTTCAAAATTAAGGCGATGACAGGCGGAACGGCAGCGGCTGAATTTTTGCGCCAGGTTGATCCTGACGTGATGGCGGTATATCCGATTACTCCTCAGACTCCGATCGTTGAAACCTTTGCCAAGAATAAAGCCAATGGAAAAGTTTCAACGGAAATAATTCAAGTTGAGTCGGAACATAGCGCAATCAGCGCAGTAATTGGAGCTAGCGCAGCGGGAGCCAGAGCAGTTACGGCGACCAGTTCCCAGGGGCTGGCGTATATGCACGAAATGCTCTATATGGCGAGCGGACTTCGCCTTCCGATTTTTATGTATGTAAGCGCGCGAGCCTTGTCGGCGCCTATCAATATTCATGGAGACCATAGCGATGTAATTGGAGCACGCGATACTGGATGGATTCAGATTTTTTCCGAAAACGCCCAGGAAGCATATGATAATGGTTTCTTGGCAATGAAATTGGCAGAAAAGGCAAAGCTTCCGGCGATGGCGATAATGGACGGTTTTCAAACTTCTCACACGGTTGAAAGAGTGAATATTTATGATGACAAAAAAGTTAAAGAATTTGTGGGGAAATATGAGCCAAAAGAATCACTTCTGAATTTCAAGGATCCGGCAAGTTTTGGGTTTTTGGCGCTTCAAAATTCCTATTTTGATTTTAAAGTGGAACAGCAAGAAGCTTTCAAGAAAACATTAGATGAATACAAAAGAGTTTGCGGAGAATTTAGGGAAGCTTTTGGGAAATCTTATGATTATTTTGAAAAATATAAAATGGAAGATGCTGAATATGCGATTGTGATTACCGGTTCAGCTACGGGCACTGCCAAAGAGACAGCGGATAAGCTCAGAAATGAAGGAGAAAAAGTTGGAATTTTGAAAATAAAATTATTCCGTCCTTTCCCGTATGACAACATTGCTAACGCGCTTCGAAATCTCAAGGGAATTGCTGTGCTCGATAAATCGATGGCGTTTGGTTCCGTTGCCCCGATTTATTCTGACGTCGTGAATTCTCTGTTTTCCGCGAAATCCAGTGTGCCGGTGCAAAGTTATGTTTATGGTCTCGGCGGACGGGATATTTTTCAAAAAGACATTGAAAAGATTTTTAGAGATTTAATCAAATGGAAATTTTCGAAAGAAGTTAAATATATTTTATGAATCAAGAACTTACCAAAAAATTAGCTCCTGGACATACGACTTGCGCGGGATGCGGAATCCCGACGATTGTTCGAACAGTGCTGGGAGCGACTGATGAGCCAATAATCGTATCGAATGCCACCGGATGCCTTGAGGTAACCACAACAATTCATCCTTACACAGCCTGGAAAGTTCCGTATATTCATAGCGCTTTCGAAAATGCAGCAGCGACGATTTCAGGAGTGGATGCGGCGCAAAATGCCTTATATAAGAGAAAACATTTACGGCAAAAAGCTAAATTGGTTGCTTTTGGCGGAGATGGAGGAACTTATGACATTGGCCTTCAAGCGCTCTCAGGGGCATTGGAACGCGGCCATGACTTCTTGTATGTTTGTTATGATAATGAGGGATATATGAACACTGGGGGGCAAAGATCAGGCGGAACTCCTTTTGGAGCTAACACGGAAACTGAACCAGCCGGTGAAAAAGCGTTTGGAAAAACGGTGCAAAGAAAAGATTTAATGGAAATAGTAAAAGCGCATAATATAAAATATCTGGCTCAGGCAAATGTGGCGTATCCGCACGATTTGGCGATGAAAGCCAAGAAAGCATTGGAAACAAAGGGGCCGTCATTTTTGTTGGTGCTCCAGCCTTGCACTAATCTTTGGAAATTTCCGACGTCAATGTATGTGCGGATGGGAAAACTGGCAACAGAAACAAATTTCTGGCCGCTTTATGAAATTTCCGCCAAAGGCGGATCCGCCTCTGGCGGAGAAGGCTATGATTACATAATTAATTACGTAAATAAAAATCCCAAGCCTATTGAAGAATTTCTGAAAGGCCAGGGAAGATTTAAGCATCTTTTTGAAGCGAAAAATAAGAA
>CAZXKY010000052.1:0-1799 GCA_964641975.1 uncultured Bdellovibrionales bacterium | reverse complement strand
GTTTTTATTTGAGCCGAGAAGAGGACTTGAACCTCCAACCTATGGTTTACGATACCATTGCTCTACCAATTGAGCTATCTCGGCGTCGCTCGGACCTTGTCCGCCTTTGGCGGAAACTGAGCTGCATCGGCGATTAGTTGGCAATAGCCATAAAACTATAGTAATATTATAAAATAAGAAAGTAAAGTCCCAGAAATTAGTTTATTTTGGATTTTATTAGAAATTAGGTTAATTAGAAATTATAAAAATTTTTATGACTGCTTGGTTTTATGCAATATTAAGTGTTTTTTTTGTAAGCCTGCTTTCCTTGGTTGGCTTTTTTGTTTTGCCTTTTAACAAGGAAAAACTGAATAAAGTATTAATATATTTTGTAAGTTTCGCGGCCGGAACACTTTTGGGTGATGCTTTTATTCATCTGATTCCGGAGGCCTACGAAAAAATCGGGATATGTTTTCAGGTGGCTCTGTATGTATTGTCAGGCATTGTCGCTTTTTTTATTTTGGAAAAATTTGTGCATTGGCGCCATTGCCACAAAGTTCCTTCCGACAAGCATCCGCACCCATTTTCTTATGTGATTTTGACTGGAGACACGGTCCACAATTTTATTGACGGTCTTATAATAGGAGCTAGTTATCTGGTCAGTATTCCCGTCGGAATAGCAACTACTCTGGCGGTAATCTTTCATGAAATTCCGCAGGAAATAGGGGATTTCGGTTCATTGGTTTATGGAGGATTTTCAAAAAAGAGAGCCCTGCTGCTTAATTTTATGACGGCTTTGACAGCAGTTTTAGGCGCAGTATTGGTTTTGACCTTAGGAGAAAATGAAGGTTTGGTTAATTTTTTGGTTCCCTTTGCGGCTGGAGGATTTATTTATATTGCTCTCTCTGATCTTATTCCCGAGCTTCATAAACATACAGAAGCGAAAAAGTCATTCTGGCAACTAATAACTTTTATTTTAGGAATTGGACTGATGGCCCTGTTGCTGTTATTATTTAGATAATTTAGGACTTGCACATTTGCCTCCGTCAATCCCGCTGCTTCGGCGCGATGACGGACTATTTTGTAATCGCGCCTCCGAAAAGCGGGATTGCCATAGTCAAACGCGCAAGTCAGATAATTATGCGTGAACTTCAGGAAAAAATTAATATAATTTCTGCTAAAATCCCGAAACTTCGGGACTATCTTTGAGCTGGACAAAAAGAAAAACAAAATAGCAAAGTTGGAGAAGGAGGCAAGCGCTCCGGATTTTTGGAATAATTCTCAGAAGGCCGGAGAGATTATGAAAGAGACTGAACTGCTCAAAAAAGAAGTGGAGAAAGTCGAAAGGGTTGAGAAAGAAGCTTTGGAGCTGGATGAACTGCTGAAAATATCAGAAACTGAAAAAGACCAGAAAGATTTGGAAGAAAAAATAAATGACTTGGAAAGGGAAATAGATGCGTTGGAATTTCAAACTCTTCTTGGAGGAGATTACGATAAAAATGATGTAATACTTTCGATTCATAGCGGAGCGGGAGGAGTGGATGCCCAGGATTGGGCGGAAATGCTGCTCCGGATGTATCTTCGCTGGGCGGAAAAAAATAACTTCAAAGCAAAAATATTAGACGAATCAAGAGGTGGGGAAGCTGGAATCAAAAATGCGACTTTGGAAATTCAAGGTGATTATGCCTATGGATATTTAAAAAGTGAAGCGGGGGTGCATCGCCTGGTTCGGCTCTCTCCTTTTAACTCTGACAATCTTCGGGAAACATCGTTTGCCTTGGTGGAAATTATGCCGGTAATAGGGGAACTTAAAGCAGTAG
>CAZXKY010000051.1:0-4259 GCA_964641975.1 uncultured Bdellovibrionales bacterium | reverse complement strand
TATTTGCCAATTTAAATAAAATTAGATAAAATAAGGTAGTCTTAAGGCTTAAAGTCATAAAGTCCAAAAGTCGGATTTTCAGATCTTAAGGCCTTTTAACTTTTGACTAATATATTTTTTATGGAAGAAAAACTGGACATTTCTGTTGTTGTTCCTCTTTACAACGAAGAGGGCAATGCTAGAGAACTTCACAAGAGGATTGTCGAGGCTTGCGAGCCTTTAGGCAAGACCTATGAGATTATTTTTGTCGATGACGGTTCAAATGACGGGACTGCCAAAAATTGCGAGGGACTCACGCCTCTTAAGCTAATTCGATTCAGAAAAAATTACGGACAGACGGCCGGTTTTGATGCGGGAATAAAGGCAGCTAAAGGAGATGTCATTATCACGATGGATGGAGATCTCCAGAATGACCCCAAGGATATCAAGTTGCTTCTTGAAAAGATGGATGAAGGATTTGATGTTGTTTCAGGATGGAGATGGCAAAGGAAAGATGATTTTATGAAAAAACTCTCTTCCCGAATGGCCAATTTGCTGCGCAAGTTTTTGGTGGAGGATAATATTCACGACAGCGGATGTAGTTTGAAAGCCTACAAGCGAGAATGTTTTCATGATGTTGATCTTTTCGGCGAAATGCATCGCTTTATGCCGGCTATTCTCCAGTTTGACGGATACAAAGTCGGAGAAGTAAAAGTGAATCATTTTCCCAGGGTTCACGGAAAAACAAAATACAATTGGAAAAGGGGAGTCAAAGGAATTGTTGATATGGTTTTAATCTGGTTTTGGCGGAAATATTCCAATCGTCCGGTTCATCTTTTCGGCGGAGGGGGAATATTTTTTTCCTTGGCCGGATTTGCGGTTTTGATTTGGATGGCAATAGAAAAGATATTTTTTGGCGCATCTCTTTCGGAAAAAATCTGGCCTCTCATCGGCGCATTCCTAATCATGGTTGGAATTCAGCTGTTTGTTTTTGGCCTTTTGGCTGATATTATGCTCAAGAATTATTACAAGGTCAGAGGAACGATGAATTATTCGATAAAGAGTATAATTGAGAATTAGAGAATACAGAAGATATTAATTTTAAGTTTTAAATTATAAATTTTAAATCAAATTAAAATTAATAAATGACAAAAACAAATTACGATTTGGAAAAAAGAACAACGGAATTTAGCGAAAATATCATAGTTTTCTTAAAAACACTAGAAAGAAATGCAATAAGCACTCCGTTAATCAGTCAATTGATAAGATCAGCAACGAGTATTGGTGCAAACTATTTCGAAGCCAATGGAGCTGCATCTAAGAAAGATTTTAAAAATAAAATATGTATTTGCAAAAAAGAAGCCAGGGAAACAAAATACTGGCTTCAATTAATTGCCAAAGTCAATCCTGACAAGAAAGGGATATGCCGCAAATTTTGGCAAGAAGCACAAGAATTTACGTTGATATTTTCAAAGATAATAATTACTATTGATAAAGAAAAATAAAAAAATAATTAAAAATTTAATAATTAAGATTTAAATTAAAATTTAAAAATTAAAATTTAAAATTTATGAAGATTGTTGTTATTGGAAGTGGTTATGTTGGTCTTGTCAGCGGAACTTGTTTTTCCGAGTTTGGGCATTTTGTCACCTGCGTGGACAAAGACGAAAAGAAAATTGAAAATCTCAAAAAAGGAATTATTCCGATTTATGAACCTGGATTGGATCAGATGGTTGAAGAAAATGTGAAATCTGGAAGACTTGCTTTTACCACTAAGCCCAAAGAAGCAGTCGGGGAAGCGGATGCAATTTTTATTGCCGTGGGAACTCCAACTTCAAGGCGAGGAGATGGATATGCTGATCTGACCTATGTCTACGAGGCTTCCAGGGAGTTTGCTTCTTGGCTCAAAGGATACACGGTTATTGTTGACAAAAGCACTGTGCCGGTCGGAACTGCCAAGGAAGTAAAAAGAATAATCAAAGAAACTAATCCGGAAGCTGATTTCAGCGTGGCGTCCAATCCGGAGTTTTTGAGGGAAGGAGCGGCAATCGGAGATTTTATGCATCCTGACCGTGTTGTGGTGGGTGTGGACAGCAAGAGAGCCGAAGAGGTGATGAGAGAAATTTACAAGCCTTTGTATTTGATTGAAACCCCTATAGTTTTTACAAATCTTCAAACCGCAGAGCTTATTAAATATGCCTCCAATGGATTTTTGGCGACTAAGATCAGTTTTATTAATGAAATTGCCAATCTTTGCGAATCAATCGGAGCTAATGTGGTAGATTTGGCAAGGGGAATGGGGCTTGATGGAAGAATTGGAAAGAAATTTTTACATGCCGGTCCGGGATATGGCGGATCATGTTTCCCAAAAGACACCCTGGCGCTTTGCCGAATTGCGCAGGAACACGGATCCCCGATCCGTATTATTGAGACTGTTATTGAAGTAAACGCAGCGCAAAAAGCCAGGATGGTTGGGAAAATTCGAAAAGCTTTGGGCGGAAGCGAAGCAGGAAAGAAAATCGTCAGTCTGGGACTTACTTTTAAACCAGAGACGGACGATATGCGTGACGCTCCAGCTCTCACTGTTCTTCCAGCTCTCAAGGAAAAAGGAGCAAGGATTATGGCAACTGATCCTCATGGAATAGAAGAAGCCAAAAAATATATGCCCGATCTGGAATATATTGATGATCCGTATGAAGCCATGAAAGATGCAGACTGTCTGATTCTCATGACGGAATGGAATGAATATCGCTCGCTGGATTTTGAAAAAGTGAAGAAAGCAATGAAAGGAAACATCTTTGTTGATCTTCGAAACGTTTACGATCCGGAAACGATCAGGAAAGAAGGCTTTGAATATGTGGGAGTAGGTCGCAGCTGATTTCATGTAACATGAAACATGTAGCATGTAACAAAAAGATAAATTAAAAAAAGCAAAAGGCATAAAGTGTTGTTATATGTTTTGTGCTATATGTTATATGAGAATTCTTTTCTTTAATTACGAATATCCACCATTGGGCGGCGGTGCGGCTAATGCCACTGCCTATATTTTGAAAGAATATTCGAAAATACCTGATTTAAAAGTGGATTTAGTAACTTCTTCCATTGATTCTGAATATCACCTGGAAAATTTAGGAGATAATATTTTCGTTCACAGAATTCCGATCGGAAAAAACAAAAACAATCTTCATTATCAATCGCAAAAAGAACTTCTTGTTTATGCGTGGAAAGCTTATTTTTTTGCAAAGGGATTAATCCGCCAACTGGCGGAAAAAGAAAATAAATACGATCTATCTCATTCTTTTTTTACCGTCCCATGTGGATTTATTTCTTTCCTGCTTAGGAGAAAATACAAGATTCCGTATATCGTTTCACTTCGCGGCAGCGATGTTCCTGGATATAGCGAACGTTTTGCATTTCTATATGCCTTTATTAAACCGTTAGTCAGATTGATCTGGAAGAAATCTTTTGCGGTTGTTGCTAACAGCGGGGGACTCAGGGAATTAGCGCTTAAGACTAATTCAAAACAGGAAATCGGAGTTATTCCTAATGGAATTGATATAAATCAGTTCATAAAGTCAAAAGTCCATAAAGTCGAAAGTCAAAATGGAAAATTCAAAGTGATTTGTGTGACTAGAATTACCCCGAGAAAAGGTGTGCGATATCTAATAGAAGCTTTTAAAAAATTATCCCAAAAGAGTGATAATATATCACTTCAGATAATTGGAGATGGAGATGAAAAAAATGATTTGGAAAAATTAGTAAAGGATTTAGGAGTGGAGAAGGGGGTTGAATTTACCGGACTCGTTCCTCATGAAAAATTACCGCCATATTTTGAACAAGCGGATGTGTTTGTTCTGCCGTCTCTAAATGAAGGAATGAGCAATTCGATGCTAGAAGCTTTGGCAACTGGTCTTCCGCTCATCGCGACCGATACTGGAGGAACAAAAGAACTCATAGAAGAAGGAAGGAATGGATTTATCGTTAGAATGAAAGATGCTGGCGATTTGGCAGATAAAATAGAGATACTATTCAAAGATAACGAGTTAAAAAAACGAATGGGTGAGGAAAGCCGGGAAAAAGCCCAAGGTTTGAGCTGGAGAAAAGTAGCAGAGGATTATACAAATATTTATTATAAAATTAAAGAATCAAGGAACTAGTGGATTACTTTTTGGATAATATTTGCGCAAAGTTTACTCCGCGCTGTTTTTGCGGCGTGGTATAATTTAAAAAGTCGTGTAATTAATTTTAATTTAAAACAGTTTTCTCTTGAAAGGTTTCAA
>CAZXKY010000050.1:0-4402 GCA_964641975.1 uncultured Bdellovibrionales bacterium | reverse complement strand
TGTTTTTGCAAGATCCTTGTTGTTAGAATAGAATTCCCAGGCAGTATTGATTTCTTCTTTGATTCCAGGAATAAAATCAATTCCTGATAGCTTATTTATCGATTGCCAGCGCCACTCCGAAAAAGCATCCTTTCTGATTTGAGGCTCTTTCCCATTTATAAATCCATCAAAAAGACACACGAACTTTATTCCTGGAATTTTTTTCTGTTCAAGATTGGGAACCTTTATTTCATAAGTTCCGAAAACAACAACCCGGCTAACTATCACGCCCAACTCCTCTTTCATCTTTCTTTTAATGGCTTCTTCAAAATTTTCCCCCATTTTTACTTGTCCTCCGCCACATTCCCATTTGCCTGGATATAATTCTTTATTTTCTCTTCTCTTTGCAATAAGCACTTCAATATCATAATCGGTTTCCCGAAGACAAATTCCCGCCACATGAACCTCGATACAATGCTGTTTTGTTTCTCGCATAACAATTTAAAAGCCAGGTTTTGGAAAACCAAGCTTTTTTACTTTTATATTATTTACTACTATTTGAAGCTGTTATAAATTTCAAGAGTTTCTCTGGCGGTTTTTTGCCAATCAAATTTTTTCACTTGTTCCAGCCCTTTTTCCCTAAATTCTTTTCGAAGATTTTCATCTTGAGAAAATTTAAGCATCGCTTCCGCCAACTCATCCGTATTCATCGGATTCACATAGAATGCCGCATCTCCCGCAATCTCCGGCAATGAAGAAACTTTGGAAATAATCGCCGGCGTTCCGGTTGCAAAAGCCTCAAGCACTGTCATTCCAAATCCCTCATAAAGAGAAGGCATAATGAAAAACTGGGAGTTCCGAAACAATGGCACCAATTCGTCCCCCACGATATATCCGGTGAAAATAACATCTTTATTGAGCCCCAGGTCTTTGATAGTCTGAAGATATTCTTGCGACAGCCAGCCTCTCTTTCCCGCCAAAACCAGCTGATAATCAAATTTTTCATTTTCTCCGCCAACCGGCGGATTTGATTTTTCTTTGAATTTAGCGAAAGCTTCCAAGAGCCTGGTTATGTTTTTTGAAGGTTCCAGTGTTCCCAGGAAAAGAATATATTTTTTGGTTATTCCATATTTTTCCAAAACCTTCTGGCTGGCTATTCTTGATTCATCAAAAAATCTTTTATCCAGTCCGCTATAGATCACATCTATTTTTTCAGAAGGAATTTTGAAAATTTCTTCTATGTCCTTCTTTGTTGACTGTGAAACTGCAATAATTTTGTCTGCTTTTTTCGCCATCAAACTGTAAGTTGCTTTTTCTTTTACCCCGCTTATTTTCGGATAACATTGGGGAATTTTGTATATCGACAAATCATGAAAAGTTACAATGCATTTCCCCCGATAACCTGTCGGAATTCGGCTGTGAGGAGAAGTTGAATGGATTACATCCAATTTTTCTTTAGTGAGAGTTGCGGTTCCCAGGATTTCACTATACGCTCCGGGAAGATATTTTTTATAATCCGAAAATGGATAGAATTTTATCTTTACATTTGGCTTGGTAAATTTTTTGATGTCTTTTTCCCGGACATGAAAATCGAAAAACAGGACATATTCATTGACCTTGTCCAATTCCAAAAGATTCCTGATTAGTTGATAGGTATAATGCCCGACTCCGATTGCCTCTCCCTTTTCCGGGTTTAAAATTGTTCTCGCGTCAATTCCTATTCTCATATATATTCATTTTAGCAATCTTTTGACTAATAAACAATTACTACGAATTCCCCTTTAATTTTATCCTTATTTTCTTGATAATAGCTTAAAATTTCCTCGACATTTCCCCTTTGCACTTCCTCAAAAATTTTGGTAATTTCCCTTCCTACAATAATACGCTTGGAACACTCCAATAGTTTCAAGAGTTCCAAATTTTTAATGAAGCGATGGGGAGATTCATAATAAATTACAGGATATTTAAAACTGATCACTTCCTTGAAAAAAGTTTCTCTCCCTTTCTTGTGCGGAGGGAAACCAAGAAACAAAAATTTTTGAAGATCAATTCCGGCAATGCTGATTATTGAAGCCAGCGCCGATGATCCAGGAATTGGATGGATTTCGATATCATTTTTTACCGCTTCGGCCACCAAAATATTTCCCGGATCGGAAATTCCCGGCGTCCCGGCATCAGTAACCAATGCTATATTACTTCCTTCTTTTAATTTATCAACAATAAAATCAATCTTTTTCAATTCACTGTGCTGATGATAGGAAATCAGCGGTTTTTTTATGTTATAATGATTAAGCAATTTGCTGGTCACTCTTGTGTCTTCGCAAGCAATAAAATCAACATTTTTCAGAATTTCCAAAGCACGGAGAGTAATATCCCCCAAATTGCCAATGGGCGTTGCGACAATATATAATATTCCCATAAATTTTAAAGGCTAAGTTTTAAATTTTAATTGAAATCTAAATGACTAAATTTTAAAACATTTAATTATTTAAAAACTTAAAATTTATTTAAAATTTAGAATTTATAATTTAAAATTTTTAAGTTATGGTTTTAACTACTCATGCTCTTGTCGGAGCCGCCATCGGAAAAAATATTGAGAGTCCTTGGATAATAATTCTTTTATCCATAATTATCCATTATGTCATCGATTCTATCAGGCACGGAGAATACGTAGAAACTTTTGATAGCAAATCAGCTTTTAGGAATACCTGGTGGAAAATTATTTTAGATATTTTTATCGGTTTTGCGATAATCTTTCTTGTAATTTACTTCAAAAAGTTTGATTTTATTTCTATCAGAAATATTCTTATTGGCATATTCTTTTCGATGTTTCCGGATTCTCTTACTTTGGTCTACTGGAAAACTCGCTGGAAATTCTTCGAAAAAATATACGGGTTCCATTTCTGGTGCCATCGTCTTCCCAGATCTTCCTCTCAGCGCAAATGGAACCTGAGAAATGAAACTTATGAGATAATAACAGCTTCGACTGCAATCGCAATACTTATACTATTATAACTCTCATAGATACTTCGCTGTCCAGCTTTTTTTTGCATTTCTTGATTTTGTCCGGAGTTCCCTCAAAAACCACTTCTCCTCCTTTTTCTCCTCCATCCGGTCCCAATTCAATTACCCAATCGGCATTTTTAATAACATCTATATTGTGCTCGACAACAATCACGGAATTTCCTTTTTCAACCAAGGTGTCCAGGACTTTTAATAATCTCTTGATGTCTTCAAAATGAAGGCCGATAGTCGGTTCATCTAAAATATATAAAGTTTTTCCGGTTGATTTTCTGGCCAGCTCCGTAGCTAGTTTTATTCTTTGTGCTTCTCCTCCGGAAAGATCAGTCGCGCTTTGTCCTAGTTTCAAATATCCGAGACCTACTTCTTCCATCGTTTTCAGTTTTTCCAATATCAAAGGATAGCTCCCAAAGAATCGGAGCGCAAAACTCACGTCCATATTGAGGATCTGCGCGATGTTAAATCCCTTAAATTCAATCTCCAGAGTTTTTTTATTATATCTGGTTCCATCGCATCCTTCGCATTTCACATACATATCCGGCATTAGATACATTTCGATTTTTTTCTTTCCGTCTCCCTGGCAAACTTCGCAGCGTCCACCCTTCATATTGAAACTGAACCGGCTGGCGGTATATCCGCGATTTTTCGATTCTTCGAGATTGGAAAAAATATCCCTGATATGGGAAAATATTCCGGTGTAGGTTGCCGCATTAGAACGGGGAGTTCGTCCGATCGGGCTTTGGTCGATGTCGATGACCTTGTCGATATATTCCAATCCTTTTATTTTCTGATGTTTTCCCGGTTCGGCTTTAGCTTGGTAGAATTTTTTCGAAAGCGCTCTGGCTAAAATATCATTCATAAGCGTTGATTTTCCGCTTCCGGAAACTCCGCAAACTGCCACAAATTTTCCCAAAGGGAACTTGGCATCAATATTTTTGAGATTATGTTCTGAAGCCTTGAGCACTTCTATGAATTTTCCGTTTCCCTTGCGAAAACTTTTCTTGGTGGAAACTTTTTCTTTTCCGGAAAGATAATCGGCTGTTAAAGTTTTTGAAGCTAAAAGTTCATTATAATTTCCCGCAAAAACCACCTCTCCTCCGTCTTCTCCTGCTCCCGGACCCATATCAATTATGAAATCGGAAGCCTTCATAATCGCCTTATCGTGTTCCACAATAATCAAGGAATTTCCCGTATCCCGGAGCGATTTGATGGTATCAATCAGCTTTTCTGTATCTCGACTATGGAGTCCGATTGATGGTTCGTCCAAGACGTAGACGATTCCCATTAGTTTTGAGTTGATTTGAACCGCTAAACGGATCCGCTGCGCTTCTCCTCCGGAAATTGTCTGCGAACTTCTGGCCAGATTCAGATATTCCAGCCCAACATTTTCCAAAGATTCCAG
>CAZXKY010000049.1:0-4656 GCA_964641975.1 uncultured Bdellovibrionales bacterium | reverse complement strand
CGGCAAAGCATCATTAAAGACAATTCTTCCTACTGAAGTATCAATAATCTTTCCTTCTTGATAAAGCTTTACTTTTGCCCCGATTCCCACGATTCCAAGCTGATAAGCCATAATCGCCTCCTCGGAAGAAGAGAATATTTTTCCTTCTCCCTTAGCCCCTTCTTGGATATGGGTTAGATAATATATTCCCAAAACAATATCCTGAGATGGAGTCGTAATCGGTTCTCCGGAAGCTGGCTTCAAAAGATTTTTAGAAGAAAGCATCACATTGGCGCTTTCCTCTCTGGCTTGATCAGTAAGCGGAACATGAACTGCCATCTGGTCTCCATCGAAGTCTGCATTGAAAGCGGCACAAACCATCGGATGAACCTGGATCGCTTTTCCTTCGATAAGTATTGGTTGGAAAGCCTGGATTGAAAGACGATGAAGAGTTGGGGCACGGTTAAGCAGGACATAATGATGTTCGATTATTTCATCCAAAATTTCATAAGCTTCTTCTGCTTCAGCATCTACAATTCTTCCGGCTGTTCGGACGTTATGGGCAAATTCTCTTTCAATCAATTTATTAATAATGAACGGTTTGAAAAGTTCCAAAGCCATTTTTTTCGGAAGTCCGCATTGATGCAATTTAAGTTGCGGCCCAACCACGATCACGCTTCGTCCCGAATAATCAACACGCTTTCCCAAAAGGTTCTGCCTAAATCTTCCTTGCTTTCCCTTTAGAGAATCAGCCAATGAACGAAGAGCTCTTTTCTGTCCGGTAGAAGCAGCTACGGAAACTTGTCCACGCCTGGCACTGTTGTCGAAAAGCGCATCCACTGCTTCTTGAAGCATTCTTTTTTCGTTTCGGGTGATCACTTCCGGAGCACCAAGATCTATCAGTTTTTTAAGGCGATTGTTTCGGTTGATAATTCTTCGGTATAAATCATTAAGGTCGGATGTGGCAAAACGTCCTCCATCAAGAGCTACCATTGGACGCAGATCGGGTGGGATAACTGGAATTGCAGTTGGAAGCATCCATTCCAATTTGAGGTTGGATTTTTTAAATCCCTGGAAAAGTTTCAACCTGTGAAGCAATTTTTTCCTGTCAGAAACCTGATCAGAAGCCAACTCTGCTTTTATTTTTTCAATTGATTCTTCAATATTAGTTTTCTCCAAAGATTTTCTGATAGCTTCTGCTCCAATCCCGGCTGTAAAAACCTGCCCAAAACGAGTGGAGAGATTAAAATAATCCACTTCAGATAAGATTCGAAATGGCTTAAGATTTTTAAGCTCTTCTTTGGTGTTTTTAAAAATAGCGTTAAGTTCTTCGAGCATTTCTTCCGCTTTTTCTCCTTTGCTTTTTATTTCTTTCTGTTTGGATTTAAATTCTTGATCTAATTTATCCAGAGAGCTTTTTTTCTCTTTTTCATCAACGTCAGTAATTATATATGAAGAAAAATAAATTACCTTTTCTACATCCTGAAGAGAGATTCCAAGAGCTAAACTAATTCGAGAAGGAACTCCGCGAAGGAACCAGATATGGGAAACAGGAACAGCCAATTTGATGTGTCCCATTCTTTCCCGACGCACAATTGATCTGGTTACTTCCACTCCGCACTTGTCACAGACAATTCCTTTATAACGGATTCTTTTATATTTTCCGCAATAGCATTCCCAATCTTTTGAAGGACCAAAAATCTTTTCGCAGAAAAGGCCGTCTTTTTCATAGCGCTGAGTTCGATAATTGATAGTTTCCGGCTTAGTAACTTCTCCATGCGACCAAATCAAAATCTCATCCGGACTGGCAAGTTTCAGTTTGACGCTATGAAAATCGCTAACTTTAGTAATATTTTCCATTTTTATTAAAAGCGCGAGTGGCAGAAGAATAAAACTTTTGCCAACTGCTGGTTAAAAATTACCTATTATCGCCGAAATCTTTTTCTTCAGCGTTTTTATCAATTTCTTTTATTCCCATCATTTCCACATCCAAACACAAACCTTTAAGCTCATTGATAAGAACATGGAATGAGGCTGGGATATTCGGACTCTTTATTTTTTCTCCCTTAATGATTGATTCGTAAGCTTTTGATCTTCCCAGGACATCGTCGGATTTGATAGTAAGCATTTCCTGCAAAGTATAGGCCGCTCCGTATCCTTCAAGGGCCCATACTTCCATTTCTCCGAATCTCTGTCCTCCGAATTGAGCTTTTCCTCCCAGTGGCTGTTGCGTGATTAAGGAATATGGTCCGATAGAACGCATATGAATCTTATCTTCCACCAAGTGATTCAATTTCATAATATACATCACTCCTACGGTAGATTTGTTATCAAAATATTCCCCGGTCTTTCCGTTGATAAGCTTGATTTTTCCATCTTCCGGAAGTCCGGCTTTTTTAAGTTCTTCCTTAATATTTTTTTCACCTACTCCATCAAGAGCTGGAGTAGCCACTTTGTATCCAAGTGTCATCGCCGCCCATCCAAGATGGGTTTCCAAAATCTGTCCAATGTTCATACGACTGATAACGCCCAAAGGATTGAGAATCACATCTACCGGAGTTCCATCAGGAAGATAGGGCATATCCTCTACTGGAGCAATTCGGGAAATAACACCCTTGTTTCCGTGTCTTCCAGCTAATTTATCTCCTACGGAAACTTTTCGAAGCTGAGCGATAGAAACCTGGATTTGTTTGATAACTCCGGTTGGAAGCTTGTCTCCCTGCTCCCGTGAAAGAATCTTGATGTCTACCACTTTTCCGTGTTCTCCATGCGGAAGATAAAGAGATGAGTCTTTCACTTCTCTGGATTTTTCTCCAAAGATAGCTCGAAGCAATCTTTCTTCCGGGGTCAAATCTCCTTCTCCTTTTGGAGTAATTTTTCCGATTAAAATATCTCCGGAAGAAACTTCCGCTCCAATATGAATAATTCCGGTCTCATCAAGATTTTTAAGTCTTTCTTCTCCAATATTGGGAATGTCGCGAGTGACCACTTCTGGCCCAAGTTTCGTGTCGCGAACATCAATGGAAAAATCTTCAAGATGAATCGAACTATAGCAATCTTTCTGCAGTAATCTTTCGGAAAGAATAATGGCATCTTCAAAGTTATACCCTTCCCAAGGAAGAAAGGCGACTAAAACATTTTGTCCCAGAGCTAATTCTCCGTGATCGGTTGCTGCTCCATCAGCCAGAAGATCTCCTTTTTCAACAACCTGCCCCTTTTCTACTCTTGGAATCTGAATCATACTAGTAAAAGCGTTGGAACGGGCAAAATTCAAAAGTCGATATTCTCTTTTTATACTTTCTTTCTTGGATCCAGCGGGAGCCTTTTCCTTGACGACAATATGCTTGGCGTCAACTTCAACAATTTCTCCTGCCTCTTGAGCCAAAACAACTTGGCCTGAATCGGAAGCCGCTTTATCTTCTATTCCTGTTCCCACAACTGGAGATTGCGGAATAATACAAGGGACTGCTTGTCTCTGCATGTTTGATCCCATAAGGGCACGGTTTGCATCGTCATGCTCCAGAAATGGAATAAGCGAGGTTGCCACAGAAATACATTGTTTCGGAGAAACGTCGATATATGTGACTTTTTCCGATTCGATCATTTCCGGATGTCCTTTTACTCTGGCTTCCACAAAATCATTCAGGAAATTATATTTTTCATCCATTTTTATTCCAGCGTGAGCAATAATATTTCTGTCTTCGACGGTAGCGTTGATATATTCCACCTCAAAAGCAACGAAAGGTTTTACTTTTATTTTTTTGGCTTTTTCCTTGGAAATTTTAGTTGCCAAATTTTCATTAATTTTTTCTCCTTTTTTGGCACCAGCAATATTTTCATTTAAAATTCTTCCTTCCAGAGATTCTTTTTTGTTATCAACTTCTTGATAAACTTTAAGGTAAGGGGTTTCCAGAAATCCATATTCATTAATTCTGGAATAAGATGCCATGTGGCCGACCAAGCCGATATTTGGACCTTCTGGAGTTTCCACTGGACAGATTCTTCCATAATGGGAAGTATGAACATCTCGAACTTCAAATCCTGCTCTTTCTCTAGTAAGGCCTCCCGGTCCCATTGCCGAAAATCTTCTCTTATGTTCAAGTTCTGCCAAAGGATTTACCTGATCCATAAACTGTGAAAGTTGAGAACTGGAAAAGAATTCCTTAATCGCAGCTGCTACCGGACGGGAATTGATAAGCTGTCCCGGGATAACAACAAGCAAATCGCAGGTGCTCATTCTGTCTTTGATATTTCGACTCATTCGATTGAATCCCAATCTTAATTTGTTTTGAATAAGCTCGCCCACTCCTCTGACTCTCCTGTTTCCCAGATGATCAATGTCGTCTTGTTCCGCCATCGGATCATTATTAAGCTTGATAATTTCTTTTACAATAAGGACCAAATCTTCCACTCTTAAAATTCTGTTTTCCTCTGAGTCAGCAATATCGATATTCAGGCGTTGATTCAATCGATATCTTCCAACATTGCCAAAATCATATCTTTCAAAATTGAAAAACATTGAATCAATCACTTGTTTGGCATTTTCCGCAGTAGCCAAATCTCCTGGGCGGATTCTTTTGTAAACCTCTTTATATCCTTCGCTTTGATTTTTAGAAATGTCCTTTTTGAGTGTAGTTTCAATGTATTTTATTTCTCCATTATCTACATCGGAAAATT
>CAZXKY010000048.1:0-4769 GCA_964641975.1 uncultured Bdellovibrionales bacterium | reverse complement strand
ATATTCCGGTTATTTTACCGAGGAAGGAATTAAAGAGTGGCTGGATAGTGATATTGTTTATCTGATAAAAAAAGAGGAAACAATTGTCGGAAGTATTTCATATGAAGTGAAAGATGAAAAGCATGCTTACATCAGCGGATTGATTATCAAGCCGGAATTTCAAAAACAGGGATCGGGCAGTCAGGCCATACAGTTGCTTTTGGAGGAATTAAAAAAATTTAAACAAGTAAGTTTAGTGGTGCATCCGAATAATCATGCAGTCAGGCTTTATGAATCTCTTGGGTTTGTGAGCCAGGGTTGCAAGGAAAATTATTATGGCGATGGTGAGCCACGTTTGATAATGGTTAAAAATAATTAAGGACGGAAAAATAAAAAAATATGAAAAACAAAATTGAAAAATTTGTATTTTGGGCGCCGAGAATATTATCAATTATATTCATTGCTTTTTTATCACTTTTTTCGTTGGATGTTTTCGATATGGGATTGGGTTTTTGGCAGACGCATGCCGGTTTGTTCATGCACAATATTCCGATGTTGATTTTACTGGCAGTCCTTATAATTTCTTGGAAACGTGAAATAGTGGGCGGCGTGGTGTTTATTTTGGCCGGTCTTCTATATATTTTTATGACAATAACGAATGTTGATGATTGGCGGTTGGCGTTGGCTTGGAGCGTTCAAATTTCTGGAACGGCATTTATAATCGGCGGATTGTTTATTGCCGGTTGGATAATAAAAAGAAAATCAGCAATTGGAGAAAATAAATAAATCAGAAAAATATGAAAACAATTATTTTTGATTTTGACGGTGTGATTCATGATACCTTTGACTTGGCATACAAAATAAACGTTGGAATTTTTGGTGAAAATTTTACCGAGGAAAAATATAGAGATTTTTTCAATGGCAATATTTATAAAAATATTGAGGTTAGCAAAAAAAATAGTGACAATTTTTTCAAATTACAAAACGAAGCGTTTAAATATCTAAAAATAGATGAAAATATCAAAAAAAATTTAGAAAAACTATCCAGGGAATATCCCTTATTTATAATTTCCTCTAACCAGGAGGAGGCACTCAACACTTATTTTCAGAACAATATATGTGTCCATATTTTCAAGGAGGTTCTGGGACTTGAAACGCATAAATCCAAAATTGAAAAATTTAAATATTTATTTAAAAAATATAATCTGAAAGCAGAGGATTGCATTTTTGTGACAGATACACTGGGAGACATTTTGGAAGGCAATAAAGTCGGCGTTAGGACGATCGCGGTGGATTTCGGTTTTCATAAAAGAGACAGACTTGAAAAAGGAAAACCATTCAAGATAGTTTCCAGTTTTGATGAAATGGTAGGAATAATAAACAATATGTAGGATTGGGGAAGAATATGAATAGCGGAAAAATAAGCATTACAGCTGAATTTGTTTCGATTATGCGGGCCGAGAAGGATCCCAAAAATTTGTTTTTTGTTTCCGAGAAAAGCAAGAAAATTTTTCGTTTCATTGAGAAGGCAATTACCAAGAAAAAGACCAGAGAAATTTTTGATTGGAGGTTGCAGCTGTCCGAGGATTTCGACAGGAAAATCTTGGCGGACAGTTATGATCAAATAATTGAATTGGCTGCCGGGTATTCACTCCGCGGTTTCAATTTATGCCTTGAAAATGAAAATATCGTCTATATTGATACTGATTTTGAGGATGTGATTTTGAGAAAGAAGGAGATTTTGAAAAATATTTGCGAGAAAGAAAATATTGTTTTCCCTGCTAATTATTTTCTGATTGGCGTTGATGTGTTGAAAGATGATATTTTTGGTAAGATTCAAGGCGTTGTTTCAGGCAACAAAAAAACAATAATAATGGCCGAGGGGCTAACTTCGTATTTCAGCGAAGCTGAGTTTGGCAGATTTATTGAGAATATCAGGGATCTGCTTTCCAACTTTTCGGACGGAGAATTTTTTTCGCATGAAAATATAAAGAAACCATCAAAAGGAATAATATATTTCCTGCTAAGGAAGGTGTTTTTACCGCTGATGACCAGAACCAAAGGCGGTCGCGCTTTCGAAACGACAGAAAAATTTGAAAAATATCTTAAGGATAAAAAAGTGAATAAATTCAAGATGAATCTTGATGAGCGTAATCGGCTATTGTATTCGATTTATAGTTAAAAAATGCAAAAATTTTAAATTAGCAGCTTTCTTGACAAAACTCGGATTTATTGCTATATTTTATCAGTAAAAAATGATTTTTAATTTAAGCGGGTATTTTTCTAATGTCGCTTTGATAGGCGGCTTTTATTTTGATTTTTTATGGAAATTAGAGACATTGCAATTATCGCTCACGTTGATCACGGCAAAACCACTTTGACCGATGCTTTGATGCGCCAAACAGGGGT
The DNA here is from genome assembly GCA_964641975.1 of uncultured Bdellovibrionales bacterium. GTDB lineage: Bacteria > Patescibacteriota > Minisyncoccia > Moranbacterales > JAKLHP01 > JAKLHP01. The sequence continues at coordinate 2,381 of CAZXKY010000048.1, read as the reverse complement.
AGTCAGCGAAGATTTTACTATGGATACCAATGATTTGGAAAAGGAAAGGGGAATCACGATTTATTCAAAAAACACTTCTATTATATACAAGGGAACAAAGATTAACATTGTCGACACTCCGGGGCACGCCGATTTCGGATCGGAAGTGGAACGGGTTCTCCGATCAATAGATTCAGTGTTATTGGTAGTTGATGCGCAAGAAGGTCCGATGCCTCAGACCAAATTTGTTTTGAAAAAATCTTTGGAACTGGGACTCAAGCCGATTGTCGTAATTAACAAAATTGACAAGCCGGCGGCTAATCCGGACAATGTTCATGAATTGGTTCTGGAACTTTTTATGGATCTTGGCGCCAATGATGAGCAGTTGGACTTCAAAACGGTTTATGCCATTGCCAAACAGGGAGTTGCAAAATTAAAGTTGGAAGATGAGTCAAAGGATTTGTCTCCTCTTTTGGATTTAATTTTGGAAGAAGTTCCAGTGGCTTCAAGTGAAGAGAAAAGTTTGCTTCCGCTTTTGGTCCAGCCTTTTAATCTTGGTTATGATAACTTTTTGGGACGCTTGGCGGTTGCCAGAGTCCACCAGGGAACGATAAAGAATATCCAAAACGTTTTTGTCAAAAAACCGACCGGGGAAACAAGAACGGGAAAAATAACCAAACTTTTCTCCTTTCAAGGACTGGAAAGAAAAGAAGTGGATGAATCTATCGCCGGAGATATCGTGATGATTGCCGGACTCCCTGATATTTATATCGGAGAAACAATCTGTGAAAAAAATGATCAGGAAGCGCTTCCGGCTATCAGTATTGATGAGCCGACAATTTCACTTAACTTCTTGGTGAACAATTCTCCCCTGGGAGGAAAAGAGGGAACCTTGGTAACCAATCGCCAGATCAGGGAAAGATTGGAAAAGGAACTGGAAGTCAACGTGGGACTCAGGATTGATTTTTCCTCCGCCGAATCATACAAAGTTTTTGGACGCGGAGAATTGCATGTGGCGATACTTTTGGAAAATATGCGCCGGGAAGGATATGAAGTCCAGGTTTCCCAGCCGCACGTGATTATTAAAAGAGATGAAAATGACAATAAGTTTGAGCCTTTCGAGGAAGTGACAATCGAAGTTCCGGATGATATGTCAGGAACAGTGATTGCCAAGATGTCCAAGCGAAAAGGAAATATGGCGGAAATGAAAATGGAAAATGGACACACCAAAATGATTTTTGAAATTCCGACCCGCGGACTTTTCGGATATCGAAGTGAATTCGTGATTGACACTCGGGGCGAAGGAATCTTGTATTCCCGGGTAATCGGATTCAAGCCGTATGTCGGAGCGATTGAAAAACACGAACTGGGTTCAATGACTTCAATGGCGACCGGAAAAGCTTTGGGATTTTCTTTATATAATCTCCAGGAACGGGGAACGCTTTATATCGGAGCAAATTCGGAAGTGTATGAAGGAATGGTTATTGGAAATGTTTCCAAGGGAGATGAAATGGCAGTAAATCCAATCAAAGGAAAACAAATGTCCAATATGCGTTCTTCCGGAGCAGATGAAGCCATCAAGCTTGTTCCTCCGCTGGATCTTTCCTTGGAAAGGGGATTGGAAGTTATGAAAGACGATGAATATCTGGAAGTAACTCCGAAAAACAGGATGAGAAGAAAAGGGTAAGAAAATTTTTAACTTTTGGATAAATAAAAAAGAGGGCCGTTTGGTCCTCTCTCTTGTTTCCTTTTATTGTTACCTCCTTTTGAGAGAATTTACCATTCCGATAAATTCCTCAATGGCTCTTTCCAGGCTTCGTCTGCTTCTTCCGTCCAGATATTCAGTTTCCATCGAATGGGAACTTTTACGCCCAGACTTTTGAGTAAGTCTGACCCTGTAAACATTTTTCTTGGGGTCGAGGTTCACCTTAACTTTGATGTTTTCCCCTTCGTTTCTTTTTATTTTCTCTTCAAGCATTTTCCTCAAAATGCACCATCTGTATTTTCTGGCAAGCCTTTTTCTTTTTTCTTCCTCTCCATTTTTTATCATCATCATGAGAAGGAAGTTAAGAAAAAACATATGGTTTTTTTCGATAGCTACAGTGTTGTCATTGAAAGCAATATGAATATGGGAATTCGTTCCTCCGCATTTTTCATTGGCTGCCTTCATTTTTTCCAAAACTTCCCTTGTGAAAGTAATTGAAATAACTTTACCTCCCTCTTCGATTTTGAATTCCCTGGATTCCTTGGAGAAACCCGATTTTACGAGCTTATCCAAAAGCTCCCTGATTATCTTCCTAAAATCCTCCACCTCTTACCTCCCCTAGTTTTTTAAGAACCACCAAATATAATACACTATTATCGCAAAAATGTCAATACTTCTTGCCTTTTTTTGCACAGAT
>CAZXKY010000047.1:0-4966 GCA_964641975.1 uncultured Bdellovibrionales bacterium | reverse complement strand
AGCAAAAATCCCGATCGAGTCGGGATTGAATTTGCTATTGAGTTCTCCTCTTGGGAGAAAGACAAAGAATTTTGCCTTTAATTTTTGTTTTCTTCTATTTGTTTTTCTTTTTGTTTTTGCTTATCCCCCACCACTTTTACTCGAATGCCATCGCGGCATTTGCAAGAAAAAGCGGTGAGAGATGAACTGTTTTTCAAAAAATGATTGACCCGACAAGTAGCATGATGAGAAGCCCGTGAACTACTTTAAAAATATCTTGATTTTTTCTAAGATTTTCAATTAACTGGTGGAAAAAAATAACCATCGCCGCCAAAAAATTAAAGAACATACAAGTAATCAGAACTAGAAGGGAGACAATCCACATTGAACCGAAAGGCAGCCCCCCATTATTGGATATCATCCTTCCTAATTCAGAAAAATCAATTCCAGTTTTACTTCCTCCCCCAGGTCGATTGTTCGCATCTTCCGTATTCAAAACTATTCCCTTGTTTTCCTTTTTATTTTCCTCAAGCAGTTCCTTTGATTTATCGTCGGAAATATTATTTTCCTCTTTTACTCCAGCCGCATTTTCATCCTGAGCTCCAAATACCTGGACAGCGATTGTGACAGGATTGTTATCGATCACTCCGCGCCCTACCGCTATCCCGATTTCCTTGTAATTAGGATTGAGAATATTTTTTCGATGAGTCGGGCTATCCATCCATGCCTGATGTTCTTTTTCTACAGAATAAAAACCTAAAGCTAAATTTTCCCCGGCATATTTATAATCGTATCCGCTTTTTTCAATCCAAAACCAGGGAGTGACTCCAGCCGGAGAAGTATGGGCAAAATAGTTATTTTTAAACATATCCTCCATTTTGTCTTTGGCAGCATTATTTAATTTTTCATTTTCAGCCAAAGTTGAAATATTATTTTCAACCCTGGATTTGTTTACTAAATCAATGATACTTTCCTTACTGATCTCACTTGCTAGAACTATATGGGTAAAAGCAAAAAATGCCAGTGTCATCCCAGCTACAAGAGAAAGTATTCCGTTTTGTCTTCTTATTATGAATTTCATAAAAATAGCTTAGATAAAGGAAAATAAAAAAGCGTTTCACCCGCGAAACACCCTTTTTATTTAACTCTAAGTTAATTATAGCGCATTTTAAGCCAAAAGTCAACCTCCCAGCTCTTTCATGAGGTTTGAATAAAATTTTAAATTATGAATACTAGCTAGACGCATGCCAAGCGGTTCTTTCATTGCAAATAAATGATTGAGATAAGCGCGAGAATAATTTTGGCAAAGCTCACAATCGCAATTTTCATCAACTTTCGAAAAGTCGCTTTTAAATTTTTCATTATTGATATTGACAGTTTCGTAAAAATTATTCCTAAGTTCCCCTTCTTTTCGCAAAAATAGTCTTCCGTGCCGCCCCTCTCTTGTTGGAATCACACAATCAAAAATATCCCATCCGAAGTTTACGCATTTTACAATATCTTCCGGCGTTCCCACTCCCAAAGCGAAACGCAAAGAATCTTCCGGAATAAAGCTGGCGGTTTTTTCCAAAACTTCATCCATGATATTTCCCTCAGTATCAATATGCCTCGCTCCGAATCCATATCCATGAAATCCAATCTTGATTAATTCCTTGGCGCAATACTCCCGAAGATCAAGATGTTCCCCTCCCTGGATAACTCCAAAAATAAGAGGTTGCTTACCTGCTTCCAGTTTTCTGTTTTCAATCTGTTTATTGTATTCATCCTTACATCTTTTTGCCCACCTAATGGTTCTTTCTACCGCTTCTTCAATTTTCTTTTTGCTATAATTGTTCGGTGGCGGATCGTCAAGACACACCATCATATCCACTCCCAAATCAAACTGGATCTGGATTGCTTTCTCCGGAGTAAGGATATGTTTTGAACCATCCACAGGAGAGCGAAAAATGACTTCATTCTCGGTAATTTTCCCCATTTTAGGATTTTTATGAATGAGGGAGAATACCTGATATCCGCCCGAATCAGAAAGAAGCGGCTTGTCGCAATCCATAAAGCCATGGATTCCTCCTGTTTTTTTTATTATTTCCATCCCTGGCCTAAGATAAAGATGATAGGTGTTGACTACCATCGGACCAATTCCAGCTTCTTTCAAATCCCGACTGTCCAAGGAACGCACAAAACCCCTGGTGGCATCAGGCATAAAAAAAGGAGCATCAATCTCCCCGTGCAAAGTTTTCAGTTTTCCAATCCTTTTATCGCCTATGCGATTCATGATTTCGAACATATGCAAAAAATTCTAAAATCTAGTTTTGTTAATTTGTTATTGTTCCACCTTATATTTTTCTTCCATATCTGTGTCTTCACGAAGTATATTGTCTTTTTCTTTAACTTCCACCTTGACATCAGCATCAGTGAACAAGTCCTTGGCAGTTAAAACAGAGGAATTGAGAAGAATAAGTTTTTCGCCAATCTGATTCACCTGGGGAATAACGCCTATCTGAAAACTTATTTCTCTTATCGGGTCAAAAATTCCCACTCCATTCTTAAGATTTCCGATTTCCCATTCAATTTGATTGGTTCTTTCATTGAAGCTTATCGCTTCGTTGTCGGGAGAAAATTCCCCTATCCATCTTACTCCCGAAGGAAGCGAGGAAACAACTTTCACATTAGAAATATCGTTAGAAACATTGATCACTTTCCAGTGCATAGTATAGGAAGTTTCCTGGCCTACTTTTGGAGGAATGGGACCAGAGTTCTCAATTGTTTTATCATTATGATATCCCTTCAGATCCAAAACAACCCTGGAATTAAGCTTCAGACTCATATTGTTGCTTGCTATCACCTTATTGGCTCCTATAGTTTCGGGAACAGACGGACTGTCAATTTTTGCCGTGCTGCTAACAATAAAATTTTTATCGTTGGAATTTTCTACTGGAATCCTATCCAAAACCGGAATAGAAAAAGTTATTTCTCCGCCCTCTCCTGGAGCCAAATTGGCAAGTCCCGGAATTTCTGCCGCTCGCCAGGTTATCATTTTCCTCGAAGCGTCATACGACCCATTTTTAAATTCTAACTTTGAAAAATCCAAAACCCTGCTGTCAATTTCCTCGGTAATAATAACATCCTTAAGCGCAATATCTCCATTATTTTTATATTCAATAACGTAATACAAATTTTCCCCCGGATTAACATTGAGATCGGTTTTATTGTTAAGTGACTGTTTTATTGAAAGAATGGTTGAAACAATTTTGGTCATTTTTTCTTTTTGATTATAGACAGCAAAATTTCCTTCCTCTCCAAAATATCCCAGATAGGCCGTCACTATCTTTCCCTCATCCCCTGAACCGCTCAAATTTCCACTAATAATGATTTTACCATCCTGGTTTTGTCTCAAACTTCCCAAATACCAGATGTTATCTCCCTCTGAAGGAGAAGGATTAGAAGCAATAAAGGAAAACCCGTCAGGGTATTTAACTTTAAGCCTTACTCCGTCAAAATATTCCGTGCTTAAATTTCGATAGTCTATTACATAATCAACTTTGTTTCCACTCACTATTTCCAATGGGGCTTCCACCTCCAAAAACAAAGGTGATGATCCCACATTCACACCCAATTGTCCCTTTGCTTGATATTTAAGACTCAGGCTATTGGGACTATATTCTAAAACTGCATTAAGATAGACAACTGTATTTTCAGCCGCAAAGAATGTTCCCCTGATTCTTAGTTCTTTTGTCGCTTTCCCTTTTATTGTTCCGATTACTATCCGACTGTTGGAAGGACTGTCTATAATCAGATTTTGGCCTTCTTTGGGCTTAAAATTTTCTGAATTTTTAATTAAAAGCTGAGTATTATTAAGATCAACCCGGTTTTTGTTTTGGATGGTTATTTTGTATTCTGCTTCCTCTATTCCACTGGCATTAGCAGGACCCTCAACTTTAATCAAGACCTTTTCTTCTTTGAAAGCTGACTGTCTGTATTTCACGACCCCCACAACAAAAGCGGCGATTAAAATAATTGCCCCCAGAGCCATCGCTCCGATTCTGAGAACTTTTTGCATATCAATTCCGGCACCTTCCGGTTTCTGCCATTGCTTCTCTTTTTTCAAGGGCTCTAAGTCAGCATTAGATGAATTCAATGGATTGAACTGGCTTTCTTCATGAGTTCTTTTTTCTATTCCAGAATCAGAATCATAAAGTTTTTCTTCAAGATCATTTAAGGACATATTTTGAATTTAAAAGGCTAAATTTAAAATTGTATTTACATTTTACCAAAAATATCGCTTTCAAACAAATTATTCAATCCACTTCAAAAACTCCCGTTCGATAATTTTCAGATTATCCAAATCTTTCTTGTCTACTTTGAGCTTGATTAGTGATTTTAGATTATTTTGGAAAAAAATACGGAGAATTTTTATTGCATTAGTGTTGGCCCTGATCCTTGTTTTTAAATTCGAAAGGCATTTTTCGCAGACTATTCCTCCTTGTTGTGGATCAAAAAAATTATTCCCTTCTTTTATTTTTTCCTGGCAGAAAGCGCAATTCCCGACTTCAATTTTATACCCCAGCTCTTCAAAAAACTTGAAAGAAAAACCAAGAGAAATAATCTCATTTTTATCCTGATTATTTTCTTTGGCAATCTCATTCATCGTTTCCAGATATTCGCGGAGAAGCTTGAAGGTTTTTGGATCCCCGCTTTCATCCTTAATCATCTTGTTCAATAATCCAATGGAATCAAAAACAGCCCTGACGGTTTCCAGATTATTTTTGATTTCCGAAAAATTATTGATTACTAGCGATCCGGTGATTTTTCCCATTCCCTGGCTTTTAGCGATAAAGATTTCCGCCAAATTAAAATTCTCCAAAAATCCTGCCAGTTTCGCATTGGCCTTTCGGACGCTTTTGGCTAAAACCCTTATTTTTCCTGATTCCAAAGTATAGATAGTGTAGATCCGATCGGTTTCTCCCACGTCTTTTTTGCCAAGTATTAT
>CAZXKY010000046.1:0-5016 GCA_964641975.1 uncultured Bdellovibrionales bacterium | reverse complement strand
CTTACCTTGTAAAAAAAGACGAACTCATCAAAACAAAAACAGACCTCAACAAGAAAAAGTCTGATTTTGGGCGAAAGGGAAACAATTGGATTGAACCTTTGCGAAATTGGATAAAAACCGCTCACCACGCCGAAAAACTTGCTTTGTCCAATGATTTTTATGAAATAAAATCATTGGCGGAAAAAATTGGAACGAACCGCCGTTTGCTTTCCCGAAAAGCCGAATTTGAATTTGTCCGACCTTACGATTTAATTCCGAAATACAGGGCTTTTTGCGAAGCGAGACCCGCCGAAGGCGGGGCGAGCGAGCAACAAAACGCCTCTGAATTTTCAAAATGTCTGAATTGGTCGGGGTGCGGAGAGTTGAACTCCGACTACAAGACCCCCAGCCTTGCGTACTACCGCTATACTACACCCCGAATACTCACTTAAATTACCATAGTTGCACAGAAAATAAAAGAGGCTGCGATAGCCTCTTTTTGAAAATTTTTACAAATATTATTCCAATATTCCATCTATATTAACATCATACAATATTTTTTCCTGGATGTGCGTGTATTTTAGAATTTCATTTTCATTAAACCAGATTGGAATTTCTTTCTCCGCCTCATTAATATTTCCAGACGCATGGATAAGATTCCGAACACTTCTTTGATCCATGTCAGCCAAAGCAAATGTGTCAAGAGTGAAATCTCCACGAATTGTTCCGACATCCGAAGTGAGAGGTTCGGTTCCTCCCGTAATTTTTCGAACTAGGGCGACTGCTTGATTTCCCTGCCAAATCATTGCAACTACCGGACCCGAACTCAGATATTTTGCGTTGCTCATCATGACCGCTTTCCCATTTTCCATATTGGTATCATAGGGAGATTTCAATCCTTTTTTCTCATATGACTCCCTCGCTTTTCTCCCCACTTCTTCAAGCCAAGCATCTCCGCCAACTTCATAGTAATGCTTGATAGCCATATCTTCTGTCGGTATAATCATCTTTGTAGCAATCAATTTTAGCCCTGATCTTTCATATCTTTTGATTATCTCCCCAATCAATGAACGCTGGACTCCATCAGGCTTAATTATCACTAGAGTTCTTTCATCTTTGAAACTTTTTTCCATAAAATTTAGCTTTAAAAAATAATCTTACCAGCATTTTATCAGTTAAATCTGAGTAATGCAAGCCTTTGCTCAAAAAAATGAAGCAATGGCGCTTGCAACCAAAATAATGATTACCGTTGCTGTTATCCCAAAGGCAACTTTGAAAAGGTTGTCCTGTTTATCCATATCCAGTAGTAGAATTTTGACATGAGATATTTTTTCATTATTCATCCATGCCAATAATTTATTAATGACCAATTAAAACCACGCCCTTTTTTCATTCGGACTTTGCCCAGTCAAAATTTCGCTACTGGGCACAGGATATTTTTAATTATTCAAGAGGTTATTGTTTGTTCCAAAAATCTTCTGCTTCTTTTTCCATTTTTTCCAGCCTTGTATAATAATCCGGAAATTCATTAAGATGTGCCAGGGCAATTTTTCCAGTTGTCATCGAATCATCATTGGAAACATTAGTGCGTGAATCCCTGGTGCCATGTTCCAATTCTACATCCATACCCATTCTAAATTGTTCCATGTCAAACTTTGTCCAGTCAACACCCAAGCTTTCCCCGACAGTTTTTGCTTCATCGATCTCAAAGTGCCTTTTTTCTGGCATATTTTTATGAATAATTTTTATTTTATACTACTGGCTGAATTGGGGGCTGCATTGCCGGAGAAATGACGCTATTTTCAGAATTTCCATCCATCTTCGAAAATGACAGGTAACCTGGAACAATCAAGTTCGCTATCGGAACAATCATCAGTATTCCGACCCAATTTGGCTTTTTGACCGCCTCCGCTATTCCCATCCAAACAAGAACCGAAAAAATAATATTCACCAAGGGGATAAAAAACATAATTATCCACCACATCGGTTTCTTGGCAACCTGAATCATAAGTATCATATTCAAAATCGGAATCCAGGCGAACCAGCCATTAGCTGTATTGGTTTTTTTGGCAATTTTCATTAGGCAGATTGCCATGTAGATATAAATCGCCGCTACTACCAAAATCCAGACCAACATTATTCCCAAAAATGCCATAGCCATTCCCTCTCCAACAGCCGTTCCAGCCGCTCCGGAATAATCGTAATTATAATTATAATTGCTGTTCATATTTCACCTCCTTTGCAAAAAATATTTTTTACAACTTTATTTTACTATTATATTAAAAATGATGCAATTTTATCTTACCTGACAAGAAGATTCTTTCTTGCATTCAAAAATGATGTCCCCTTTTTCATCCGTCCGCAGAACATTGATATTTTTTTCTTTAAGCAAGTTTAAGATTTCTTCATTGGGATGGCCATAAGAATTGTCTTTTCCGACGGAAATAACCGCATTAGTCGGATTTACTTTCTCCAAAAATTCAGCGCCGGTGGAATATTTTGAACCGTGATGGGCAACCTTAAGAACCTTTGAACCGATGTCAAAATTCAAAATTTCATTTTCCCTGTCTTTAGGGAAATCTCCAGTCAGAAGAAAGCTATTTTCTCCGTAATTTATTTTAATCACCACGCTACCGCTATTGGACTGGCTGTCCTGGATGTCTCCAATTTCCGACAAGGGATAAATAATTTTCACCTCGGCTCCGCTTGGAAATTTGATGATAGTATCCCTTTTCGCCTCAATATTTTCCGCTTTTTCGTTTGCAACATCATTCTGAAACCTTTTAAAGGTCTGCGTATCGCTTTGATCCTCGGTTTTAATGACTGTTTTGACGTTATATGAATTCAAAATATTGATAAGTCCGGCAATATGATCCTGATCCAGATGAGTTGCAAGCATTACCTCAATATTTCTGTCCCAAAATGGAATATATTTTCCGAGTTTATTTAGTAAAAGTTTTCCGTCTCTTCCGCCGTCAATCAGCATTTGATATGACCCATCTGAAATTAGAATCGCATCTCCCTGTCCGACATCCAAAAAAATTACCCTAAAATCTTGGATATTTTGAGAATGGAAAATAATAACCCCCAGAACAAGCGAAAGAGCCAGCAAAAATAAAATTACTCCGTATTTTATTTTTTGGTTAAACATAGAAAATTTAAAGTTAAAATCTCAAAATGAAAAATGACAGCGTAAAATGTTAAAATAGTTTGTCATTTCGAGCGATCTCGCTTAGCGAGAGAGTCGAGAAATCTAACAAAATTAGATCCTTCGACTGCGTAATTTCGCGACGAAATTACTCCACTCAGGATGACACATGATGTGATTTTTTAATTTTGAATTGTCTTTTGTATTTTAAACTTAATCAAATATATAAATATAAATAATGACACATACCATCCAATCACCCACTCCACTCCAAAATTGTTCACTTCCACGCTTGACCATTTTAAATTCCCCAAATAATTTACTATTTCAATTATGTATTTTAGGGGCAGAAATGCAATCCAAGCAAAGGGCAATGACACAGGTTGCCAAATTAATCCCACCAAAGACGCAAGAAAAACCAAAAGCATCGAGAGAGGAATAACTGAAAGCACCAAAAAATTAGCCAAAAGAGAAATGATTGAAGCAATATGAAAATTATACATCAAAATCGGGAGGACAAAAACGGTAGCACTGAGAGTTAACAAAATATTTTCAAAAATTCCTCCAAATCTGAATTTCTTGAAGACAAATTTTTCCCAGAAAGGAGAAAATTCCACAATTCCCAGTGAAGCCAAAAACGAAAGTTGAAATCCAATATCCCAGCGAAGAAGCAATGGATTGAGAAAAAGCATCATGGCGGCCGCAAAAATAATCGCATTGAAAGAATTGGCCAGTCTTCCATTTTTCATCGCCCAAAGCAAAAGCGAACCCATTACTCCGGCGCGAATAGCCGATGAAGGAAACCCGACCGCCAGAACGAATATAAATATGCCAGCGACCGCAAACCAAAAAGCCTGCTTTCTCCATAATCCCAAAAAAATCCCCAGAAGCATCAGATATTCGGCGATAATTGTCACATTAAATCCCGAAACTGCCACAATATGAGAAAGTCCTGTTTTGGAAAAATTATCCGCCACGTCTTTGGGAAGTTGGCTATTTCCTCCGAAGATCAAGCCACTAGCTAGTGCCGCTTCCGGCTCGGGAATTATTTCACTGATATTCTTGGATAACTTATTTTTTAATTTCAAGACAGCCAAATAAATCCTGTTTCCTTTGTTTTCTCCGGTTTTCTGATAATCCGAATTTTGGCCAAGATAAAATATTCCGTCTTTTGCCAGATACATTTTATAATCAAATAAATTGTCATCCTGATCCGCCTCGGCAAAGGATCCCTGATTTTTATCACTAGCTTTACTTCGCTCGGGATTCTTCGCTCCACTCAGAATGACATTCCTATTCTCAGGAATTTTAAGCGTGCAATTTAATTCTAATTCATCGCCGTAATTAAGTTTTTCATACAAATTAGCGCTAAGCAGAATTTTCATCCCATCCTCCGTTTTAACCACAATATTTTGATATCTATCCCTTATCTGAGGCTCTCTTGACACTAAAACTTTTCCGCTGAAATGTTTTCCGTTCAAATTTTGGCTGTTTATGTTTTCCAAGCTATTGTTTGTAATCCAAAAACCGAAAACAAAAAAGATGATGCCAAACGACACCACCGCAATGATTTTATTTTTATAAAAGACAGCCAGGATGATGACCGCTATCAGGATAAAAAAATACAAAAAGATTAAATTTATCTCAAAAAATGACCTACCAAAAATTCCGGCGATGAAACTCAGAGACAAGATTAAAAAAATTTTATGTTTTTCCATGAATGTATTATAGCAAAAGAGGTTGACGATTTATTGCCAACCCCGTGATTCGATAGTGGATCTCAAACCAACAACGACCCTGTCAAAGAATTGATTCCTTTCAAAGATAGTTCCCCCAATTTAAACCAGGCTCTGAGCGCGTCTCTATTTATGAATCCCTTGACTCTACGT
>CAZXKY010000045.1:3339-5453 GCA_964641975.1 uncultured Bdellovibrionales bacterium | reverse complement strand
TTATGCCAAGCAAGAGCAATCTTGCAAACCCTTGCAAAATACTATTATCGATATAGTCTGGATTCGAAATCTTTCTTCTAAATTGTTAATTTGACCAATATTGTCCCTGAGTTTTTTAATATGTAGATAGAATATTTTATGGCGTTTTTGTTCAAAGTTGGGGCGGTAGGATTCGAACCTACGCATGACGGAGTCAAAGTCCGTTGCCTTACCGCTTGGCTACGCCCCAGGATTAAATTTTATAATTTTCAACAATTCCCAATATCCAGCCCCTAATCTTTCTATTGAGGTCAGTACTTCTGTGAACGTCGATTCTCAGTAATCCATTGTAGTTTTCATCAATGTTTTTCCTGTTTGTTTTAGGGCGGTGTTTCTTGAAATAGATTTTTTCAATTTTAGTATTGAGCAATCCTTCCCAATATTTTTTTGCTTTATCCTTGTCTGCTGTTTTGTGTATATAAATTGAATATACCAAATCTTCTAACGGTCGCTTGCATATTTCCTTTAGCCACTTATCAAATAACATAATCATATCGGGATCTGAATTGCTGAAAGTCACTTTTTGAGAAACGTTGTTTTTCTTTTGTTTGGTTCCTTCTGCCCAATATAATGCTGAACCCAATGTCCAAAGGTCTCTTCTCGATATGGTTCCAATTTGCCTTTTTGCTATTTTGATTATTTCTTTTTCCCTTGCTATTCTTTTGCTTCTGCAAGCTTCCTGGGCTTTAATTTGAGCAAGCCTCCTCTTCTCTGTTAACTTTTGTCTTTGTCTTTTTGCTAAACCGATATTTCTTAGCCAAACTGAAAGGGTAGACTTAGAAACAAGCACGTTTTTCAATATTTCATTATATGAAAATCCCTGCTTTCTTAATTTAATAGCCTCTTCTTTTTCTATTGTTTTCTCTATCATAAAAAACCACAGATATTATATCTGTATATTATAACTGTGGTTCGGATGTGTCAAATGGCTATTCTTCCACAATTTTCCCGCCCATCATTTCCATTGCATCGTTAAGAAGGGAACTTGTTTCCTTTGGCTTAACGATTGAAGCAGGGGAAGATGGACTATCTTTTCTTGCCGGAGTTTTTACTTTGACGCCAGCTTCATCTTCACTCACGAATTTTGGTCGAAGGACTGACCCAAAAATCTTAGCAAGCACTTTTTCAATTGTCAATTTATTTCCAATTTCTTCCAATTTATCCTTGTAGAATTTGTATTTAGTCACAATGAATAAATAATTTTCTTCAACTTTCCAGGGTTCGCAGTTCAGGAGGAACAGAGAGATGGAATGGTTAAACGGTTTTGTTTCCCGGATGATTTCTTTCCACTTATCCTTAATTTCGTCAATGGATATGCTTATATTTTCAGAAATTACTTTTTCAGGTTCATTGATAACTATTTTTTCAGTATCTTTTTCTTCTTTCTCGTCTTTTTCAATTTCTTTTTTCGTATCCTGAAGGATGGCCTGATGATTGGAGGACGCAGGCTCTATGGTTTGCAAACCGCTTTGGCTAACCGAAGACGAGGTAATTTCATAATTTTGCATCTTGACTATCGCCATTTCCAAGGGAAGTTGGGGGATAAAAGATGAGCGGATCTTGTTTTGGATTTCAGAAAAATTTTCCAGAATCTTAAGGATTTCTCCGGTGTTATTTTTTGAAATATCACTAGCTTCTTTAATCTGTTCCGAGGTGAGTTCCAGGGAAAGCGTTCTTCCGAGTTTTTCGTCGACGGAAAGAATTAAAAGCTGGCGAAGATAATTAAGGAATGATTTGTTGAATATTTCAAGGTCATTTCCGCTATTGGTAAGATCATTGACTAATCCCAGGGCTTCCGGGATCTTTTTTTCAAGAAGCAGAAAAGCCAGCTTCTCGACGTTTTGATGATTGGTAGTTCCCAAAATTTCTCCGGCTTCTTTAGCGGTTATTTTTTTATCCTCAAGGGAAATGATTTGCGCTAAAGTTGATTCGGCATCGCGCATTCCTCCTTCGGCGGAAATGGCAATCATTTCCAGTGCTTCTTTTTCAATTTCCACCCCTTCTTTCTTGGCAATTGTGGAAAGTTTTTTAATTATGTTTTCCAAGGACAATCTCACAAAATCAAAACGCTGGCA
>CAZXKY010000045.1:0-3239 GCA_964641975.1 uncultured Bdellovibrionales bacterium | reverse complement strand
TGGACAATGTGTTGCTGTCCGATGACTTCGGAAAATTTTTGAGGGCGATATTTTCGATAAAGAGTTTCCGACATAGTTCCAGGTCCTAATAAATTAAGATACCGTTTAACGGGTACCCCTTAATAACTTCTAAATGAATTATAGCATAACTTTTCACCCCATGGAATAACCGCGGCGGATCCCGCTTTGGCGGGATATTCCACGGGGTGAAAAATAAAACCCCCGAAAAATCGGAGGTTTTTATGTGTATTTGAAGCAGTGACTTATTTCTTGAATACCCAGAATTTGTATCCGAAAAAATTCCAAAGCAGTCCGGCGGCGCTTCCTGAAAGAGCTCCGATATTTACCCACATTTGAGGAGTAAGGAAGCTCATATTAAGCATGGAGGTTACGGGAGTTTGGAGATAGGTAACAACAAGAGTGGCAGCAGTCATATTAATTGCCATTCCAATGAGGCTGACGAATAGGAACTGGGAGAATTTTTTGCCTTCCTGCTCCTTGCTTTTGTCCTGGAAAGCCCAATGCTTGTTCATGAAGTAGCTGAAGGTAACCGCAACCATAAAAGAGAATCCTTTTTGGATTGCATATGCGTATCCTTCTTTCTGCCCGGTGATCATTGTTGCCGCATTTAAAATCAAAAGGTCAATTCCGGTATTTGTTATTCCGATTACAAAAAACTTGGCAAATTGTTTGATGAGTTTTTTTATTTTACTTTCCTCCGCCATGGGAACCATTGCAATGTTGTTTATGTCTGTGTTTTCCATTTTTTTGTTCATTTAATGCAAAAATTTATTCAACGGGACCAGCTTTTTCTTTTTGGATTTCTTTTTCAATTTCTTCAATATCGGCAGTCCATTCATCAATCACAGATTTCTCCTTGGGCTTTTCAATTTTTTCAGGCTTTTCATTGAATTCTTTTTTTAGTGATTCAATCTCATCATCAATTTCATATTTTTGGCTGGAAACCATTTTATGTTCACCTTTTTGAAGAACATTTTCGATGGCTATCCAGGAGCTTTCAATATCGCGAGGCAGGACTACGGCTACTTCGTCTCCCGGTTCGGCTTTGAAATAGGTAATTGAAGCGAGAAGAACTTTATATGGCTTTCCTTCAACCATCACGTTGTAGTTTTCTGATTCATCCTGGCTTACGATGCCAAGCGCGTGTTTTCTGGACGCCGGACCAATTTGTTTGTAAATAAAAGACCCATCCAAAGTTATGGTGAGTTTTAACATATCCCCCTCGACAAGTTTTGATTTGGACGCATAGTTAGCCGGAACAGGATATTGCTTTCCGTCGGTTCCGATCATAATCTGTCCGTCAAATGTTCCCTCAATGACGGTTCCGTCGGTTTCTTCTTCGATCTTTCGTTTTCTCCCTGTTTTTTTCTTGCCCTCCAAATTCAAAAGCATCGCTTTGGCGCTTTGGATGGTTTTCTCGGCGTTGTTTATCATTTCGCGAAGAGATTGGATTTTGTGAGTTTTTTCATTTTCAGAAAATTCTTCCTTCCGCCAGTCGGCGGATTTTTCTTCTTTCTTTTTCATTTTTATTTGAACGGAGCAGACATCAAAGAAAAAAATCCCCCTTAAGACCTGCTCGCTTTTTGTTTTTCTTTTACGTTAAAATTATATAACATTTTGTTAAGCCGAGCAAATGTGGATAACTTTTTTTGTTGAATATCCCCCCATTAATAATTAAACTATTTATTTTTTTTCATAATAAAACCCTTTTGGCAGGGTAAATACTTTTTACTTGAATTTTTTGGCTTTCTTGGTAGTATTACAACCATATGGAAGAAAAATTTCTAAAGCCCTTGGCAGATCGCATGAGGCCGGAGAATCTGGATGAATTCGTGGGACAGCCGCATTTGGTGGGAAAGGGGAAGATACTTAGCCAGATAATTGAGGGTGACAAAATTCCGTCGATGATTTTTTGGGGTCCTCCCGGATCGGGAAAAACAACTCTGGCTTTTATTGTTGCCCAAAAGACCAATTCTCATTTTGTTCAGATAAGCGCGGTTTCGAGCGGAGTAAAAGAAATGAGGAAAATTTTTGAGGAAGCGAAAAACACACTTCGAGCTTTCAATAAGAATACGATTTTATTCATCGATGAGATTCATCGTTTCAATAAGTCCCAGCAAGACGCGCTTCTTCCCTATGTCGAAGGAGGGGATGTGACTCTCATTGGCGCAACAACGGAAAACCCCAGTTTTGAGGTGAACTCAGCTCTTCTCTCACGGACCAGGGTTTTTGTTCTGAATAAACTGGAACCTGGCGACATCGAAATTATTATCAAAAATGCGCTGGTAGACAACAAGAGAGGACTTGGAAACAAAAAAATCAGCATCAAAGATGAAGATGTAAAATATTTAGCCCAGCTTTCCGGAGGCGATGCTAGAAATGCTCTCAATGCTCTGGAGCTGGCAACGAGCCTCAGTAAAAAAATAAGCCGAAAAATTATCGAAGAAGCGATTCAAAGAGCGCATCTTTTGTATGATAAAGGAGGGGAAGAGCATTATAATATTATTTCCGCGCTGCACAAAAGTATGCGGGGAGGGGATGCAGACGCTGCATTATATTGGTTGGGACGAATGCTGGAAGGCGGAGAAGATCCTTTGTATGTTGCAAGGCGGCTAGTTCGATTTGCTTCTGAAGATATTGGAATTGCTAATTCTTTCGCGCTTCCCCAAGCGACAGCGGCATATGACGCTTGCCATTATATTGGAATGCCGGAATGCTCCGTGAATTTGGCGCAAGCGGTGGTGTATATGGCGAAATCAAAAAAGAGCAATAAATTGTATGAAGCCTACCTAAAGGTTCAGAAAGATATTTCCGATTATCCCAATGAGCCGGTGCCGCTTCGTCTTCGCAATGCTCCGACAAAACTGATGAAAAATTTGGGATATGGAAAAAATTATAAATACACGCCCAAATTTGAAAACCCGGAAAATGCCAAGCAAGAGTATCTTCCAAAAAAATTAAAGGGAAGAAAATATATAGATTAGCTTATTTTCTATAAAGCTCATTTTAAAATAAAAAAGGACCTTTTCCTCGGTGTTTTGAGGAAAAGGTCTCGTCGAACACAAACCCCACGTTTGCGTTGCGCACCTTTAGGCGCACTTGATTTATGAATTTAAGATAACCCTCTTGGTAGCTGCTTGGCGAATACAATTTTTTTCAATCTCACCACCTCCTTTTTGTCCTTGGGGCGTTCGGGTTTTGTTATCGATTGGACTTAA
>CAZXKY010000044.1:0-5507 GCA_964641975.1 uncultured Bdellovibrionales bacterium | reverse complement strand
AATCGCCAGTCAGGGAATTCTATCGAAACCCCGTCGATTTCGTCGATGGTTCCATCGGAATATTTTTCCTTGGCTTCGGTAATTTTTGATTTCACGTCTGATACTTCGCTGTTGATTTCTCCACTGACAAAATATTTGTTCCAGAACATTTCAGTCATAATTTCCGAAAGGGATTTTTCTTGTGTCGAAAGAAATTCCAACATCATTACAAATGGGATAAGGCCGTTGTCGCAATAGAAATAATCACGGAAATAATAATGAGCGCTCATTTCACCTCCGAAAACAACATTGTCCTTTCTCATTCTTTCTTTGATAAAAGCATGTCCGGATTTATTTATGATATCTTTTCCTCCGTTTTGAATGGCGATGTCGCGAATTGCCCAAATAAGCCTTGGGTCATGCAAAATTGTCGCTCCCGAATTTCTTTCAAGAAATATTTTTCCCAAAAGCGCAGTGATGAAATATCCTTCGATAAATTCTCCTTTTTCTGTAAAGAAAAAGCAACGGTCAGCATCGGCATCCCAGGCTACTCCAAAATCGGCTCCGTTTTCAATAACCAGTTCGGAAATTTCTTCCCGGTTTTCCGGAATGAGCGGATCCGGTCTTCCTTTGGGAAAATTTCCATCTGATTCCCAGTTGAGTTTTATGACGTTAATATTTGTTCCTTCCAGCAGTTTATCAATTGCTCTTCCTCCAACTCCAAAATTAGGATTGGCGACTATTTTAAGATTTTTGAATTTGGAAAAATCGGCGAAGGTTTTTATTTTGGCGATATAGTCATCCATAATATTTTTTTTCTCAACCAGTTTTAAATTTTCCTCGCCAATCTCAAAATCCTTTCCGCCAGCTGGCGGATCCGATTCATCTTTTATCGCGATATCCCTAATTTCAAATAATCCGGTGTCAGATGAGATTGGCCTTGACTGCTCGCGGACAAATTTTGCGCCATTGTATTCTTTGGGATTATGGGAAGCGGTAAGGGAGAATCCTCCGGCGTATCCATAATTAGCCACGGCAAAATATAGCATATCAGTTGAGATTTCTCCGACATCGATAACTTTTATTCCCTGATCAACGACAGCTTTAATGGCGGCTTGTTTGAGAGAGGGGGAAGAGAGACGGACATCGCATCCAATGACAACTTCGGATGGTTTTACAAACTCGCAGTAAGCTTTGGCGATTTTGTAAACATCCTGTTCGTTTATTTCACTAGGATAAATTCCCCGGACATCATAGGCTTTGAAAATTTCAAATTTCATAACTTTTTATTGTTAAACATTACCTATATATTCTACTACGTTTTCAAAACTGTTCAATGCTTGATAAAATTGATTTTTTATTGTATCTTTTATTTATCAAATTGCGAGGGGGGTATTATGCTTGAGAAAGTTATCGCCTTTCTGGAATGCTATGTATTCTATATAGAATATTTCTCAGATAACAATGAGAACAGCGTTCTCAAAAGGGCATGTGGCAACAAGAGGTGTTTCATATACAACTGTATACGGCACAGGAGTAATCAATAAAAAGGAAAAGCAAAACAGGGATCTTCGGATCCTTTTTTATTTTACCTTATTTGAGCCAATTATTGGTATTGAGGATTGACAGAAATAATTTTTCTGCTAAAATTAAAAGTTGTTTAAAATTGTTTGGTGCGAAAAAATTGAAGAGGAGGAAAGTTCATGGCAAATCCCTTTAGAAGTCCAATTCAAAGGATTTTGGATGAAATGGAAAGGGCGGGGTCCAGGAGACGTAATGACTCCAGAATCAGTAGTAAGGACTTGAGTGCTTTTATCGGTGGTTTTACTGGATTTGCAGAAGCTTTTTCTCCTGATGGCTGGTACGATGACCACGATCTTGAAGGAATTGGAATAGATCGTGACGAGCCTTTTTATGAAGTAGAGGGTGATGGGTTAATTTCCAATATCAGAGGAGAACCTATTGTTGATTTCTGGGGAGGTGATATTAACAGGGAAGAAGCAATTTGGTTTGCAACAAAGGCCGAATTGTCTGTTGGCAAGGGGAAAATATGTCTAATATGAGGAGAAAGGAGGTATATTGATTATTTTAGTTCCATATTGAAGCATAGAATATCAATAAATTTTCAAAAATTTTGCCAATATGGCGCCGAGGACACTGAAAACAGTGTCCTCCTTTTATTCTAAATGGACTTTTTCGTCGAATTTTTGAAGAGCATCTTTGAGTAAAAGATGTTTTTTTAATTCCGGATCGGATGTCAGAAGATTTCGGGCTTCTTCTCTGGCAATCTGGATAAGTTTGATATTGGTCAAATTTTCCATCGCGATGTCGGGAATTCCGGATTGGCGGGTGCCGAAGAATTGTCCCGGACCGCGAAGCTCCAAATCTTTTTCAGCGATAGCGAATCCGTCGCTGTTGTTTACGAGCGCCTTGAGGCGTTTTTTGGCTAATCCTGAGTCGGAGGAAGTGAAAAGAAAACAGTGGGACTGATGTTCTCCGCGGCCGATTCTTCCCCGAAATTGATGAAGCTGGGAAAGTCCGAAGCGGTCAGCGTCTTCAATGATCATTACCGAAGCATTGGGAATATCGATTCCCACCTCCACGACGGCAGTAGCGACCAGGATATCCAGTTTATTTTCTGCAAATTCTTTCATTGCTTTTTCTTTTTCAGCGGATTTTAGTTTTCCGTGGACAAGTCCAACTTTCAAATCGGGAAAAATTTCTTCTGATAATTTTTTGTGTTCGGATATGGCAGCCTTTACCTCAGTCAGAACTTTAGAATCTTCAACAAGCGGCAGGATGACAAAACATTGTCTGCCTTTTTTTATTTCTTCTCGGATAAAATTATATTTCATTTTTCTTTCCAATGGACCGATAACCTCGGTGATTATTTTTTTCCGATCCTTTGGCATTTCATCCAGAATCGACAAATCAAGATTTCCAAAAAAGGCTAGCGCGAGAGTTCGGGGAATAGGAGTGGCGGTCATGGTGAGAAAATGGGGGACAGTGTTTTTCAGTCCGTCATTGATATTTTCGATTTGCTGCTGGAGGTAGGCGCGCTGGGCAACTCCGAAACGATGCTGTTCGTCAACGATTATTAGGGCCAAATCTTTAAAGCGGATGTCTTTTTGGATAAGGGAATGGGTTCCGATTATTAAATTTATTTCTCCATTTTTAAGATTTTCCAGAATTTCTTTTCTGTTGGTTTTCTTTCTCTGAAACTGGTAGGAATTGGTCAGAAGCGCGATATTGAAATCATAATCCTTGAATAATTTGCAAAAATTATTAAAGTGCTGAAGCGCCAAAACCTCGGTCGGAGCCATGATGGCGACTTGATATCCAGAACTTATGGCCTGGACGGAAGCGATTCCGGCGACGATTGTTTTTCCGCTTCCGACATCGCCGTTAAGTAACCTGTTCATCGGACGCGACTTTTCCAAGTCTTTGAGGATTTGAAAAGAGGATTTCTTCTGGGCGTTGGTCAATTTAAAAGGTAGGGAATCGACGAATTTCTTGATTAACTTTTCATCAAATTTTATCTGGACGGATTTTTCTTTTTTCCAGCTGGAACGGACTTGAATGGATTTAATCTGAACCAGGAACATTTCTTCGAAAGCGAATCTTTTCTGCGCGACCAAATATTCATTCTTGGAATTGGGAAAATGGATATACTTCAGCGCTTTTTTGATTTCTGGAAGATTTAGTTTTTTGAGAATATCCTGGGGGATTGGATCTTCTATCTCAAGATTTAATTTTAAAAATGTTTGGATTTGCCAGCGGAGCCAGCGGGAAGTCAGTCCTTGAGTTTCCGGGTAAACCGGAACCAGTCGACCAGTGTTGGTTGGAATCCGGCTCTCCATTTCCCAAACAGGGTTAGAAAAATAGAGGCCGCTCGAATCAGCAGAAATTTTTCCGCTGAGCCGGACCTTTTTTCCTTCTGTGAGCGTATCAGAAATATACGGCTGATTAAACCAGATTGCTTTTACTGTTCCAGTTTCATCTTGAATCTGGGCTTCGGTGATATGCATTTTCTTTTTCCAGGTGCGGACGTTTTTGACTTTAATCGCTGTTCCTTGGATGGTGGCAATTTGGCCACTCCACAATTCAGCGATTGAACGCATTTCGGAAAAATCATCATAGCGGAAAGGGAAATGAAAAAACAGGTCGCGAATGGAAAAAATACTCATTTTTTCAAGAGCCTTAGCGTATTTTGGACTGATACGAGGGATGGTTTGAAGTTGTGTTTCTGGAGTTATCGTCATGTATCCAGTATATCGTATATCGTATTTTGTATAAAGAGATGTTTGCTAAAAAGCGCCCCAATAAACAGGGGCGCTTTTTTCTTATATATAATATGTAATTTTTTTTTAATTTACAAGATTGTTATATTTATCTTCTCCTGTTAGATTTTGCAGTATGAATATGTTATTTTGAAGCTCATGCAAGGCCGGCATAAATTTTGGGTCTCGATCGTCTTTCCTGAACTTATCGCATAATGCTTTAAGTTCTTCCCCAGTGAGTTTGTCTACTAATGCAAAGTCTATTTTTTTGCCTATGGGAATTTCTACCCAAGGTTTGGATAATTTTGAGCCTATTTTTTCTTCCACGGCTTCAATGTCTTCTTCTGTTATTTTGTTTCTCAATTCCTGGTATTCCTTTACGCATTCTAAAAAATTATCTATTTGTTCCATTTTTTTATGTTAATTATTAATTTTGGTTCCCTCACGAGGAATTTCGCCTCGCACCAATTTGTGTCCTCACCAGGAATCGAACCTGGATTTTGAGCTCCGCAAGCTCACGTTCTATCCGTTGAACTATGAAGACAGGATTTATAAAATGCTGAACATTGAGCCATGAGTGCTAAAAAGAATTATTTTTAGATATGCAGAAATCTTTCTACGGCATCAACGATGTTGTGTTCTTGTTTTATCTCCGGAATAAAATCAATCAAAATTTGGCGGATTTTTACTGGGTCTTCGTTGCCAATCGGAATGTGGATGTAGGGAGTGAAATTATTTTTGCTTCGAAGGCTTAAAAGCTTTTCTTGCGGAGGATCATAAAAAATCCAAAATGATTTCAGATTTTCAAACTCATAAATTTCTTTATCTGCAACAATTCCTTCAGTGGTGATGGAAAAATTAACAATGCGGGGTTCTTTTTGGAGATAAATATAGCCGACAACGCCGATTAAAATAAAGGTGATTGCCATTATCGGGCTATTGGAATAAAGCGCGTAAGCGATTAAAAGCGCCAAAAAAATGGTGCTGAAGGTATAAAACCTTTTCCCGACTGTGTATTCTTCGTGTTCCGGGGCGCTCCATCGGTGAAATGCGCCATCATAAAATACTTCCTCCTTGTATCTTATGGAATATTCTTCAACTTCTTCGGTGTCGACTTCTCGGTAATTCCTTTTTGTTTTTAGGTCGAAGGGCATAATTATATTTGTTTAATTTTGTATTTCATAGGCGGAAGCGGAAGGATTCGAACCTTCGATACCATTTCTGGTATGACAGTTTTCAAGACTGTTG
>CAZXKY010000043.1:4861-5558 GCA_964641975.1 uncultured Bdellovibrionales bacterium | reverse complement strand
CTCACCGTTTCCAAATCCGGATACGGAACCGTAAGCGGAACGGGAATCAATTGCGGATCGACATGCTCTGCATCCTACGCTCTCAACACGCCAATATCTCTTACGGCTCTTGCTTCCGATCCAAATTCAACTTTCGCCGGTTGGACAGGAAATTGCAGTGGAACCGGAGCTTGTAATCTGGTTATGGACAGCGCCAAATCGGTTTCTGCCAGCTTTAGTTGCAACTGTAGCGCAACTGAAAATACCAGCCATTGCCAAGGAACAACCTACATCAATTCCTGCGGCAATACTTGTTCGGGAACTCAAATTGAATCTGACGGAGTTTGCGGTAGTGCTACTACTCAATCCTGGAGCAATGAACCAACAACAAACTTGTGCAGTTATGGAACGGATTCTGGTATGACCAAAGTAGGAAATAACTGGAAATGGACTTGCTCCGGAACCTGCGGAGGAAAGAATGTTTCCTGCACTGCTAGAAGAGACAATAATTGGAAAGAAGTTTCCCCGTAGATTGGATAAAACATTCAATACGTCTTTAGAAACAGGGCTTTTCGGAGCCTTGTTTTTTTGAAGATAGTTACTTTTTAGTTATGCACATCTCTTTCCCTTCTAACATCTTTGATTTTGTGGTATAATTTCAGCATAATTAACAAACCCTTAAAACAAAAAAATGAACAAAAAAACAAAAACTATTTTT
>CAZXKY010000043.1:0-4851 GCA_964641975.1 uncultured Bdellovibrionales bacterium | reverse complement strand
GAAAGAATGTTTCCTGCACTGCTAGAAGAGACAATAATTGGAAAGAAGTGATGCCGTAAAACAGAATATTCGATGTGATAGAATGCGTAGCACCGGTCTATAAAAACCGGTGCTATTTTTTAACTGTGGATAACTTTTTAAAATCGCCAAAAATCGGCGTTTTTTAAATAAGTTGCCCCGCACTAATTTAGCACCGAAAAGATTAAAATAACTAATATATATGGTTATTTTTTACGGTAATAAATAAAAAAATAAGCTAGTTTAATCATTAAAAAGTGCCAAGTTAGTGCGGGGTTGCTGGAAATATGTCTTGTGGTATAATGGTAGTAAAGCATACAAGATATAGTATGAAATAGTTATAAATTTCACAAAGTAGAAGGTTTTAGAATCTATAAAATCGAAAATTCATAAAACTTTATAAGCTTTATGACTTTATGAACTTTTAGCTAAATTTATGGTTTGTCCATATTGCAATCATAGCGAAACAAAAGTAATTGATTCCCGCGATACTAATGACGGCAAGGCAATTCGGCGCCGTCGGGAATGCGAAAAATGCCAAGCGCGTTTTAGCACTTATGAGGAAGTGGAAATTATGCGTCTTTCGGTTCTTAAGAAAGATGGGAGAAAAGAAGAATACGACAAGAAAAAAATCGATTCCGGAATTAGAAAATCTTTAGAGAAAAGGCCGGTGAGTGGAGATAGAATTAACAAAATTATCGGAGATATTGAATATGAAATTCAATCAAAAGAGAATAATGAAATAACCAGCAAGGAAATAGGGAAAATCGTCCTTGAAAAACTCAAAGAAACTGATGATGTGGCGTATCTGCGATTTGCTAGTGTTTACAAATCATTTGGAAGCGCGGAAAGTTTCAGAAAAGAAGCTGACAAAATAAGCCAATAAATTATAGTAGATATTGCTATCCCGCACCAATTCCGAAATTATCTCTTTTAAAGCAAAAGTTTATTTCTCGGAATCGCCTAGCGGCTTAGCTAATTAATTCATAAAGTTTTTAATATCGAATTGGTGCGGGATGCTCATAATTATAGCTTCTCGCTTCGCTCGAAGACAATTATGGCAAAAACAAAAATGAAAACGAAGAAGAAAGCAATCAAGAAGGCTCAAGCAATCAAAAAGAAAGCATCGAAAAAAACCGCGAAAAAGAATCTGGTGCTTAAAGTTGTAAAAAGAAGCGGGAAAGTGGTTCCTTTTGACCGAAGAAAAATTACCGTGGCGGTGGCCAAAGCTTTTGCCGCGACCGGAGAAGGAAATTTCAAGGATGCCCAAAGAGTTTCTGAAAAAGTAGTTCAACTTCTCAATAAAAATTACAAAAAAGGATATCTTCCGGAAATTGAAGAAATTCAGGATTTGGTGGAAAGGGTTCTGATGATTCTTGATTTTGATGAAACTGCCAAGTCATATATCCTTTATCGAAGCCAGCATGAAAAAATTCGTGAAACAGAAAAAACTCTTGATGAAGCGGTAAACTTGGTTGACAGCTATATTCAGGAAATGGATTGGAAAGTCAAAGAAAACGCCAACATGTCCTATTCTTTGCAGGGACTCAACAATTACGTCGCTTCCATCGTAAGTTCCAAATATTGGATGAACCGGGTGTATCCCCAAGAGATTCGCGAAGCTCACAAAGAAGGGGACATGCACATTCATGATCTTCAGCTTATTGCCGCTTATTGCTGCGGATGGGATCTCCAGGATCTTCTTCGCCGCGGCTTTACCGGAGTTTCCGGGAAAGTATCCTGCAAACCGGCTAAGCATTTGGGCAGCGCTTTGGGGCAGATGGTGAATTTTATCTATACTCTGCAGGGAGAAGTGGCGGGAGCGCAAGCTTTTTCCAATTTTGACACTCTTTTGGCTCCTTTTATCCGCTATGACAACTTAAGCTACGAACAGGTAAAACAACAAATTCAGTCCTTTGTTTTTAACATGAATGTGGCGACCAGAGTCGGGTTTCAGACTCCCTTTTCAAATGTTACCCTGGACATCAATCCTCCCAAGGTTTTGGCAAAGGAAGCAGTGGTAATCGGAGGAGAGCCTCAAAAAGAAACTTACGGAGAATTTCAGGAAGAAATGAATATGATTAACAAAGCTTTTGCCGAGGTGATGATAGAAGGAGATTCAACCGGAAGAATTTTTACTTTTCCCATTCCTACTTACAACATCGGAAAAAACTTTGACTGGAAAAATGAAAATTTCAATCCGATCTGGGAAATGACCGCCAAATACGGAATCCCGTATTTTGCCAATTTTGTAAATTCCGACATGGATCCGGAGGATGCTAGAAGCATGTGCTGCCGGCTCAGGTTGGATAATCGAGAATTATACAAGCGAGGAGGAGGTCTTTTCGGCGCTAATCCGCAAACCGGTTCAATTGGAGTAGTAACCATAAATATGCCGCGTCTGGGATATGTTTCCAACAATAAAAAAGAATTTTACAAAAATCTGAATCATCTGATGGATTTGGCCAAGGAAAGCTTGGAAATCAAAAGGGAATTAGTGGAAAATCTTACTGACAAGGGATTGTATCCTTATACCAGATTTTATCTTGATTCCATCAAAAAGCGTCGTGGACAATATTGGGCAAATCATTTTGGAACAATCGGATTGGTGGGGATGAATGAAGCGCTCCTGAATCTTATCGGAAAGGACATTACTTCTAAGGAGGGACAAGAGTTGGCTGAAGAGATCTTAGTACATATGAGAGACAAAATTATCGGTTATCAAAAGGAAACTGGAGATCTCTTCAACCTGGAGGCTACTCCGGCCGAAGGAACTTCCTATCGTTTGGCAAGGATTGACCGGGAAAAATATCCGGATATGATTTTTGCCAATAGTGAAGCGGTAAAAAATAAGACTGCCGAGCCGTATTATACCAATTCATCCCAGCTCCCGGTGAATTTTACCGATGATCTTTTTGAGGCTTTGGAACTTCAAGACAAGCTTCAGACGAAATATACCGGCGGAACCGTGCTTCATGGATTCTTGGGAGAAAGGATATATGACATTGAAACTACCAAAAAATTGGTAAGAAAAATAGCGGAAAATTATGCTTTGCCATACTTTACTTTAACTCCGACCTTCAGTATTTGTCCGGTGCACGGATATCTTTCCGGAGAACATCACACCTGTCCGAAATGCGTCATAGAACAAAAAACCGAGGTGTATTCCCGCGTGGTGGGATACATTCGTCCGGTCCAGCAATGGCACGAAGGAAAACAGGCAGAATTTGAAGATCGAAAAGAATTTATAGTCAAAGAAAAAAGCAAAAAAGTTTGTTAATTATTAAATAAAAACAAAAAAATATGGAAGAAAAAATAATTTGCCACGATTGTGGCAAAGAAATCGGAAAAAATGAAGAAGTGATGCAGTATGAATCGGAAGGAAAAAATTATATAAAATGCAAAGCTTGCCACCAAAAAGATCCAATCCTTCGGAATTTCAGAAAAACCGAGGTCTATTCTCGCGTGGTGGGATACATTCGTCCGGTCCAGCAATGGCACGAAGGAAAACAGGCGGAATTCAAAGACAGGAAAGAATTTAAAACTGCAGAAATTTGCTGTTAGAAATTTTAGATTAAAAAAGTAAAACATAGAACTTAGGGGGTTCTGTGTTTTATATTCTATCTGAATATGATATTAGGAGGGTTTCAAAAACTTACCCTTATCGACTATCCGGGGAAAATTGCGACCACTGTTTTTACTGTCGGTTGTTCTTTTCGTTGCCCGTTTTGCCATAATCCAGAACTTGTTTTGGGGACGGGAATAAAAAATAATTTGGAAAATGAATTCTTTGAATTTTTGGAGAAGAGAAAAGGGAAATTAGAGGGAGTTTGCATTACGGGAGGCGAGCCCACTATCCAGTCTGATCTGATCGATTTTATCGTAAAAATAAAAGAGCTTGGTTTTTCCGTGAAGCTGGATACCAATGGAAGCCGGCCAGATATTCTTCGGAGAATTATCCGAGAGGGGCTGGTGGATTTTATTGCGATGGATATCAAAGACAGTCCGGAAAAATACAGAGGAACTAGCGGAGGAAGATCTGACATTGAAAGGATTAAATTAAGTGTGGATATGATAATGAACAGCAAGATTCCTTACGAATTTAGGACAACCGTTGTTCCGGGAATTCACACCGAAGAAGATTTCGACAAGATAGGGGAATGGATTAAAGGGGCGAAAACGTATTATCTTCAGATGTATCGGGAAATAAAAATTTTGGATCCGAATCTCAAAAAAATTACTAAAGGAAAGATGATTGATATTGATTCAATTGGCAAAAAAATTCAGGGGAATTTTGGAAAATTTGGGATAAGGGGGTAAAAATATGCGTATTTATGTGAAAGTTGTTCCGAAGTCATCTCGGAACAAAATAGAGAAAATTTCAGAAGAGGAATACAAAGTTTGGATAACCGCTCCGCCGGTTGACGGAAAGGCGAATTCCATGCTAATACAGGTATTATCGAAGCATTTCGGTGTTTCGAAAAGTTCTTTGGCAATAATTGGCGGCAAAACCGCTAGAATGAAAATAATAGATATTCAATAAATCAGGAGGTGTTTAATGAATATTTTTGCAAGACGTGCTGACGGCACAACACACGAACTTCATGGTTTTTTTAATCCGATTGAATTCCTGGGAGAAAAAATAGTTGATTTCCTTCATGTGGAAAAGAAAAGCAATATGTACAAAGTCTTGTTTGCTGTTGCGAAATGTGAAATTTCGGCTCCTGATGGGTTTGAATATTTCGCACGGGTGAACGGATCTTCAATTGATATATACTGTGCGAGCGAAGAAGATAAATTCAACGCAGTAAAACAACAGGAGGCAATTTTTAT
>CAZXKY010000042.1:0-5942 GCA_964641975.1 uncultured Bdellovibrionales bacterium | reverse complement strand
TTCCTATTACCGAAATCGTCTGGGGGTTTTCCTGGGGTGTTATGATGGGATCTGTTCGTGATTATGCATTTGATTAGCCAATGAGCTGAGAGTTTCTACCTTAAAAACGGGACTAGAGATTCTCAGCTTTTTTATTTTAAGCTTGACAAAAAATATTTAAAATGGTATAAAAGATAGTTGCACCAAAAGGAGGGGTGTAAAAACATGGACAATGGTTGAAGTTCTTAATAATTTCACAACAATCACAAAGGAGGCAATATGATTTCAAAAGAGAGGATAAGAGATGTTGCGTATGCGTTGCTTCTCATTATGCTGAGCGATGAAGAGATAAGGCTTAACCCGGAAAAGCTCAAGAGGCAAATTGGAAATTTGCCGCAATTGCTTCAGCATCTTCCCGAGGAATTTAGATCTTTTTCTCAGGAGGAACTGCAGGAAGCTGCTAAGGTCATATGCCATGATCTCGTGGACTATGCCTTCGGTTTTACCCTCGGAAAGAAGAAAGACAAGAAACGGAAGTAAACAGATCAATACGAGAGCAAGGTTTGAGATCGCGAGATTTCACTAAAAGGATAATTGATTCTCTCCGCTTAATGCGGACATTGAACAGAACAAGAACCTTACCTCCTCTCGGAGATTTAGATGGGCGTTAGCACAAGTTGCTGGCGCCCACTTTTTTATTCATCAACGCCATCGCACGCTCTATTATAGCCTGTGTGGATGAAAAAGGCTCCAGAAGTAGAGCAAGGCTCACTTCGGGGTAAATTTGTTCAATTCTTGTTTTTTGGCAGAGGTGGTGAAAGTTGAAATTTGTGATATAATAAAATAGATAATAATTTAAATCAATAATAATTAAAAATAAAAAAATGAAAAAAACATTGATGGTCGCTTTTCTTTTGATGTTTGGCTTGGTTATCCAAACTCAAGCCGCAAACACAAATTCTAATCAAGGAAACAAAACCGGACAAGCCAATGCTCAGGGCAATCAAAATGGTAATGCCGTTCAAACGCAGGAAAAGAATAAAGTTAAGAATCAGGGAGAAGACACCCAAATTCAGACACAAGAGCAAAATTCAGTTAAAACGAAAGACAAAAAAGAAAATAAAGGGCAATTCAATGCTGAATCTCACCGAAGCACAGTGGCTACTTTTGTTCAGAGTCTTTTAATTGTAGCTGATAAGGAGAGTGGAATTGGACAAGAGGTAAAAATTATCGCTGAGCAGCAAAATAATACCAAGGATAGAGCATCTGACTTAATAAATGCTGTTGAAAATAGGAATAAAGTAAAAACATTTCTCATAGGCACAAGCTATAAAAATCTTGGAGAATTGCGAAGTCAGATGGTTCAAACACGAAATCAAATTGAACAGCTGAAGAGACTGGCTAATAAAGTGGAAAACGAGGGAGACAAGACTGAACTTCAATCTCAAATTCAATTATTGGAGCAGGAACAGACAAATATTAATAATTTCATTACTCAAAATGAGAGCAAATTTAGTTTGTTTGGTTGGGCAGTGAAACTTTTTAGAAAATAATATATATCTATTTCCAGTAGACTTAAAAAGACCGTCAGAAATGGCGGTTTTTTTGTTGGGAAGATATTTTTGGATTTTAATTGATGAAAGTCAGGGCGGTTCCGGTTTTTCCAGCACGGCCGGTTCGGCCGATGCGGTGGATATAATCCTCGTAGCTTGCCGGAATATCAAAGTTGATGACGTGGCTCACATTCGGAATATCAAGTCCGCGAGCGGCCACATCGGTGGCAACCAAAATTTCAACGCGATTATTCTTGAATAATTGCAAAGATTTCTGTCTTTGATAATGCGACTTGTCGCCGTGGATTGATTCAGCTTTAAATCCCATTTTAAATAAAACATTAGAAAGTTTCTCTGCTCCGCGTTTAGTGCGGGTAAAAATGAGGATTTTTTGAAAATGTGATTGCACCAAAAGCTTTCGCAGAACTTCTATTTTATCTTCGTTTTTTCCGACGCGCACGATATCTTGGTCGACTTGATCCGGAGTTTCTCGCAACTTGATGGAAACTCGAATCGGATTAGTCAAAAATTGTTGGACCAAAGTTTCGATCTCTCTGGAAAGGGTGGCGGAAAATAAAAGTGTTTGTCTGGGTTTGGACAAGAGAGACATCAGTAATTTAACGTCATTAATAAATCCCATATCCAACATACGATCAGCTTCATCTAAAACAACATTGGCAAACGTTTCAAGGCGCAAATCCTTGCGGTCAATCAGATCTTTTAATCGTCCAGGCGTTCCGATAACCAGATTATGTCTGGTTCGCAGCCTTTGAATTTGTGGTCGAATGTTTGTTCCGCCTACGGCAACAACTGCTTGAAGGCGAAGACCCTGGGTGAAAGCGATAAATTCTTCTTGAATTTGAATTGCCAATTCACGTGTCGGCACAACAACTAAAAGTTTTTGTTTGGGATCCTTGATGATCTTATTGATCATGGGAAGTAAAAATGCGCCAGTTTTTCCGGTTCCAGTATTAGCGAGCCCAATTACATCTTTGCCCTCAAGAATATGAGGAATAGTTTTGGCCTGAATATCAGTTGAATGCACAAAACCGCGCTTGGTGATAGCGTTTTTGAGTGAGTTATCTAAAGCTAAATCAGCAAAAAGAATTTTTGCCACATCGGCATTAGCTTCTTTTCGAGCTGGCACAGCTTTATTGACGAACATTCTCGGGTCAATATAGGTTCCTGTGAACTTGCCTCTTTTTCCTCCGCCAGAACTTCTTTGTCCTGATGGACGAGTGTTTCGAAATCTTGAATTTTGTTGAGCGGGCCTGCCTGTTTTGCTTCGAGAAGCACCGTGGGCAGAAACACGCCTTGGTCTTTGGTTATACATTATGTTAAAACATAAAAAATTAAAATTTTATGTTTCAACTCAACGAAGGTGTTATTTGCGAAGGTATTAACATAAAAATCAAGTATAGCAGTGATTTGGGGTTTTGTCAATGATTGTGCGCGTCTAGCCGCAAAAATTCAATGGCTAAGCCACTGGCTTAGCCATTGAGTAGTAATTTTTTCTGTTTATATTTGTATAAATTCTTATAGATGGTAATATAATGACAATGAAAAAGAAAAATATTTTAATTATATCCTTGCTATTTCTAGCACTTTTTGCCGGTATTTTTTATTACAAAAAAACATCAAACAAAGCAATTACTAGCAAAAAGATTATTAATGAAGAAATATCAGAAAAGAGCAATCCGGAAATAATTATCGAAGAAGAAATTAAAAAGCAAGAAGAATTTTCTGAACCCGTTCTTCCGGACAGCGTTTTGTTGAAAGTTCCTTTTATGAGCCAGGCGCCGTTTGCCAAATGGGATGCGCTTCATGAAGATGCTTGCGAGGAAGCCAGCCTCATTATGCTGAAATATTTTTCCGATGGCAAAAAAACGATTTCCAAAGAATTAGCAGAGGAAGAAATTCAGAATATGATTGCTTTTGAGAAAAAGAACAAATACGGAATCAGCATAACCCTAGATGAACTCAGCGAGATAGCTCGGAAATATTATAATTTAAAAACAGGCAGGGTTGAAAAGAATATAACGATAAATGATATTAAAAAAGAACTATCAGATGGGAAGCCGGTGATAGTTGGAGCAGCAGGAAAAGTTTTGCCTAATCCCAATTTCAAAAATGGTGGACCAATTTATCACATGCTAGTCGTTGTGGGATATGACGAAAAAGGTTTTATAACCAATGATCCCGGAACGCGTCTAGGAGAAGGTTTCAGATATTATTTTGATGATTTATTAGAATCCATCCACGATTGGGATGCGAAAAATATTCTCAGTGGAGGGAAAAATTATCTGGTATTAGATTAGACTAACAATTATGTCATTCCGAGCGAAGTCGAGGAATCTAATAAAATGAAGCAATATTGCATTTATATAACGACTAATAAATCAGGAACATTATATATCGGAGTTACGAGTAATTTAAAGAAAAGAATCTGGGAGCATAAAAATAAGGTCGTAGACGGTTTTACTAAAAAATATAATGCAGATAAATTGATATATTTCGAACAGACGGAAAATGTAATGAGTGCTTTGGAAAGAGAAAAACAGCTTAAAAAATGGAGTAGGAAAAAGAAGATTAATTTAATCAGTAATCTGAATCCGAATTGGAAAGATTTGTATGATAACCTATAAAATTAGATCTCTCGACTCCCCTTGGTCGCTCGAGATGACAAGGGGGTAGTGTTATTTTTACTAATCTTAAACCCTTGTTCTTAAGGGTTTTTATTGTTAATATATTAGCATGACTGCAAATGAACTTCGTGAAAAATTTTTGAAATTCTTTGAATCTAAAGGGCATACGATTATTCCTTCGGCTTCTTTAGTGCCCGAAAACGACCCTTCGGTTCTCTTTACGACTGCCGGAATGTTTCCTTTGGTGCCGTATCTTTTGGGCGAAAAACATCCGGGAGGAAAGAGATTAACCAATGTTCAGAAGTGTGTTCGAACAGGGGATATTGATGAAGTGGGAGATGCAACTCATCACACGTTTTTTGAAATGCTTGGAAATTGGTCGCTGGGAGATCCCGCCTCGACTCACGAAGACGCATCGTCGACGCGAGGCGGTTATTTTAAAAAGGACGCAATAAAAATGAGTTTTGAATTTTTGACTTCAAAAGAATGGTTGGGACTCGACAAAAACAGGATTGCTGTTTCAGTTTTTGCCGGCGATGATGATGCGCCGTTTGATGAAGAGGCTTTTAACGTTTGGAAAGACTTGGGAATTTCCGAAAAAAGAATCGCCAAGCTTCCAAAAGAAAATAATTGGTGGGGGATGGAAACTGGACCTTGTGGTCCGGACACAGAAATTTTTTATTGGACAGGTGATCCAAGTCAAGTTCCGGAAAACTTTAATGATGATAATGATTTGTGGGTGGAAATCTGGAACGATGTCTTTTTGCAATACAACAAAACTGGAGAGGGAGAATTTAAGCCGTTAGTTCAGAAAAATGTCGACACCGGAATGGGAATGGAAAGAATAATGGCATCGGTTAATGGTTTTGATGATAATTACAAAACAGAATTATTCTGGCCGATTATTCAAAAAATTGAGGAGATTTCGGGAAAGAAATATGAGGATAACAAAAAATCTTTTCGGATAATTGCGGATCATTTGAAAGCAGCAAGTTTTATCATTGCTGACGGCGTAACACCTTTGAATGTTGGAGCTGGATATGTTTTAAGGCGTTTAATCCGCAGAGCAATTCGACACGGCAAGATATTGGGAATTGAAAATAATTTTACCAAACAGATTGCAGAAGGGGTTGTTGAAATTTATAGAGGCTTCTATAGAGGCCTCGAAGAGAATAAAGAAAAAATATTTGAAGAGTTAGAGAAAGAGGAAGATAAGTTTAGAAAAACTTTGGAAAAGGGACTAATCGAAACGCAGAAAATTGCGGAAACCTTTAAAATAGACGATTTAACTTCAAAACTCAATATAGAAAATATAGAACTTATTCCTGGAGATGAAAATACTATCGCAGACAAGTTATTCGAATTGTATACATCTGATGGTTTCCCTATAGAGCTTGCAATAGAAGAGCTTGAGAAAAAAAATATCACAATTAGTGATAACACAATTATTTTATTTAATAATAAAATAAAAAAACATCAAGAACTTTCTAGAACTGCTTCTGCCGGAATGTTTAAGGGAGGATTGGCCGACACAAGCGAAGCGACGAAGAAATATCACACTGCGGCACATTTAATGCTAGCAGCGCTTCGAAAAATATTGGGCGACCATGTTCTGCAAAAAGGAAGCAATATAACTCCGGAAAGATTGCGATTCGATTTTTCTCATCCGGAAAAAATGACTGATGAGCAGAAACAAGAAATTGAGAATATGGTCAATGATATTATTCAAAAACAGACCGTAATTTAAAGTAGTGACACCGGCTTT
>CAZXKY010000041.1:0-6060 GCA_964641975.1 uncultured Bdellovibrionales bacterium | reverse complement strand
TTGGCCCGGATTCGAATCTATTTCTGGACCCGAGCTCATCCAGAAGTTTGAAGGTCAAGCGAAAAAACTGGGAGCAGAAATTATTCAGGATGAAGTGAAGAAGATTACGAAGCAGGACGGTTTTTTTGAATTGGAAGAGTCCAATGGAAAAAAATACCAAACAAAAAATATTATCTTAGCTTTGGGGATGAAGCCGAGAAAATTAAATGTTTCCGGAGAAGATGAATTTATTGGTAAGGGAGTTTCTTATTGCGCTATTTGCGATGCGATGTTTTTTCGAAACAAAAATGTGGCAGTGGTAGGAGGAGGAGATTCGGCGGCCAAAGCCGCAATCCATTTGGGAGAATTTGCCAGCAAGATTTATGTTTTCTATCCAAAGGGAAAATTAATAATGGAGCCATCTTTGCAAGATGCAATAAAGCAAAATAAAAAAATCGAACTGGTTTCTTGTTCTGGAGTGACGGAAATAAAAGGGAATGGAAAAGTATCAGGAATAGTTTACAATGACAGCGAAGGGGAAAATGGAAGTTGCAAGGAAGTTCTGGTTTCTGGAGTTTTTGTTGAAATTGGATCGATTCCAGGAGTGGAAATTGCCAAGCAGATTGGAATAGCTGTCGATGATGACGGCTATATTATTATCAAAAGCAATCAAAGCACTAATATTGAAGGAGTTTTTGCGGCTGGGGATGTGACAACCGGCTCCAACAAGATTCGCCAGCTTATTACCTCGGTTTCCGAGGGGGCAATTGCTGCTAGCAGCGTGTATCAGAAACTAAAGCTTGGATAATTTTCAATTGTGCTTTTTGAAAAAAATGGTATAATTTAGACAAACAATGCTTAAAAAATAAAATTATTTTATTCGATATCATTTTAAATGAGATCAAATAAATTTATTAAACAGAGTGAAAATTTACAAACAAAAATTTGAACTCGAATCGACAACGCAAATCGAATTCCTTAATATTACTGATAAAGTTCAGGAAATAATTGATAATTCCGGAATACGAGAGGGGCAAGTGGTGATTTATTCTCCACACACGACGATGGGAATAATGCTCAATCACAATGAGCCGATGCTTCTCCAGGATTTTCTGAAAGTATTTCATCGCTTGATTCCGGTGGATAGCCAGTATTCCCATGATTTATTTGAGCTTCGAAGAGGAAGAATGGCGGATGGAAGAAGCAATGGACAAGCGCATTGCCAAACAATGCTGATTGGAGTAAGCGAAACGATCCCTATTGAAAA
The DNA here is from genome assembly GCA_964641975.1 of uncultured Bdellovibrionales bacterium. Lineage (GTDB taxonomy): Bacteria > Patescibacteriota > Minisyncoccia > Moranbacterales > JAKLHP01 > JAKLHP01. Next base: position 4,814 of record CAZXKY010000041.1, on the reverse strand, counting down.
AGGAAAAATAATGATAACCGAAAGACAATCTATTTTTGCGGTGGAATTTGACGGATCGAGGAAGAGAGATATAGTCGTTCAGGTTGTTGGAGCGTGATAAAAAAATCAAAAGTATGTGTCGCTTATTTAGCGATCTAATAAGGCAAGGCTATCTCAAGACAGACTTGATTATTGAGGCTTTTTTAAAAGTTGATAGAGCCGAGTTTGTTTCGGATGAATTGAAGAATAGGGCTGAAGAAGACATTCCTCTTCCTATCGGATTTGGCCAGACAATATCCCAACCGCTAACGGTGGCTTTTATGCTGGAACTTTTAAATCCGCAAAGAAAGCAGAATATTCTTGATTTGGGAAGTGGTTCCGGATGGACTACCGCTCTCCTGTCTTACATTGTTGGTCGGGATGGAAAGGTTACTGCTATTGAAAGAATAAAAGAACTTTGCGAATGGGGAGAAGCCAATACGGATAAATTTGATTTTGTAAAAAATAGAATAGCCGAGTTTCATTGCATTGATGGAAGCAATGGTTATGAAAAAAATGCTCCTTACGACAGAATTTTAGTTTCAGCTATGGCAGAGAAAATACCGAATGCTCTCAAAAATCAATTGAAAATCGGAGGAAGAATGGTTATTCCAATGCGCGGAGGAGTTTGGCTCTTAAAAAAAAGAGGAGAAAAAGATTTTTATGCGGAAGAATATCCAGGATTTTCATTTGTTCCATTTATTCAGGAAGTTTAATTTCTTAATTTTTTATTTAAATGCTGAATAGAAAAATCAAAACATTGGGATTGGTGCTGATTTTATTGGTCATTATTGTCGGTTCTTTTTTTTATTTTCGTTTCCAGGTTTATTATTCTCACGGAGATTTCAAATCAATAAGAATGTTCAAAGTGGAAGAGGGAGAGGGATGTAAAATTGTTTCAAATAATCTTGCCAAGGACAACTTAATTGCCAGCAAATGGTATCTTTGTTATTACATGAAAACTCATGGTTTGCTTAACAAAATTCTTCCAGGAGACTATCAGTTGAGCGGGAATATGACTATTCCAGAGATAACTACCACCATAACTCAAGAACAAAACAAATTCGCCAAAATAACCTTTCCAGAGGGCTGGGATAGCAAGAAAATGGCCGAAAGGCTTTCAGCTAATGATTTTTCTGGAGACGAATTCTTGGAAATTGTTAAGAATCCTCCGGTTGAGCTGACCAATAAATATTCTTTTTTTAGCTTGCTTCCGAAAGGAACAAGCCTTGAAGGATATTTGTTTCCGGATACCTATTTCTTTTCTCAAAAATTTAGCACCGTAGAAATAACCGGAAAAATTCTTAATAATTTTGATAACCAGCTTACTTCTGATTTAAGAGAAGAAATTAAAAAACAAGGGAAATCATTGAATGAAATTATTACAATGGCAAGCATTATTGAAAGAGAGGTAAAAAATAATGAAGATAGGAAGGTTGTAAGCGGAATATTTTGGAATCGAATAAAGGCGGGTCAGCCACTTCAAAGCTGCGCTACTATTTCCTTTATTTTGGAGGTTAGTAAAGATCAATATTCTTTTGAAGATACCAGGATCCAGTCGCCTTACAACACTTATTTGAATCAAGGCCTTCCTCCTGGTCCGATTTCCAATCCTGGAATTTCTTCCATTGAAGCTGCTGTCTATCCTGCGCAAACCAATTACAATTATTTCTTAAGCGATCCTCAGTCTGGAAAAACTGTTTTTTCAAAAAATATTGAGGAACACAACGCCAATAAAGTCAAGGTTGGATTATAATTGACACTGAGTGTGTGGATTTACTATAATGTAGAAAGAGATTTATACTTTAATAAACAAAAAAAGAAATATGGAATGGAAACAACAAGGGTGGGGTGATGCAGGAGGAAACAACAATAACGCCACAAAGATACCATTTAGCATGGGAAGAAATTTTCCTTCTAAAGCAAACGAAATAAAAAAAAGCGTTGAAGGAGAAACTTCAGAAAAAAATGATGGCAAGGTGGTAAGATTACTTGATGCTGTCATTAAAATCAGTCTCTTTGCGATTTTTCTGGGTATACCCTTGTTTTTTACCAATCTTACTTTTCAGGGAATTGCTTTTGAAAAGCAGATGTATTTCTATTTCTGGATTCTTATCGCTTTGGTGGCTTGGGGATCAAAAGGTGGCTATGTTGGAGAAATGAAAATCAAAAAGACTCCTTTGGATTTTCCAATAATTGCCCTCTGGTTCTTTTATCTTATCGCTACGGTATTTTCAGCTGATCGATGGCATAGCTTTGTCGGCTTTTTTGGCGATCCATCCCGGGGGTTTATTAGTATTACGGCGATGATTATTTTGTATTATTTAATTTTAAGCAATTTCAGCCAGAATTTATTCAAGTGGCTGATGCGGGCAATCATTTTTTCTGGAGCGGCGGTTATCATTTGGGATCTCTTGAAAATTTTCGATATCAGACTATTTTTTGGGGAAAAATTATGGGCCAATCTTCCTGTTAGCACGGTTGGATCCCTTCAAAGCGCTGCGATTTTTGCGTGCTTCATGATTTTTGTTTTCATGACGGCGATTTTAAAAATGAGGTTCAACGACGGGATTTCCAATTTGAAGAAAAATATTTATTCAATAATTCTGTCCTTTTTCATTGCAGCTTCCCTGCTAGTTGTTTTGGCTCTATATAACTATATTCCATTATTCAGTCATTTTCCTTTAGCTGGATTGGTTATCGGTTCCGCTTTCTTTGTAATTTTCATTTTAGCTAAGATTGTGAGACCAAAAGATGCCTGGACTTTATTTCCGATGGTAATCTTCATTATAGTTTTGGCATTTCTGATGATCGGTTCGGTGAGTCTTTCTAAGGTAAATCTTCCTCTTAATGTGAGCGTTCCATATAGCACTGCTTCAGAGATAGCCAAGGGAAGCTTAAAAGACAGTTTCTTTGTCGGTTATGGTCCGGGAAATTACGGTTATGCTTTCTCGAAATTTCTTCCCAAAAATTTTGACAATATGAGCCTCCGGTTTTTTGAAGGAGAAGGGTTGATTTTTGAATCAATTTCAACATTGGGGGTCATTGGAACAGTGCTTATTATGATTTTAATCTTAACTTTCTTGGGGACCAGCATCTTTCTTCTTTATCGGGAAAAAGAGAGGAATAAGATTTATTCTTTGGGAATTTTGTCTGCCACAATTGTTCTCCTGGTTAACGCGCTGGTATCGCAATCGGAAGCCTCTGTCCTTATTTTTCTGGTAATTATGGGAACGTTGACAATCGGAGTGCTTTTTATGGAAAGTGATATCAAGGGAAACTTTATCAATTTTTCATTGAAGACTTCTCCTAAATTCGCTCTGACGTTGGCTTTTATCTCGCTTCTGATTTTTGCTTCAGTGGCTTTCCTGTTTGTCTTTTTTGGGAAGATATATGCAGCTGACTTATATATGGGACAAGCGATACGATCGCAAAAAGTCAGTGAGGAAGGATCAATAGCGAAAATTGGAAAAGCAATCAATCTGAACCAGAAAGAAGGCAGATACTTTGCTCGATTGGGACAGGAATATCTTGTTCTTACTAATGAAGAAATGCTTAAGGGAGAAGAAAGCAGAGACATAAACAAAATTAAAGCTTATCTTTCTGCCGGAGTTCAAGCGGGAGCTATTGGAAGAAATCTGATGCCGAAAGATATTAATTCCGTTGAAACTCTGGCTCAGATTTATGAGAATTCTGGAATTTATCTCACGGAAGGATATGATTCAGCTGTAAAAGAATATCAAAAAGCTTTAGAATTGGAACCGAACAATCCAACCTTCTATGTTCGATTGGGTCTCATCAAAACAAAAATAGCGGCTACTAAAGAGAAGGCAGAAGAGAAAAAAGCTTTAATAGAAGAAGCGAATGGATTATTTAAGCAGGCTATCGAAGTTCGAAAGAATTTCGATTCTGCTTATTATAATCTTGCTTCAACGGAAGAAGCTTTGGGGCAATTGGACGAGGCTATTGAGGATATGAAAAGAGCGGTAAGCATCCAGGGAAATAATGTTAATTACGTCTTTAATTTAGCCAGGATGTTTCAGGCCAGAGGAAAGGATGATGACAATAAAGTAGCAGAAGCTTTGTTCAAGCAAATTTTAGGGGTAAATGACAAGGAAATTAATACACATTTCAATCTGGGGCTTCTTTATGAAAAAACCAGCAGGAAAGCGGAAGCAGCAGCTGAATATGAAAAAGTCATTAATCTTTTGCCCGAGGGCTCTGAGAAAACAAAAGAACAGTTAGACAAGATGATAAGCAATATTAAGAATGGCATTGAGAATACTCCGGAAAGCCTCGGTCTTACGTCAACAAATAGCCAGGAATCTCCCAGCCAGGATAATGCAAGCGAAGAATCATCGGAACAGAATCAAATTTTAGCTCCCCAGGAACCTTAAATAAAAACTAAAACTTTAAGTTCATGAATAGCGTTGAAAATGTCTTCGAAAGAGGATTTTGGGAAATCCAGGAAAGAGAAAGAATGAAAGAAGAAGTTGATAGGATTGTTGGAAGAATTGAAAAAGAATGCCAATTCGAAGTGCTTAAGGAATTTGCAAGATATTTAGGATCGCTTGAAAGCATCTTCATTGATTATGATGGAGACAAACAAAAAATAGAGGAGGAATATATAAAATTAGAAATAAAATCTTTTTCTATCAGTTCTGGAATTGATCCGAGCGCTTTTTCGATTATTCTCTCGACGTTTAAAACGCAACTCAAAGCCGCAAAGGTAAAAGCAATAGCTGATTTGATTGAAGAACAATGCCCGAATGATTTGGATGATTATCAAGAATTTA
>CAZXKY010000040.1:0-6586 GCA_964641975.1 uncultured Bdellovibrionales bacterium | reverse complement strand
TGGAGGGGAATTATGGGAAGATTGACGAGGTTATCATGGATCCTATCAGCAAGATTTATGCTTCCAATGAAAGGCTTATCCAATTGGTGGAAGAACTTTTGAATGTTTCCAGGATCGAATCCGGAAGGATGGAATATATTTTTGAAAAATCAAGCATTGAAAAAATAACAACAGCGCTGAAAGATACTTTTTCAGTCATTGCCAAAGGAAAGGGATTATATATGCATCTTAATATGCCTAGTGAGCCTCTTCCTGAAATAGAAATTGACGCAGGAAAGACGCGTGAAGTTATTTCCAATCTTATCGATAATGCGCTTAAATATACCAGGCGTGGAGGCATAACGGTGAAAGCGGAACTTCTCAAAGATATGAATTGGAGCGTGAAGCATGCGGGCGGACAGGATGAAGATCTTTCCGGAGATATTGTCAGAATAACGATTTCTGATACTGGGATCGGAGTGCCGGAAACCGAACTTCCTTATTTGTTTTCTAAATTTTCTCGCGGAAAAGACACGAGCCGTTTGCATGTAAGTGGAACGGGGCTTGGGCTTTATGTCGGTAGGAATATAATCGAAGCCCAGCATGGGAAAATTTGGGTAGAATCAGAAGGATTAAACAAGGGATCGAAATTTATCATTGATCTGCCGGTGGTCCAGCCGAAGTAGTAAAACATGGAACATATAAAATATAACATATAGCATATAGCATAAAACATTTGAGACCCGGTTCTGGCCGGGTTTTTTGTTTATATTGATTTTTATTTTTTTATATGCTAACTTTCTTTTCGGGGGAAATTAGTTCCTTGAAGTTAAATCAAAAAAAGGGGGTGCGTTATGATAATTGGAGTGGGTTTTTTGCTTTTTTCGCTAATTGATGGCGCATTCAAAGTATTCACGGTGGAGGAGTTAAAAGGAAAACCGGAAAACAAAAAAGAAGCCGGAATGATGTCTTTTCCGTTGGAAACATTTGAAGTGAAGGATATATGTCCTCGGAACACCATTACTCGACTGATTAGAGAGGAAATAGGTGTGCCGATCGATCAGGTTGAAATCATGGGATTTTCTTTCCAGGAATTTAGACCGATCCCAGGAAGAGAAGATATTACAATCCTGTATGGGTTTGGCAAATTTTCGGGTGATCCGAATCAGGAATTCAAACCTAAAGATGACGATATAAAGTTCGTAGGCTGGTTTACGCCTAAAGAACTACTCAATCGTCATTTTGTCAGAGTAGAAGTTCCTTCCTTGCTGGCTCACTTTGCAACCAACTTTTCAGAAAAGCTCAACGAGCAAAAATAATAAGAAGCAATCCCTGGGGGATGATTGCTTCTTTTCTTTATACTTCTATAGAAGTGTGTCTGAATGGTTTATTGAACAATATTTTCTCGTAATTTTTTTCATCAAAGCCGTTGAATATTTCTATGGAATCAAGAGAAGTGCTGGATATTCCTTTGAATCCTCTTATTTTCCCTCTCAGTCCGTCGCTTACGTCTATATTGTGAGACTGTGTTAATTTTATATCTTTTTCGATATTTTTTAAATCTATTTTTTCGATCAATTTGGCATCCTTGTGTGAATGAGGATCTTTGGTAAAAATTCCGTCAATGTCCGAGGCGAAAAAAATCTTTCTAATTTTTAATTTTTTTGCGAGATAAGCAGCGATAGTGTCGCCTGAGCAAACTGTCATACCCAGAGCTTTGTCAAAAACCATTTCTCCATAAAGAATCGGGATGCAATTATTTTCAAGAGCTTTTTTGAGTGTTCCTGCATAAAATTCCGTTATTTTTTTATTTTTTTGAATTATTACCGAAGCGGTATGGATCGGGGTTATGTTGATGCCGTTATTAATAAATATCTTTAGTATAGCGTTATCAAATTTTTGATTGACATTTTGAAGCAAGACGGATCCTTTTAATTTTTTATTGTCGCTTTTCGTGCCATCCTTGAGTTTGTATTTATGAGCCAATTGATGCCCTGGAGATCCGGCTCCATGTATAAGAATTAATTGGAAGTCGTTTTTTTTGATAGCTTTTCTGAGAGTCCTAGCAATTTTTTTAACAAGAAGGTTTCTTATTGAATCTCCAGCCGATGCTTCAACTCGGTCTTTATGGGTTATAACGCTACCCCCAAGTTTCAATATGTATAATGGTTTATTTTTCTTCATATAGGCAATGTTATATTATTAATTAGGAAAAAACAAGATGAGAGAGGCATTTTTAAAAGGTTGTAAAAAATCAATAAAGCATATATTATATCTTATGTTGACTTGTTTTGTGAGAAAGCAGAAAGCATTAATCTATATTTAAAAAATGAAAAAATATAAATCTAGAGTAGTGAAAGTCGGTCCGTATCTTTTGGGCGGAAATAATCCGATCAGGGTTCAATCAATGACCAACACCGATACGCGAGATGTTTTGGCGACAGTCCGGCAGATTTTGGAATTGGAAAAAGCGGGATGTGAAATTGTTCGTGTGGCGGTTCCAGATATGGTGGCAGCTAAAGCGGTTGGAAAAATCAAGAAAAAAATCCATATTCCCTTGGTGGTTGATATTCATTTTGATTACAAATTGGCCCTGGAATGCGTCGCACAAGGGGCGGATAAGATCCGGATCAATCCAGGAAATATTGGTTCTCGGGAAAAAGTGGAGGCGGTGGTGAAAGCGTGCAAGGCGAAGAAAATTCCGATTAGGATCGGAATTAATGTCGGGTCGCTTGAAAAAGATTTACAGAAAAAATATGGTCCGACTCCGAAAGCGGCGGTGGAATCGGCTCTCCGCCATGTTAAAATTCTTGAAGATTTGAAATTTCATGATATCTTGATTTCTATCAAGTTCAGCGATGTTCCCCAGATGGTGGAAGGGTATCGGCTTTTGGCTAATAAAGTAAATTATCCGCTCCATCTTGGAATTACTCATGCCGGAACAACTTTTATGGGAACAATGAAAAATGCGATTGGAATCGGCATACTTCTGAATGAGGGAATTGGAGCGACAATTCGGGTTTCGCTTACGGCCGATCCGGTCGAGGAAATTAAAGCGGGATTTGGAATACTTAGCGCGCTTGAAAAAAGAAAAGTTGGCCCAGAACTTATTTCTTGTCCGACTTGCGGGCGGACGGAAATTGATATGATTAGTCTGACTGAGAAAGTCGAGAAGGCACTAGTTGGAATTAAAAAACCGATTAAGGTGGCGGTAATGGGATGCGTGGTGAATGGTCCCGGAGAAGCGCGCGAAGCCGACATCGGCGTCGCCGGGGGAAAGAAAATGGGCGCTATTTTTGTGAAAGGAAAAGTGATAAAATCCGTTTCCGAAGATAGGATTTTACCAGAGTTTTTAAAAGAGATTAAAAAAATTATTTAATTCTTATACTTTCAGTTTTTATTATCTTTAAGGCTTTGTTAGAATAAAGGCTTGTGTTTTTTGTATTATTTAAATAAATACGGATTATATCTATGATAAAGAAAATTATAAGAAAAAAGGAAGAATGGAAAAAAATTTTAACTCCTCTTCAATATAAAGTAATGGTGGAAAAAGGAACGGAGCCGTCTTTTGATAATGAATATGATAAGCTTGATAAAAAAGGGATTTATCGTTGTTCTGCTTGCGATCTTCCTCTTTTCAGCTCTGAGGATAAATATGATTCCGGAACAGGGTGGCCTAGTTTTATACAGCCGATTAATCAGGAAAATGTTGAATTAGTACCAATAGGCGATTATTCTGAAGTTCTCTGTGCACGCTGTGAACTTCACCTGGGACATATTTTTAATGACGGGCCAAGTCCAACTGGCAATAGATTTTGTATAAATTCTGTGGCGCTTAAGTTTTATCCAGAAAATAAAAATTATGATTGAAACTGCAACATTTGCAGCTGGTTGTTTCTGGGGAGTGGAAAAAACATTCGCTGGGCTTAAGGGCGTAAAAAATACCATAGTAGGCTATGCTGGTGGAACCACCAAGAATCCAGTTTATGAAGATGTGAGTACTGGGGAAACAGGGCACGCAGAGGCAGTTCAAATCAAATTCGATCCCGCAACAATTTCTTATGATAAGTTGCTTGAGATCTTCTGGAAAAGCCATGATCCCACAACTCCTAATCGCCAGGGTATGGACGTAGGGACTCAATATCGTTCGGCAATCTTTTATCATTCACTGGACCAGAAAAAAATAGCTGAAAAATCAAAGAAAAAATTAGAGAATATGAAAAAATTTAAAAACCCAATAATTACAGAAATCGTCCCGGCAACAACTTTCTGCAAGGCGGAAGAATATCATCAGAAATATCTGGAAAAAGCATAATTATTAACTCATTTATGTAATTTTCAAGAAGGCAAGAGTCTTCCTTGTTTTTTAGTGACAAAGTATAGTAAAATAAGGAGGTTAATCAATAAACACGAAAATCATTATGGAAGAAATAAAATCATCTTCTCAGGAAGAACCAAAAAAGAATTTTTTGATAAGCAAAAATGCGATTATTTTCATTGTGACTATTGCTTTGCTTGTTGCTGTTGGAATTACCTATAAAAGTAAAACCAAAAATGTTTTGAGCCAGGATGCAATCAAAACCAAAGTGGAAAATTTTGTAAAAGATAATCTGATCCAGCCGGGAGCGGAGTTCAGTATTGCTAAAATTGAAAAACAGGGTTCTTTATACAAAATGATTCTTTTGGTGGGCAAACAAGAAATAGAGGCCTATGCAACCAATGACGGAAAGATTTTCTTTCCGCAGGCTATAAATATGGACGAGAAAAAGGAAGAAGCCGCTTCTCAAGCTTCCCAGGCAGCAGCAGAAGCTTCCGTCAAGAATGCTGTTCCGGAGGTGGAGCTATTCGTGATGAGCCAATGTCCGTATGGAGTCCAAGCGGAAAAAGGAATCCTGCCAGCAATCCAAAAGCTTGGTTCCAAAGTGAATTTTAAACTGAAATTTGTGGATTATATTCTTCACGGACAAAAAGAGTTTGATGAAAACCTGAATCAATATTGCATCCAAAAAGAAGAGCCAGGAAAGCTTAGTAATTATTTGAATTGCTATAATATTTCCGGAGATTCGGCAAAGTGCTTCACCCAAGCCAAGATAACTAAAACGAAAATTACCTCTTGCGTGAGCGCGACGGATAAAAGTCTGGGATTGACTGAAAAGTTTAAGTCCAACTCGCAGAATCCTCCTTTTGGAGTGGATGCGGAATTGAATAAAAAATATGGCGTGCAAGGTTCGCCGACATTAGTTGTTAACGGAACGGTTATCGGTTCTGGACGTGATTCGGCCAGCTATCTCAAAGCTATTTGTTCCGGATTTGAAAACCAGCCGGCTGAATGCAGCGCAGCATTATCTTCGACCGCTCCGGCTGCCGGATTTGGAGAAGGAACAGCTGTAGCAGGTTCTTCATCTGCTTCTTGTGGGAACTAATATTTATTGAAAAAGATACGAATAAAAAAATAGGGCTTTGGCCCTATTTTTATTGCCTAGTTTCTAGGCTCTTTTTGGGAACATTTTAGCTTATTTTAATTGCCCCTTGACCCCTCACTAACTTTCTGAAATTTTTTATAAAAATTTACTAATTTTTAGATATTATTTTATACTATTATATTTAATCATAAAATAGCTTATTTTAGTGCTAATTATTCAGAAAGTTAGTGAGGGGTTGACAGGTTTTTTATAGCTGCTAGAATAGATTCACGTGTTAATTTAAGTGTTTAAAAATAAGTAAAAATAATTTGAGAAATCAGATTAAAAAATCGAACAGCAAAAGCGGGTGAATCGTTAGCTTTTTTATTGCCTAACTTTTAATTCGCTTGAGGGCGGATTTTTTGTTTCTCAAAAATTTAGTGCTGAAACCAATTGTTAAGCTAGTAAGCTGATAACGGTTTCCGCATTATTCGAACTTTTACAATCGAATAAAGGTCATCACAAATTTCTTAGTGTTAAAATGTCAGCGGGAATGCCCACTGGGAAAATGAGTGATAGTCAAGCAAACTCTATTGATTATTCGCAAGAATAATTAGTAGAAAAAATAGGTTAAAACAATCTTAAATTATAAGGTAGTAGTTAAGTGATTCTTAACTGCTAATTCTCAAAAAATTAGAAAGGTTACTTTAACGCGTATGGTGGATGCCTTGACTCATGCGAGCGAAGAAGGACGTAGCAGGTTGCGATAATCCTCGGGGAGCTGCCAAGCAAGCTTTGATCCGGGGGTCTCCGAATGCGACAACGCATACCGATTTATCGGTATATCATTAACTGAATTCATAGGTTAATGAAGCAAACCCTGGGAATTGAAACATCTTAGTACCAGGAGGAAAAGAAATCGAAGAGATTCCGTCAGTAGTGGCGAGCGAAAGCGGAACAGCCTTTCAGTCTTTAGCATTAATGTTAATCAAACGTCTCTGGAAAGAGCGGCCAAAGAGGGTGATAGCCCCGTAGGTGAAAACATTTTTGTGGAACTAGGTCTGAGAAAAGTAGGGCGGGACCGGAGAAATCCCGTTTGAAGATGGGAGCACTACACTTCCAAGGCTAAATATTGCATGAGATCGATAGTGAACTAGTACCGTGAGGGAAAGGTGAAAAGCATCCCGGTGAGGGAGGTGAAATAG
>CAZXKY010000039.1:0-6748 GCA_964641975.1 uncultured Bdellovibrionales bacterium | reverse complement strand
TATGTTTGTGCCGACGCTCTTTGGTAATGATTCTACTGGATATCTCAGTGAAAAATATCCTGATTATTTTATCGAGGAGTAAATCTGATGGTTGTGATTTAGCGGGAATAGACTTTGCAAGGCCTATTCCCGCTTTTAAAATTAATCTTTTATACTCTTCCAAGCTTTTTATTTTTATGTTATCGTATATTCATGGTGTATCATTTCAAATCGGATAAATTCGAGGGACCGCTCGACCTGCTTTTGCAGTTAATCGAGGATCAGAAAATGAGTATTACGGAAGTAAGTCTGGCCACGGTTGCTGACCAATATTTGGAGTATCTAAGCCAAAAAGAGAAGATAACACTGGAAAATTTGGCTGATTTTTTGACCGTCGCTTCCAAGCTTATTCTCATAAAATCCAAGGCGCTTCTTCCGACATTAGAATTCTCCGATGAGGAAGAAAAAGAGATTGTTGATTTGGAAAAACAACTGGCTGAGTTTAAGAAATTTAAAGACATCTCGATTTCTATCGGAAAGCTAGCGCAGTCGAAAAGAATTATTTTTTCCCGAGAGAAATTTGTGAGCGTAAAAACGTTTTTTTATCCTCCGGAGAATATTAATGTTTTTGATTTCAAGAAATATTTTGTCAAAGTATTGAGTGAGATTCCGGTTTTTGAAAAACTGGAGGAAGAAATGGTAAGGGAAGTGATTACCCTGGAAGAAAGAATCGGGCATCTTCATGATTTTATCAAAGGAAAGATCGAAACCTCTTTTTCGGAATTGGTTCTGAACGCGGAAGATAAGGTGGATGTGATTGTTTCATTTCTAGCGATGCTGGAAATGGTGAAACAGAGGATTATAAATGTGGAACAAAATAAATTATTCGAGAACATTAAATTGAAAATGAAAAATTAAATTTTTTTATGGAAATTGAAAGAACAAAATCAGCAGTTGAAAGCGTCTTGTTTATCAGCGGGGAACCGATGAAGATTTCAAAAATCTCCAAGATCATTGAAGTTTCCAAAGAAGATGTGGAAAATGCTTTGATGCTTTTGAGCGGCGATTATTCTTCCCAGAAAAGAGGAATTGTGATTTTGAGAAAAGAAGATGAAGTGCAGATGGCGACCAATCCAGATAATGCCGAATACGTCGATAAGGTTGTGAAAAGTGATCTTCAGGAAGCGCTTTCCAATGCGGCCCTTGAAGTGCTTTCCATTATTGCTTATCGCGGACCAATTTCCCGAACGGAAATAGAAGCTATTCGGGGTGTTAATTGCACTTACACCCTTCGAAATTTGCTGATGAGAGGGCTCATAGAAAGAATAGATAATCCGAAAGATTTACGCGGATATGTTTACAAAATTTCCTTTGAATTTTTAAAAAAGCTCGGAATAGACAACGTGAACAAACTGCCCGATTTTGATAATTTAAGCCAGGATAGCAGGGTCAAATCAGTAATTAATCAGGAATAAAAAATTTTTTATGGCCGGTATTTTTTTGGTAATCATGTTTTTGGTAGCCCCGCTTAATCCCTTTTTAGCTTTAAGCGCCAACTCTGATTCTTCGAATTTAGAAAAGAAAATCAGTATTGAGCAGAACCCCGGTTTGGTTGAAGGGGTGGAAAAAGAAAGCCAAGTGAGTGTTGTTTTGCCTCCAGTTCCTTCATTCCAACCAGTCAAGAAAGAAATGGCATACGATTTGGCAATTCCCAATGCCCATTCTTCGCTTATTATGGATGTCGATACCAAGAAAGTTTTATATGAAAGCGACGGAAACGAACAGCGGCAAATCGCATCTCTTACGAAAATGATGACGGCAACGTTGGTTATGGAAAAAGTTTCCAACTTGGATGAAGAAGTTATTATAGACGAAGAGGCGGTTTATTCGGAGGGAACGAGGATCGGATGCCCTCGTAGCGGGTATTGTATTACGCAAAGATTGAAAGTGGGAGAAAAAATCTCGGTTTTGAGCCTTTTGAAAGCAATGCTCATGAATAGCGCTAATGATGCGGCTATTGCCTTGTCAAAACATATTAGCGGATCGCAGGAAGAGTTTGTGAAACTTATGAACAAAAAAGCCAAAGAGTTGGGACTCAATGATTCCAACTTTTGCACCGCATCAGGTCTTGAGCCAGATGGCAGAGAGGCGGAATGTTATTCTTCTGCCCATGACATCGCCTATATTGCCGCTTACTCGATGAAGTATGATTTAATTTGGGACATCATGAGGCTTCCAAATAATACTACCATAACTTCAATTGATGGAACCTGTAGCCATAACATCCTAAATACTGATATTGTTATGAATGATATTACTAATTGCATTGGAGGAAAAACAGGCTTTACTCCGCTTGCCGGAAGATCGCTTCTTCTTGCGGCGTCAGATCCGACCCAGAAACACAAAGTTATCGCCGTTCTCCTTGATGATCCATACCGCTGGCAGGATATCAAGACGATGATTAGCTGGGCGTTTGATTCGTATGAGTGGAAATAGTTGGAGTCTATAAAGTCAAAAGTTCGTAAAGTTCGAAGACGTAATGAAAAATACTTTTAGACTTTAAAGACTTTAAGCTTTAAAAACTAATCTTATGCAAATTGCGCAGATACAAACAATTCCTGAAGTAATCAATGTTCTAAAAATTTTAGCAACTGGTTTCTTGGCTTTTGCCTTGGCCTTTCTTATTACTCCGATTTGGACTCACTTTCTTTACAAATATAAATTCGGAATAAAGATAAAAGAAAATTCGGTTGATGGAAAAAAACTGAATTATGTCAGCCAGATGCATGCCCATAAATCCGGAACTCCCACTTCCGGAGGAGTCATTGTCTGGGTTTCTGTTGTTATTTTAGCGCTGGCTTCTCATTGGCTTCTTCCGTTAATTGCGCAGTGGTGTAATTGCAATTTTTTGGCAAGGTTGGATTTTTTCAAACGCTCTCAGGTCTGGCTTCCTCTTTTTGCTCTGATTTCAGCGGGAGTTTTGGGATTGGTTGATGACTTTATGAGCATCAAGGGAATCGGAAAAAATAAGGGAGGCGGAATGAGGTTTGCCATAAGATTTTGGTGGATTTTTGCTATTGCTGGCGCTGGCGCCTGGTGGTTTTTTTCAAAACTAGGATGGGACCAATTACATATTCCCGCTGTTGGCGACTTATCGATAGGCTTTTGGTATATTCCGCTTTTTATGTTTGTGATTATTTTTACGGCCTTCTCTTCTAATGAAACAGACGGATTGGACGGGCTCAATGGAGGGGTGCTTATGGTTGCTTTCTCTTCTTTCGCCTTGATTTCTTTTTTTCAAAATAAGATGGATCTGGCCGCTTTTTGCGCGGCGATTGCCGGAGCGCTTCTGACTTTTCTTTGGTTCAATGTTCATCCGGCCAGATTTTTTATGGGAGATACAGGAGCGGTTTCTTTGGGTGCGACCCTGGGAGTTGTTGCCATGCTGACAAATTCGGCGATAGCTTTATTCATAATCGTATTGATTTATGTTTTAGAATCGGGAAGTGTAGCAATCCAGCTTTTTAGCAAAAAACTTTTCCACCGGAAAGTATTTTTGGCTGCGCCTATCCATCATCACTTTGAAGCAAAGGGTTGGCCGGAAACAAAAGTCACTGCCAGATTCTGGATTATTTCCATCGTTACCGCTCTCATTGGAGTGATAATCGGAATTTTAGGAGGAGGAAAATTTCACGGATAAAAAATATAAAAATATATGGGAATTAAAAAAATACAAAATGCGGATTTAAAAGATAAAAAAGTTTTGCTCCGGGCGGATTTTAATGTGGCTGTCGAAAACGGAAAAGCAAAAGAAGAATTTAAAATCAAAGCCTGCAAGGAATCATTAATTTATCTTCTTTCGCAGGATGCAAAAGTCGCTTTCGTTTCTCATCTTGGCAGACCGGAAGGAAAAGTTAATCCGGAATTTTCTCTTGAGCAACTTGCCGCCGATATCGAGAGAATTTTGGATGTTAAAATAAAATTTGTTTCTGATTGCATCGGAGAGAAAGTGAAAGAAGCAATTAATAATTTGGAAATGGGAGAAATTCTTCTTCTGGAAAATGTTCGTTTTTACGAAGGGGAAGACCCCGCAACATCTGACGAGGCGTCAGGCAACGGGGCAAGAAAAAATGATTTTTTAGAATTTTCCAAGAAATTGGCAGAAAATTTTGATATTTTTATAAATGATGCTTTCAGCGTGTGCCATCGAAACCAAGCTTCAGTTACCGGAATAACAAAATTTGTTGATAGCTATGCCGGTTTTTGGCTGCAGAAGGAAATAGAAAATCTGGATAAGATAAAGAATGATCCGGAGCATCCGGCAGTAGCTATAATCGGCGGAGCCAAAATTGAAACCAAGCTTCCGCTCATCAAAAACTTTGAAAAAACTTATAACAATATCTTGGTTGGAGGAAAAATTGCCAATGAAGCGATTGATCAAAATATTCAATTTTCGGAAAAAGTAATGCTTCCAATTGATTTTTCCGGCGATCGGTTTGATATCGGAAAAGAAACAACCCAGAAGTTTATAGAAATTATTAAGAATGCCAAAACTATCGTTTGGAATGGTCCCTTGGGGAAATTCGAAGAAAGTCCATATGATTTGGCAACGAAAGAAGTTTTGAAAGCGGTAATAGGAAGCAGAGCGTATGTCTTGTTGGGAGGAGGGGAATCAATTGAAATTTTGGAAAAAGAAAATGCGATGGAAAAGATATCTTTCGTCTCAACTGGAGGCGGCGCCATGCTGGAATATCTTTCCGGAAATCCCATGCCGGGGATCGAAGCGCTAAATGGTTAGTTGTGGTATAATTAAAAAGAAGGAGGATATAATTTTTTCATTATTTTTTGAATTATGTCGAAAATACAGAATGTTTATGCGAGGGAAATTCTGGATTCAAGGGGGGATCCGACCGTTGAAGTTGAAGTGGAACTTGAAAGCGGGGTGAAAGGGGTAGCAGCAGTGCCATCGGGCGCTTCAACCGGAAAATATGAAGCTGTGGAACTTCGCGATGATGACAAGGGGAGATATCAAGGAAAAGGGGTTTTGAAAGCAGTAGAGAATGCAAACACGATTATCCGGGAAGCTTTGATCGGAAAAGAATGCGAAAATCAGCAAGAGATAGATAAGATAATGCTAAAATTAGACGGAACAGAAAATAAATCGAAACTGGGAGCTAACGCAATCCTCGGAGTATCGCTTGCGGTTTGCCGCGCTTCCGCTACAGAGCAAAAAAAACCTTTATATCAATATATTGCCGAAACTTATAAACTTAAAACTGCAAAATACAAACTTCCGATCCCTATGTTTAATGTCCTGAATGGCGGGCAGCATAGCGATTCCGGGTTATCTATTCAAGAATTTAAAGTTGTTCCGACAGGAATAGGAAGTTTTGGTGAGCAGCTTCGCGCTGGCAGTGAAATTTTCCATGCTTTGAAAAAAATATTGGAAAGCAATGAGCAAAAAACAAGCGTGGGAGACGAAGGGGGTTTTGCTCCTAACTTGGAAAACAATACCCAGGCGTTGGAACTTATAAACCAGGCAATTAAAGAAGCTGGATACAAACCGGGAACCGAAGTGAATATCGGGCTAGATGCGGCTGCCAGTTCTTTCTTCAATGAATCTGACGGCCAATACTTTTTGGAACCGGAAAAGGTTTCCTTGAGCCGGGAAAGTTTGATGAATTTATATAAGGAATGGATTGATAAATATAATGTCATTTCCGTTGAAGACGGGCTTAATGAGGATGATTGGGAGGGCTGGGCTATGTTCACTGTTAAATTGGAAGAAAAGAATCTCTTGCCGGAAGTTTCAAAAGTTATCGGAAAATACATGACCATCGGAGATGATCTTCTGGTGACGAATGTTAAAAGGCTGAAAATTGCAATTGAGAAGAAAGCTTGCAATAGCGTTCTTATAAAGGTAAATCAAATCGGTTCGCTTTCCGAAACGGTAGAGTGTATAAAGTTGGCTCACAAGAACAAGATGAAAACCGTTATCTCTCATCGAAGCGGGGAAACAACGGATGATTTCATTTCCGATTTGGCTGTTGGAACAGAATCGGAGTTTATGAAATCCGGTTCGCTTTCTCGAGGAGAACGGCTTTGCAAATACAACAGACTCATGAAAATTGAATCCGAACTTGCTAACTAAGTTGATTATGAAAATTATCTGCATTGGATCATCGGCAAAAGATGTTTTTTATCCTACAGAAAAAGGGGAGATTTTTGATACCCCGGAAGATTTGAAATCGCAGCAAAAATTTTGTTTTGAACTCGGTGCCAAATATCAGGTTGAGGATCGGTATGAATCGATTGGTGGATGTTCCGCTAATGTGGCAGTGGGACTTTCGAGATTGGGAATAAGAACATATTGTTATACGAAAATAGGAGGAGATCATCTGGGAAAATGGATTATTGAAGAACTTGAACGCGAAGGAGTGAATACCAAGTTTGTGGAAAAAGAAAAAGATTGCAAAAGTGATTTGTCGGCCATAATCGTAGACAAAAAAAGCGGAGAGCATACGATATTTTTTAATCGCGATGCTAATGAAAGGCTGGAAATATTTACCAAGAAACTCAAAAAGGCGGATTGGATTTTCGTGAGCGCTTTGAATAGCAGCAAATTCGTGAAGTGGGAAGACAATCTGGATAAGATTGTCGAAACCTGTAAAGAAGAAGGAATAAAATTATCGTTTAATCCGGGGCAGGCCAATATTAAGGAAAATTGCGGAAAAGTTCTGGAAGCAATAAAGCAAAGCCAGATTCTGAT
>CAZXKY010000038.1:5835-6972 GCA_964641975.1 uncultured Bdellovibrionales bacterium | reverse complement strand
ACGTCGCTTTTAGCGTTGGCGACAAAATTAAAGTAACCGAGATCGACAATCGCAGTCAGAACAATATCATGGACCTGGTTTCCATCAACAACAAAGAAAGTAAAATGGTAAGCGACCTTGGAGAAAACAAAATATATTTTACTGATTTAGATGGTGAAACGAACAATCTCTATTCCATAATCTTTCCTGAAGATACCGGACTGATTCCATACTTCAATTAAAAGAAAAAAATGGCACAAAAAATGCTCAGGTTCATCTGAGCATTTTTATTTTTCCAAACAGAGTGATGAAAAAGATGTTTTTTAATAAGTTTGGATGGGTTTAATTATAAAATAAATATTAACCCGAAACTTATTCCTCCTTTCCATCACTCTATTCATAACCTGTAATTATACACCCAAATAAAGAATTTGTCAATACTCATTGCCAATTATAGGCTTAAATAAAGCAAAAACACAATAAAAAAACAGTCCCCAGGGACTGTTTTTCTGAATATATTTGAAAAATAATGTCTATCGTTTTGCCCACTGTGGAGATTTTCGGGCTTTTTTGAGTCCTGGCTTCTTTCTTTCCACTTTTCTTGAATCTCGAGTCAGAAATTTCAAATCCTTGAGAGCCTTTCGAAGCGATTCGTCTGATTTCACTAAAGCTCTTGAGATCCCAAGTTGAGAAGCCTCTACTTGCCCTCTGAATCCCCCACCTCGCACCAAAATCGAAAGTTTAAACTTTCCATAGGTTCCAACAGCCCGAAGAGAAGCAAACAGAACATTTTGAAGGGAAACACCTGGAAAATACTCTTTGACTTTCTTGTTATTTACAATGTAATCATTGTCTCCTGCTTTTTCATCCGGATATATTCTCACTTGAGCCACAGAAGATTTTCTTCTTCCGACAGCATAAAAATACTTTCCAGAAAATCCTTTCTTTTCTTTCGCCACTTCCGCTTCCTTTACCTCTTTAACCTCTTTTGCTTCTTCAACTTCCTTAATTTCTTTAACTTCCTTGATCTCTTTCACCTTCTTGGCTTTCTTGGCTACAGTTTCTTTCTTCGCTTTAGGTTTAGCGGCCTTTTTCGGTTCTTTTTCAATTTTTTTCTTAGTTGCCATAATTAATGTGTTATATCAATCTTATGATTAT
>CAZXKY010000038.1:0-5735 GCA_964641975.1 uncultured Bdellovibrionales bacterium | reverse complement strand
CTTAAAATTCTGGCGATTTGAGTCGCCAGCCGTCCCATTGGTTTGCTTTGGAGGTCAAATAAATGATATACCATATTTTTATATAAATTCAATTACTGCCATTTTTGCGCTGTCTCCTTTTCGCTTTCCCAATTTAGAAATGCGAGTATAGCCGCTAGTTCTTCCATCCAATTTTTTTATGAAATCTCCAGATAACTTTTTGACGGCAATAAGAGAGACTTTCCTATTCAAATCTCTAATAATCGCCACTTTGCTGGAATCATTAATTTTCTTTGCCTTAGTTATGATCTTATCGACAATCCCTTTGATTTCTTTGGCCTTAGCTTCGGTAGTGGTGATTTTTTCCCGCATAATCAAACTTTCGATGAGCGACTTAAGGAGCGCTCTTCTTTGTTTTCTTATTCTGCTAAATTTTCTTCCTTTTACTTGATGTTTCATTTGCCGTAAAACGTAGAGCGTGGAACGTAAAGCGTTTCACGTTATGCGTTATGCGTTATGCGTCTTATTTCAATGTCAATCCGAATTCTCCGATTGCTTTTCTGATTTCTTTTATTCCCTTATCTCCCATTCCTTTTAGCTCTTTAAGTTCATCTTCTTTCATTTTAACAACATCTTTGACTTTTTCCACCTTATTTTCCTCGAGGACATTAACAGTTCTATTGGAAAGTCCCTTGAGCTCGCTTATTTTGAGTTTCAAAGGATCTTTTGCTTCTTCTTTTTTATCTTCTTCTTTTTCTTCTAGCTGAGCTTCTTCCTTTTTTTCAACTTCTTTTTCCTCAACGGCAAGTTCTCCTAAAGCAGAGAATTGTCCTACTAAGATATCAATTGATTTCTTAAAGGCTTCCTCTGGGGTAACACTTCCGTCAGTTTCAATATCCAGGGTAATTTTATTAAAATCAGTCTTCTTTCCTACGCGCATATCTTCAACAAGATAATTAACTCTTCTTATTGGAGTGTAGATAGCATCAATAGCAATAACTCCAATTTCTTTTTCATCTCGTTGCTGTTGTTCGACTGGAATATAACCGAGCCCTTTATTTACTTCCATTTCCATTTCCAATTCAATTTTTTTGTCTGTAATGGTAGCAATAATTTGGTCCTTATTGACAACTTCCACTCCAGAAGGACACTTAATGCTTTTGGCGGTGATTTTCCCTTCACCCTTGGCATTCAATGAGATCTTTACTGTTTCTTCTCCTTCCATTCTCAAGCGAATCTTTTTCAGATTTAAAATTATCTGAACCACATCTTCCAAAACTCCGGGAATTGCGGAAAATTCATGGGAAACGCCTTTTATCTTAACGGAAGTCAAAGCCGCTCCGGAAAGAGATGAAAGCAATACTCTCCTGAGAGCATTTCCAAGAGTAGTTCCATATCCAGGATAGCAGCCGAGAATTTCAAATTTCCCGCTGTTTTCACCGGTTTTAGAATACTTTGGTTTTTGAGGAAGACTTATAAATTGCATAAGTTTTTAGCTTTTAGCCGCATTAGATAAAATCCAATAGAGCTAATAAAGCTATTTTTAATTTATCTTGAATAATATTCAACTACCATTTGAGGATCGACTGCCGATCCGACATCTCCTCTTTGAGGAACAGCAATTACCTTTCCTTCCATAGTCTCAGGATTAAACTGAATCCAAACAGGAAAATCTTTCTTATTCTTCAAAAATTGAGCCTGATTCTTAAAATAATTCTTGTTAGCCTTTGTTTCGTTTATAGAAATAACATCTCCAACTTTTACCCAGAAAGAAGGAACGTCCACTTTTTTTCCGTTAACTTTAATGAGTCCGTGATTAACCAACTGTCTAGCTCCCGATCTAGAGCTATAGAGCCCCATTCGATAGACAACATTATCCAATCGAAGTTCCAATCTGGAGATAAACAAATCCCCAACTACTCCTTGCTTATTTTTAATTTCATCAAAATGTTTCCTGAATTGCCTTTCCAACACCCCATAAATTCTCTTGATTCTTTGCTTCATTGCTAATTGTTTTCCATATTCACTGAGTCCCCTTGAAACCTTCTTTCCGTGAGCTCCTGGAGCATACGGCTTTCGAATCATTGCGCATTTAGGAGAATCACATCGATCACCTTTAAGAAAAAGCTTTTCCCCAGCTCTTCTGCATTTCTTGCATTTTGAATCTATACTTCGTGCCATTTAATCGTGGAACGTAGAGCGTGGAACGTAAAGCGTTTCACGTTATGCGTTATGCGTTATGCGTTTGTTTATACTCTTCTTAGTCTTCTTGGTCGGCATCCATTGTGGGGAATAGGCGTGATGTCTTTTATGGAAACCAAATCAAATCCCCTGTTAACCAAAGCCCTGATTGAAGCTTCTCTTCCAGATCCGACTCCTTTGACAAAAACATTCAATTCTCCGGTTCCATATTTCTTTACTTTTTCCGCCACGTCTCCGGCAACTTGGGTAGCCGCAAATGGAGTGGATTTCTTGGCTCCTTTGAAGCCCAAAAGTCCGGAACTTGACCAGGCCAAAACTTCTCCGTTCATATCGGTGATAGTAATAAGCGTATTGTTATATGAACATTGGATATGAGCCTGTCCTTTATGGACTTGTTTTTTGAATTTCTTCTTCTTTTTTGGAATCACAGCTTCGGCTGCTTCTACTTTTTCATCAGTAATATCCAAAGCTTCAGTATTTTGAGCTACTGCTTCCTCCTTTTTTTCTTCAGTTTTTTTATCTTGTTCGGCCATAAAAATAAACCTATTTAACTAATTTACTAATCAACTAACCGATTTTATGTCTTTTCTCCGGATGATTTTCTTCCGCTTCCCATCGTTCTTCGGACATTTCCTCTCACAGTTCTGGTATTGGTCTTCGTTCTTTGTCCTCGAACCGGAAGTCCTCTTTGGTGTCTGTGACCCCGATAACTCTTGATTTCCTTGAGCCGTTTCACATTCATCTTTATTTCATGATGAAGTTCTCCTTCAACCCTGTATTTTTTCTCAATAGCTTCTCGAAGCTTGTTCAATTCTGCTGAATCCAAATCCTTAGTCCTTTTGTTGACATCAACTTTAAGATCTTCCAAAATTTTTCTGCTTGTGGAAAGACCTATTCCGTAAACGTAGGTAAGAGAAATTTCTATTCTTTTTTCATCCGGGATATTTACCCCTGCTATACGCGCCATATATTATTTTAAATTATGATTTTATCCTTGTCTTTGCTTATGCTTGGGAGTAGAGCAAACCACATAAAGCTTTCCTCTGCGCTTTACTATCTTGCATTTATTACAAATTTTCTTAACTGATGCTCTAACTTTCATGCAATTTTGTCTGCGAGCGGAGCAAGTAGCTACAAAAAATTAGCATCTCTGCACCAATTCGCTATTAAAATTTCCGATTTAACACGATTAAGCCGCACTCGCCTCAAGTAAGGCGTTTCCGAGGATTGAGCTTTTGATTATCCATAAGCTAATTTCGGAATTGGTGCGGGAGTATAACTGCCACCGATTTATATTCTTTTTGTTATTCTTCCTTTGGTGAGGTCATACGGACTCATTTCCAGGATGACTCTGTCTCCCGGAAGAAGCTTAATATAGTGCACCCTCATTCGTCCAGAAATGTGAGCTAGCACCTCGTGGCCATTGTCCAACTTAACCTTAAAGGTAGTGTTAGGAAGGGATTCTTCAACCACTCCTTCCATTTTTATTAGCTCTTTATCTGCCATTTTTATTTTATTTAAAAATATTTCTACAACACAAAAATAGAGGAGTTTCCTGTTGTTCTATCCTAATTCCTGAAACTCAAAAATATGCCTCTATTTCCAAACAATTTTGTTAAATTTTACGTGATATAAATATACTACCTAAGCCTTTTTCTGTCAACCCTACCGATTATTCCTCCTTCTTCTAAACAAAACTCCCAAAGTTTTGAAACAAATTTGGATATCCATCCAAAGTGACCAGTTTTCAATATAGTAAATATCCAGTTTGTATTCATCTTCAAAATCCAGATCGGATCGTCCGGAAATTTGGGCCAGTCCCGTTAGTCCAGGCCTTATCGTCAAAAGCCTTCGGTGATATTCTTTGTATTTTTCCACTTCTCTTTCTTGATGGGGCCTTGGTCCGACCAGGCTAATATCACCTTTAAGCGCATTAAAAAATTGCGGAAGTTCATCTAAGGAATATTTTTCGATAAAATTTCCAATTCTGGTTTTTCTGGGGTCATTTTTAATTTTATAAAGCGGCCCTTCCCGAAGACTTCTCTCCTTAATTAGATTTTTTTCATATGCCAGCGCTTTTTCAAAATCAGGATTTTCCTTGGTAATACAATATTCCCATTTCATATAGCGAAATTTATAAACATAAAACTTCTTATCATCATCTCCTATCCTTTCATTTTTATAGATAATCGGACCATCTCCGTCTTCCAACTTAATCAGAATGGCAATCATCAACATAATTGGAGAAGAAAATACAATCAAAACAGAAGATCCGACAATGTCGAAAATCCTCTTTAAAATTCTGCCCCATCCGTCAAGCGGAGTATGTTTCACTTCAATAATTGGAACCCCATCAAACATCCCCATTACCACCTGAGAGGTTTGAAGAGAGGTTGGAATGTATTTATAGCTGATATTGTTTATTGCGCAATAATCGATTATCTTTTCCTGTTCAGCATCGGTAATTGTTGAATCACAAAGAATAATTTCATCAATTCCTTTTTCTGTTCGTATTTCTTTTATTGCCTTAAGGCTGAACGTTCCAATCTGATCAACTATTTTGTATCCCATTGAAAGATTTCTTTTGATTGTTCGCCTAATTTCATCTATCTGGTCATTTTCTCCGATGAGGAGAACCCTATGCGCCCCAAGACCTCTTCTGACTAGAAGCATTTTTTGTATTTCATGAAGAATGAGCCTGGCAATAGAAACATAAACAACAACCAGCATCCATCCGGCAAGAATTATAAACCTTGAAGAAAACCAGGTTCGCTGCAAAAAGATAGTAATAATTATAATGACCAAAACCACAGAAGTTGCCACAAAAACCTTGAAAATTTCACGCCAATATTTTCTGGTAGCTTTTATTTTATACAATCCTTCCAGAGCAAAAATTAAAATGAAAATTGGCGCCACAATAAGGATTATTTTCATATAATCCGAAAAGGGGAATTCATATAATTTCGGCTTTAAGGTTATGATTTGAGGAATATTGCGGATAACAAAAGCGCTGATTGCCGCCAGGACAATCATAATGAAATCTATCGGTATTTGAATGGCGCTAAAAAATAGTTCTGATTTTTTCATGCAATTCTCAATTCTATTGTTCACATTCGAATTTAAGTCTATTGTTTATCAAAGCAAATCTGTAAGCCGGATTCTGTGCCAATTTTGTTCCCACCTTGAGTGGGACCACAAAATTGAGCATCTCGCCGAAGTCGTAAGACGAAGGCGGATGTCCGCCTTCGCATAAAGCTACGGCGGGACTCTCAATTTTATAGTTGTTCGCTACGCTCACAAATAAAATTGGAGCAATCATTTATCTAGGTCCGATATTACTATCGGACTCGAGCGATTCTTTCTGTCCTTACTAGTGTAGGGCAGAATGCGATCTTGCATTCAAGTAAGGATTTAGCCGTTTCACTTCCGGTATTGCTACTGGAACTTATCCCAAGGGGATAGTTCAGTTTTTTCAAACTAAACCGTCTCTGCTCGCACCTCTTCGCCACATAAAATATGACGAGACGGGAGTTACCCGCTACTCTTTCGCCACA
>CAZXKY010000037.1:6528-6995 GCA_964641975.1 uncultured Bdellovibrionales bacterium | reverse complement strand
GCGAGGCGATTCCGAGAATAAAACTATAACTTATTTAAAACTTTTTTCGGAATTGGTGCTGGGATTTCTACTTCTTTTCTTCTTTTTTCTTTTTTTCGTCTTCAATAATTTTATTCATCACAACTTTTGCTTCCCGAACTATCCCTACTGATGAAATGATAAACGCAATTCCAACGCTTGCTAAAAAAATCCACGGTTCACTGTCATATTTCTTATCTAGCCATTTTCCAATAAAGAGGGCTGCAATAATTGGTCCTGCAATCCACCCGCTTAATCTTCCAAAAAGAAGCATTCCCGGTTGCCACCACGGGTTTTCTTGTTTGTTTTTTTTCATATTAACCCTGTTGAATAAATTTTGCCCTGCAAAATTGTTCGGCCCTAGCGGAACTATTCAACAGGGTGAAAATTTCTTCCTATTGAAATTTCCCAAATACGATCATCTGTATTATTTCCACTACCCCTTTTTT
>CAZXKY010000037.1:3708-6518 GCA_964641975.1 uncultured Bdellovibrionales bacterium | reverse complement strand
AAATTTTGCCCTGCAAAATTGTACCGCCCTGGCGGGACTATTCAACAGGATAAAATTTTTCCTGTTGAAATTTCCCGAATACGATCATCTGCGTTATTTCTACTGCCACTTTTTTATTTTTAAGTAGTTTCGGAAAAATGTCAAGGGTCAAAAACCCGAAAAACCTCACGCTAAATTTTGGCTTAAATAAAGCACTTTGGTTTTAAGAATTAAACCAATTTTAGCATTTTAACCGAAAATATGTCATCTCGAGCGAAATATCGTCGCGATATGAGTCGAGAGATCTAATTAGATTCCTCGATTCGCTTCACTCACTCGGAATGACATAATGCTATACCCTGAACAATCTTCTCGCATTTTCAGTCGTAATTTTTTCTATTTTCGCTAAATCAATTCCCTTGATCTCCGCAATTTTCTCTGCCACATATTTCACATAGACCGGCTCATTTCTTTTTCCTCGAAACGGAACCGGAGTAAGATATGGGCAATCCGTTTCAATCAAAATATGTTTTAGATCTATCTCTCGAACAACCTTGTCATAGCTCCTATCAAAAGTTATTATCCCATTGAAACCGAGATGAAAACCCAATTCTTCAGTATAAATTTTTGCCTGGGATAATCTTCCTGAAAAACAATGAACGACTCCCCTCAATTTCTCTCCGTATTTTATTTTCTTATCTCTCAGTATTTCTATCACATCGTTATAAGCTTCTCGACAATGAATAATGATTGGGAGATCAAGTTTCATCGCCATATCAATCTGCGCAGAGAAAACTTCTTTCTGTTTTTCCTTATTTTCCTTATTGTGGAAATAATCTAGTCCGATCTCTCCGATGGCTACCACTTTTTTGCTTTTTGCTAATTCTATATATCTTTTTTCATCAAATTCTTCCATGCTTGGATGAAATTCGACTTCTTCATCGTCATCCACCTTGTCTTTGAAGATAAGTTCGGAAAGATGGATGGGATGAATTCCAATTGCCGCAAAAACTCCTTCTTGATACCTTTCCGCCATTAAAACAGCCCTTTCACTTGTTGAATATTGCGATCCGACATTAATTATCCAGACATCTTTATCTAACGCTCTTTTGACTGTTTCATCTGCATCATCCTTAAATGCAGAAAAATTAAGATGGGCATGAGTATCAATAAGCATAAATACGGTATAAAAATATAAAACAAAAAAATATCTTCTTCCTTATAAGGTTATAAGGAAGAAGAAGATGATTGATGTGATTATTTTAACATTTTTTTTAAAAATCTATATTCTGGATATTTGTCTAGCATATCGTATTCTTTGTATGTTTTTGTAGCTCTAGTTTTTAATCCTTTTGTTATACATTTACTAATCCAGCTATAATATTCATCTCCCCTCACCTTAAGCCATTTCTCCGTTTTAGCTATTGTCTGATAACTAACTTTTAGCTTCTTTCTGATAGTTTCAACTGGTTCTTCGTCTATTATCATTTTTGCAATTTGAATTCTTCTGCCCATCATTAATGCTTCACTGGGAGTAAACATACCGAGAAAAAAGTCTATCAATTCTTTTTTTGTTTTAAGCTCTGATATGACATTCAAAAGGCAACCGATTGACTGAAATCTTTCTCTTTCATTAATCTCGTAAACTTTAACTTTTGCCATATTTATTTTTACCTTATAAGGTTATAAGGAAGAAAAAATGTTTTGGGTGTTTGCTGAAATAATTATTTAATTCTTTGTATAATAATTTTGCCACTTAATTCATGTTTTGCTTGATTTGTGTGAATATTAACCTATTTCGTATTTATTCTTTGAAACAACATTACCGGCTCTTTTGTTTTCAAGGCTTTTTTCATTTTTTCGGAAGTTTCTGGAAGAAAGGGAATTAACAGCTCCGAAATTAAATACAAATCATCAATCAATTTCTGCATTACCTCCTTAAATTTATTTTCATCATTTTTTTTCAATTCCCATGGCTTACTACTCTCAATAAATTTATTACAATCATTAACTAAAACCTCCCAAATTCTACTAAGAGCTCGAGATAATTCAATATCTTCCATCATGATTTTAACGAATTCACTAGTTGGCTTACGCGGGTAATTATCATCTATTGCTTCCGCGTTTATTCTTAGATTAATATTTTCACTTAATTTCACAACCCTTGAAACCAAATTTCCGAGTCCATTGGCCAAATCAGCATTATATTTTTCAGTCATTTTTTCCCAACTGACATCGCTGTCTTCTCCAAAATTTCCACCCATACTTAAAAGCAAATATCTCGTCCCGTCAATTCCAAATTTTTCCACCATCTCCTTGGGCGAAATAACATTGCCAATACTTTTACTCATCTTCTGTCCATCAACAATAATAAACCCGCGAATAAAAATTTGTTTTGAATTTGGAATTCCGGCTGACATCAGCATTGCTTGAAGCATGGCTGATTGCTGGCGCAGGTTATCTTTCCCAGCGATTTGCACTCCCGGCCACCATTTTTCAAAATTTTTCATATCTTCAGGCCAGCCGATTGCAGTAATGTAATTTATCAGCGCATCAAACCAGACATACATCACGTGATTGGAATCCCCAGGAACTTCAATTCCCCAAGGCATTTTTTCCTTCATCCGGGAAATGGAAAAATCCTCAAGACCTCTCTCCACAAAAGCCTTTATCTCATTAAATCTCTTCTTTGGCAAAACAAATTCCGGATTTTTTTCATATAAATCCAAAAGTTTTTGCTGATAAGCAGAAAATTTGAAGAAATAATTTTCCTCTTCAATGCATTCAATTTCCTGATCCGGATGAAGCGGACATTTTCCATCAACCAGTTC
>CAZXKY010000037.1:1429-3608 GCA_964641975.1 uncultured Bdellovibrionales bacterium | reverse complement strand
GGCTTTTCTGAATATTTTGAGTCCGTGTTCATCAGTTCCGGTATTGAAAAAAACCTCGTCACCAAGTTCGCGATGAAACCTGGCCAGCACGTCAGCCTGGACAATCTCTCCCGCAAAACCGATATGAGGCTCGGAGTTAATGTATGGTAACGTTGTGGTTATATAAAATTTATTTTTATTCATTTATTTTCAATATTTTAAATAGTTCGTCAGGGTAATTATTTATAATCATTTCATCGGGTAAATCAACTTGGTCTTTTATTTTTTCCAAATAAGAATCGTCTCCGAGTTCCCAAATATTATGAGAATCACTATTTACTATAATCTTTTTATTATATTTTTTTACTAAATCAATTACTTTTTTAATATTTTTGAAACATTCCTCATATTTCTTCGGCCTTTTCAGATATTTATTAATATACTGAAGATCTATTTCCAAGAGAACATTTTTTTTGCATGCCTCTGCAACTATTCTTTCGATATTAAAATTAAATATCTTGGTATGAAATGGATGGGTTATGATATTTACTTTTCCAGAATTAATTGTTTTAATCATTGAATCGGTATTTCCTTCAGTTCCAAGATCTTTGTATTTGGTATTATCATGAAAATTTGCCATTACATAATCAAGTCTTTCAATCACATCATCAATAATATCAATATTGCCATTTTGATCAATTATATTTGCTTCAACTCCTCTTAATATTTTTATTCCATTCACTATTCTCGGTAGCCTTCCTATTGTCAAAAAATAAACTTCACTAACAATAGTTTCACTATTATTGGGACCATGTTCACTAATTCCAATAGTATCCATTCCGAGTTTTTGAGCTTGGTTAATGTATTCTAAAATAGTATTATGAGCATGCCCACTAGCAATAGTATGTATATGTAGATCAATCTTTAACATAGTTTTAATTTCCTAGCTTAGACTCATAGTTATCCGCCCAATACAAAACCTTGGTGCAATACCAGTTATATTTTGAACTGGTCGTTCCGGAAAGATAAAGCTTGGCCGCATTGCATTCTCCGCTTTTTTTAGTTGCCCCTCCTTTGGCTAGCTTTAAAGCCATTGCAACTACTCCATCGGTCAGATTCCATGGATCGGGAGGATTATGTCCAGTAAGAGATGAGATGGAGCTCTTGTATCCAAGCCAGGTGTCTGACATAAATTGGGCTACTCCCATTGCTCCTCCTGTTCCCTTGTAACCGCTTGGCGGACAGGAAACCTTCCTAGTCTTCCACTTATAATCCAATTCTTCGCAGATATCCTTAAAAATTCCCAACCGATAGCTGCTCATATTACTTTTCGCGGCTGTGCATCCGCCAGTAAACCTCCCCAAGTCCGATTCAATAGTTAGCATCCCCATTAAAAAATCTTTTCGAACTCCTGTTGCCTTGGAAGCAAACTTGGCAGCAGCCTGGATATCGCTAGCATCATAGGATTTTCCCAAATAACCCGACAAATTACTCCTTAATTTTGCAAGTTTAGCGTTAAGCTCTCCGATGGTAGCCTCTTTTTCATTAATGTCACTCTGAGTTTCTGCTTTTTCTGACAACAACGCAGACTGCTGACCCTCTTTCATATCCAAAAGTTTTTCATGATCATTTTTTTCCTCTTCAATTTCTTTAGCTTTGTTTTCAGTTTCTATCTTGGATTGTTTGATATCCTCAATGGTATCATATATTTTTTGATTGATTGTGATTATGTGATCAGACTCGGAAAAAACCTTGGACAAATCATCTTCATTCAAGAGAGAAAACAATATCGGATTTTTCTGGTTATAATAAAATTCCTGAACAAGACTGCGAAGCGATTCTTTTTGCAAGCCCATTCTTTCTGATGCAAGCACTAGCTCTTTTTTACTTCTCTCAATATTTTCTTCTGCTTGTTTTATTAAGTTCTCTGTTTTTTGGATCTCATACTGAGTAGCATTTACCGACCTCTGGATATTTCCAAGATCCTGCTCCAGCTTTGCTTTTTCGGCTTCCTCTTTGTCCAGTTTTTTTTCAATTTCACTTATTGAATCCGCGGCAAAGACAAAGTGACTTCCAAATAGAATTTGGCATCCCCAAAAACCGGCAACCGCAAAAATTGCCGCAATAAGAGGCAGGATTTTATTTTTATTCCATTTTCTCATATAGGATATTTTAACATTTTTTGAAAAATTTATCAAAA
>CAZXKY010000037.1:0-1329 GCA_964641975.1 uncultured Bdellovibrionales bacterium | reverse complement strand
GCGCCTTCTTCAGCCGGAGTTTCTTTAACCACTCCTTCAACCTTGGTCACATCTTCTTCTACTTTTTCTTCAAGAGAAGCCAATTCTTCTTCGGTTCTTGGAGGAGCAACCAGGGCAATAACTGTGTCCATTTCAGATAAGATTTCCACTTTTTCCGGAATTTCCAAATCGGAAACTTTGAAATGGTCGTCAAATGTCTTTATTTTGGAAATATCAACCTTAAATTCACGAGGAAGATTTCCCGGAAGGCATTTCACTTCGATAGTATCCACATTTTTAACCAACATCCCTCCCAATTCTTTGACTGCCGGAGATTCTCCAAGAAATTCAATCGGAACTTCGGTTTCAATTTCCTCGTCCATTCTAATCTGGAAAAAGTCTATGTGAGAAAATTTTCCAGTCAGAGGATCACTCTGCGAATCATGAATCAAAGCATTGTCTTTTTCTTTTTCTCCGATTTCCAATTCGATTACCGTGCTTTCTCCGGCATTGTCAAAAGCTTTTTTGAAATCCAGATAGTTGATCCAAAGATTTCTGGGTTTTACTTTGTGTCCATAAACTACTGCCGGAATAAGCCCTTGTTCGCGAAAGGAATCCAAATTTTTTCCCGCTTCTTCCCGAATCTTCGATTTTAGATTGATTTTAGTCATAAAAACGGAAATTTTAAATTCTAAATTATAAATTTTAATTAAAATCTAAATGAATAATTTCAAAAATTTAAACATTTAGTAATTTAAAATTCATTTAAAATTTAAAACTTAAAATTTAAAATTATTTTAAATAAATTCATTTACCCCTTTAAAATTCTTCAAATATTCATGCACATCGATTACTTGGTCCGCAGAAACCGCTTCTCCTTTGAAAATTTCCCTGGCTTCTTCGGTGGTCAGATCAGTAAGCATTCCAAGGCTCACGATCCCCATTTTTCCGGAAGAAATAAAAACTAGAGAAGAAATTTTGCAGCTTCCGCAAGTCACATGAAGCGTCGTTTTGTTGTTGTTTTCCTCCAGAACTAGAATCTTCGCCTGCCCGTATTTTTTGTTGCAAATCGGACACTTCACGAGGTTCTCCAGATTGTTAACTGATGGTTTCATATATTTCGATTTTATCATATAGTAATACCCTCAGCAACATTAAAATATTTTAACGCAAAAACAAAAAAGTGTCAATAAAAATAAAAACAGGGAGAAGCGACGATGCGTCTTCCCCCTGCCTGATGCTACTCCCCCTTCCCCTCGTATTGCTTTCCCTCAACATACATTTTCATGTCTCGGGAGTTCATTGGAGACCTGAAGATCCAGATATTCCGATGATAAAACATTCCTGCAG
>CAZXKY010000036.1:0-7151 GCA_964641975.1 uncultured Bdellovibrionales bacterium | reverse complement strand
AAAGGACCTTTTCCTCGGTGTCCTGAGGAAAAGGTCTCGTCGAACACAAACCCCACGTTTGCGTTGTGCGCCTTTAGGCGCACTTGATTGATGAATTTGGATAGGCCCTTTCTGGTAGTCGCTTGGCGAATACAATTTTTTTCAATCTCACCACCTCCTTTTTTTCTTGGGGCGTTTGGGTTTTTGATTATCAATTTCGGGACTTAAATCAATGTTCAGAATATAGCTAAAATAATTAGAGATGTCAATAGTAATGTCGATAAATAGCTTTACTCAAAAAGTTTACCGAATAGTTAAGAAAATCCCGAAAGGGAAAGTTTTGACATACAAAGAAGTGGCAAGGCGTGCCGGAAAACCAAAGGCTTATCGGGCAGTCGGAAATATTCTGAACAAGAATTACGATCCCAGAATTCCCTGCCATCGGGTGATCCGGAGCGATGGAAAAATCGGAGGATATAATAGGGGAGTGGTAAATAAAAGAAAAATTTTAAAAAAAGAAGTAGAAAATTTGGAAGTGTGATATAATTAATAAATACTAATAATTATTTAAATTCAAAAATATATGCAGGAATTTATTTCTCAGTATCCGTGGATAATTTATGCCATAATATTCTGGACACTTCCGTGGAAGGGAATCGCGCTTTGGAAAGCGGCAAAGAATAGTCATAAAATTTGGTTTATAATTATTTTTCTTCTGAACACTTTAGCGATACTGGATATTATTTATATTATGTTTGTTGGTAAAGAAAAAAAAGAAGAGAAAAAGGAAGTGAAAAATGGACCGATGATACTTAGTAACGGCAAAAGAATAATCTAGATTTTTGTTTTTACATAGTATTTTTCATACTAGTGACTAAATTGTGAATAACTTTTTTAAGAATGGCTCAAAAAAGCCATTTTTAATTTGGCGTAAAAATGTTGACAGGTGTTGGCTGGTGGTTTAAAATTACACCATAGTGTTATAAAGTGTAAGGAAGTGGGGAAATGTTTAATGGAGAATATTCACACGTTGTGGATCCGAAAAAAAGGTTAGCTTTGCCATCCAAATTTAGAAAAGAATCAGGACGCAAAGTAGTTGTTACCAGGGGGCTGGATAGATGCCTCTTTGTTTATCCTTTGAAAACTTGGAATGAGATAGCGGAAAAGTTGGGAACGCTTCCGGTAGGAGAAGCGGGAACCAGAAGTTTTATCCGTGTGATGCTAGCTGGAGCGACTGATGTTGATGTTGATGGACAAGGAAGAATTCTTTTGCCTGAATATCTAAGAGAATATGCCGGAATCGAAAAAAATGTCACCATTGCCGGACTTTTTAACAGGATGGAAATTTGGGATGAAAGTAAATGGAAAGAATATAAAGCGGAGGCAGAAAAAAATACCGATGAGATTGCCGAGCAGCTTGGAAAATTAGGAATTTACTAAAATGACAATTCATAAACCAGTATTGCTTGAGGAGGTTATTGAAAATCTGAAACTTAAAAACGGAGATGTTGTTATTGATGCAACGCTTGGCGGAGGAGGACACAGTGAGGAAATATTAAAAAGAATATTGCCGGATGGAATCTTGATTGCTGTTGATCAAGATGCCGATGCGATAGAAAAGTTTAAAGTTAAAAGTGAAAAGTTGAAAGTTAAAGGAAAAATATTTTTAGTTAACGACAATTTTGCGAATTTAGATAAAATTTTAGCTGATTTAAAAATAGAAAAGGTTGATAAGATAATGGCTGATTTTGGAATTTCTTCCGATCAGCTGGAAGCTGAAAGGGGATTCAGTTTTCAGAAGGATGCCCCGTTGGATATGCGGATGGATCAGAAAGGAGAAATGACGGCAGAAAAAATAGTGAATGATTATTCCGAAGAAGAGCTGGCAAGAATTTTTTCGGAGTATGGAGAAGAAAAATTTGCAAAAAAGATTGCGAGAGAAATTTCAAAACAGAGAAAAGTAAAACCGATTAAAACGACATTCGATTTGGTTTCAATAATTGGAAACTCTATTCCGGAAAAATACAAGCATCAAAGGATTCCTCGTAAATCCCAAGGTGGGACACGGGGCAGGCATTTTGCAACCAGGGTATTTCAGGCGCTCCGAATTGAAGTTAACGGTGAACTTGAAAAAATAAAAGAATTTATTCCCAAAACAATCGAAGTTTTAAATAAAAAAGGAAGGCTGGCAGTCATCACTTTCCATTCAGGAGAAGATAGGATTGCCAAGGAAATTTTCAGGGAAAATGCAAGGGGATGTATTTGCCCGCCAACTTTTCCGGTTTGCCGATGCGGCAAGGAGCCAAAAATAAAGATTGTAAACAAAAAACCTATTTTGCCAAGCGCTGGCGAAATAGGAAGCAATCCGCGTTCTCGCAGCGCAAAGCTGAGAATAATCGAGAAATTATAGTTTTTATTCCAGGGGGATCTGGAAAAATGTTTACGTCAAAAAATGCCGTCAGGGTCTATTCCTGGCAGCGAGCTACAAAAAGAAAAATAAACACAGAAAAGAAAAGTATAAAGGGATTTGTTAATTCTACTGTTTTAATTGTTGCTCTTTTGCTTGTTTGCGGAGCAATTTATTTATATTCCATAAATAGCAGCGCGGTGAAAGGATATCAAGTGCGGCAGGTTGAGAAGGAAATCCAGGAGCTTGAAAAGCAGAATGAAGATTTGAAAATCAAGGAAGCCGAACTCAAGTCTCTGTATCACGTTGAAGAATCAAGCAAAAATATGAATATGGAAGATTTGAAAAATATAAGCTATATCGAAGAAACCGGACCGGTAGCAATGAAATAATCGGATAAAATTTCTAATTAACCTAATTAGCTGATCTCTAATCAATAACCAATGTTGTAATATCCAATGCCTAATTTTTTAGACATTTGGTTATCGAATAATTGGGGGCTTGTTTAGAAATCGGCCACCGCCTAAGCGGGGTCTCGCTGTGGCGGGAAATTAGAAATTAGAAATTTTTTATTTATGGTTCAAAATAATCTTTCCAGAAAGAAAACAGTCTACGGATTGGATATTAAGGAGTGGAGAATATATACTCTGGTCATTCTTGTGATTGGCATCGCTCTCGTTATCATATTTCGCCTTTATTTTCTCCAGATTGCTTCTGGAGAATCATATCGGTCTATTGCAGACAATCAACATAAAGTTTTCCAGGTTCTGACTCCCAAGAGAGGAGAGATTTATCTGAAAGAAGGCAACAGTGAACTGTATCCTTTAGCGATCAATCGGGATCTTCAGATGGCATATCTCGTTCCGAAGGAGATGAAGGACGAAGAAAAAGAAAGTTTGGTGAAAGATGTTTCTTCAATTCTGAGTTTGGATGAAAGTTTTGTGAGAGAAAAAGTCTCCGATTCGGAAAGTATGTTTAAAATCTTAAAGCATAGGATTAATAATGATGAATTTTCCCGGCTCAAAGAATTGAAATTTTCCGGCATTCATTTTACTCCCGAATCGGTCCGTTTCTATCCGTCCGGAGAACTGGCTTCTCAGCTTGTCGGTTTTGTCGGTTCGGATGGAGATAAAGAAATTGGGCGCTATGGGCTTGAAGCCTATTTCGAAGACCAGCTCAAAGGGAAAGAAGGGAAGCTTAATCAGGAGAGGGATACAGGAGGAAGATGGATTTCAGTTGCTGATCGCGATGTCGAACCGGCAGAGGATGGTGATACTTTAATTTTGACAATTGATCACACGGTTCAATATGAAGTGGAAAAAATAATTAAAGAAGCAGTGGAAAAACACGGCGCTGACAATGGAAGCGCGATTGTGATGGAACCGAAAACCGGAAAAATTTTGGCAATGGCAAATTATCCTAATTTCAATCCCAACGAGTATCGCAGCGTAGAAGACATGTCGCTTTTTATGAATTTGAATGTCAATCTTCCTTATGAATGCGGTTCGGTTTTCAAAACGATCACCGGAGCAATCGGAATTGACGATGGAAAGATAGAGCCGAATTCAACCTATGTTGATACAGGGCTTGTGACGGAAGCGGGATATGGAATAAAAAATTCCGATGAAAAATCTTACGGAGTCCAAACGATGACGGAGGTTTTGGAAAAATCACTCAATACCGGAGCAATTTACATCGAAAAACAAGTTGGAAACCAGAAATTTGCAGATTATCTTCGAAGATTTGGATTCGGAGAGAAAAGCGGAATAGATCTTCCCGCTGAGTCGAGCGGAAACATCAAGAATCTTGACGCGGTCAGAAGGGATATCCAATTTTTTACCGCTTCTTTCGGACAGGGAATTACGGTTACTCCTATTCAGCTGCTGAATGCCTATTCGACCATTGCCAATCAGGGAATGCTCATGAAACCTCAGATAGTGGAAAAGGTAATCCATTCCGATGGAACCGAAGAAGAAATCAAACCGGTGGAAATTAGAAAAGTAATTTCTGCGGATGCGGCAAAAAAAGTTTCTGAAATGCTGCGAAGTGTCGTGGTAAAAGGACATGGAAAAAGAGCGGATGTTCCCGGATATCTGGTCGGAGGAAAAACCGGAACCGCTCAGGTGGCGAGCGCGACCGCCAAGGGATATGAAGAAGGAGTCACCATCGGTTCCTTTGCAGGCTACGCTCCTACCGATGATCCTCAATTCGCGGTCTTGGTGAAAATATATCATCCGAAGGATGTCCAATGGGCTGAGTCTAGCGCCGCTCCGACATTTGGAAGTATCATGAAATTTCTGTTAGAGTATTATAAGGTTGAACCGACGGAAGCATATGATATAAACAAATTAGATACAAATACAGTTGCGCCTCCTGCGAATAATACTGATACGAATAATGCAGGAAGCAGCTATTAAGATTATCAACAATGAAACCCCAAAAAATAATTTATCTTGAAAAGATTCTTCGGTTTATGGCGAAAGCCATTTTGTGGAAATACAAGCCGAAGATTGTCGGAATTACCGGATCAGTCGGGAAAACTTCCACCAAGGAAGCGATTTTCGTCGCGCTTTCTTCGGGATTTAAGGTTCGAAAGAATGAGAAAAATTATAATAATGAAATCGGTATTCCCCTTACCATAATCGGAGCAGAAAGCGGGGACGGGTCTTTCTTGAAATGGTTGGGAGTGTTTTTGAAATGGCTGGCAGTATTTATCTTTCCCGTTAATTATCCGGAAATTTTGGTTTTGGAGATGGGAGTGGATAGGCCGGGGGATATGGAATATCTTTTGACTTTTATCCATCCGACAGTCGGAATAATTACTAATGTTTCCGGAACCCATTTGGAATTTTTCAAAAGCATAGAACAAATTCTGAAAGAAAAAGGGAAACTGGTTGTCAATCTTCCGGAAGATGGATTGGCGATTTTGAATGCGGATGATGAAAGAGTTTTTGCTTTCAAAGACAAGCTAAAAGTTCCAATTTCTCTTTTTGGCATTGGAGACGATGCCCAGCTCAGAGCTTCTGATCTTAATTTCAATTCCAGCAATTTCGAGCCGCAGGGAATCAGTTTTAAATTGAATTATGAAGGAAAAACTATTCCGATCCGGTTGCCTTTTATCTTGGCTCCTCATTTGGTCTATGCCGCTCTTTGCGCAATATCAACGGGAATATTTTTTAAGATTAATGTTATTGATATTGCAAAATCAATGGAACAATTCGTTTCTCCGCAAGGAAGAATGAATTTAATCAAGGGATTCAGAAGAAGTTTTATTATTGATGATACATACAACTCTTCTCCGGAGTCGGCGCTTGCAGGGCTTAATACTGTTAAGAATATCAAAGCTCTCAGGAAAATTATCGCCTTTGGAGATATGTTGGAATTGGGAGGAGATTCAGAAAAGGGACACGAAGAGGTTTTGATGCGCGCTTTTCAGGATGGAATAAATCTCTTTTTCCTTTCGGGAGACAGAATAAAGAAAGCGGCCGAAAAATTAGAAGCGGAAGGAAAAATTTCAGTTAAAGTTTTCTTCTTTGATGATCCAGAAGGTTTGGGAAAGGAGCTTCAAAAGATTTTGAGAGAAGGGGACCTGGTTTTGGCGAAAGGTTCTCAGGGAGCAAGGATGGAAAAAGCCGTCAAGGAAATAATGGAAAATCCGGAAGAAGCGGAAAGCTTGCTTTGCCGACAATCGAAAAATTGGCAAAAAAAGCCTTATTTGAGACCATAGATTTCTTCAAAAATCCAAAAAACGGCTTCAGAGTTATGCACTGTTTCAATTTTACAAAATGCCAAAAAGGGTGTATAATTTGAAGTAATCATATAGCAAGGGAATTATGAAAACAATGTTTGCTATAAAAACAAAAAAACAATTTTTCAAATCAAAGCATTTTTCAAACAGCTAGTTTTAGGCTGTTTTTATTTTTATGGCCAGAGCATTAACAAATGAGGAATTAAGGATGATAGAAGAAGAACTGCAAAGGGAAAAGGTTGCTAGGAATGAAATAGCAGAACATTTGAAGGACATGAGAAAATATGATCCTAATAAAAAAATTAAGTTAAAAGGCGTGGATCCTGAACAGCCCGGAATAAAAGGACAAAGAAATTTAGATAACCAAATTCATTTTAGATAGTTGCTTTTCGACAAAAAATGGGAGGCGCACCATGATAAAAGATTGTGTGGTGAGAATCGATCCTTATAGCGGGGAGCAGGTGGAGGTTATGTCTGAACTGGATGGCTACTTTATCGATTTGGTCGAAAGCTTTCGCTTCGGAGACAGGGACGAAAGAGGGGCATTGTTGGTTCCATGTGGTCAAGTTCTTTCAGGAGGTATGATGTCGTGAACATCAGGTGCCATATCTCACAAAAGCCTTGTTAGTTGGAATCCAATGTGATTTCAAAATTTGGGATAATTCATCTTGAACTCAAAATGAATCCAAATCCAACTAACAAGGTCTTTTTTTATTGAAATTTTTTTCTTGATAAATCAAGCATAAAATGATAGATTATTTATTGTCTGAGTATGGCCTCATCGTCTAGCGGCTAGGACACCAGGTTCTCATCCTGGCAACAGGGGTTCGATTCCCCTTGAGGCTACAAGAAGATAAAAGGACAGTGATAAAACACTGTTTTTTTGTTGTCATTTTGACCCCATCTTTGCTTCAATAAACTTGACAAAATAACAAAATGGGAGTATAATAAGTGGTTCTTTAAGACATAAAATATATCACGAAAAAGGAGATATACAATGGAAAACATAATTTTTTG
>CAZXKY010000035.1:0-7265 GCA_964641975.1 uncultured Bdellovibrionales bacterium | reverse complement strand
CCAAAAGCAACAAAAATAGACGGAACAGAAATAATCAGTGGCCAGTAATAACCCAGGGCTTGGACAACCACCGAAGCAATGAAAGCCAGAAATATCCCGATAATTATTCCAATAATCCCGCCCAGTGATGAAATCGTTGCTGATTCAATTAAAAACTGGATAATAATTTCCGAATTCCTTGCTCCAATAGCTTTTCGAAGGCCAACTTCCCGAACCCTTTGATTAACCGCAATTAGCATCACATTCATAATGCCCACTCCTCCGACAATAAGAGATACAGTTCCGATTGCCAACAGAAAGTAGCGCAGGATATTGGTAATATTGGTTACCGCCTCCAAAGCAGAAGCTTGATCCCGCACAGAAAAATCATCCTTTGAAATATCTTTAATGTGATGCCTCTCTCTCAATGTTGTTTTCGTATTAGCTATTGCTGAAGGGATAAGATCCGGACTCTTTACTTTAAGACGAGCGAAGGATAGATAATTAATTCCCAAAAGTATTTTTTGGGCAGTTCTAACCGGAACAAAAACCGAGTCATCCTGGCTGGAAGTTCCAAAGGAACTTGAACCGCGCGCTTTAAACATTCCAATAACATTAAAATTTTGATCTTTGATCTTTATTGTTTTTCCTAAAGGATTATCATTTCCAAAAAAATCCGTTGCTAGTTTACTCCCTATCACTGCCACTTTTGAAAGATTTGTTTCTTCCTCTTTGGTAAAAAATCTTCCTTTCTCTATTTCAGCAGTTTCCACTTCGATATAGCTGGCAGTAGTTCCAGTAAAAGAAATCGATTTTTCTGTTCCTTTATAGGAAACCGTATCGGACCCCATAACATATCCCGCGCCATCCGCTATCTCCGGAACATTTCTCGGATTCCTGAGCGCTTCCAAATCTTCATAAGTAAAGGTAGTTATGGAAATTCCCATCGCTGCCGGAGGAGGGCTATTGTCATCACTGGAAGCCCCTGGAATAACTGCAATTAAATTAGTGCCAATTCCCTTCACCTGATCAAGTATGAGCTCCTGGGCCGATTGTCCAATAGCCATAATAAGAATCACTGAACCAACTCCGATTATAATTCCTAGCATTGTCAAAAAAGAGCGGAATTTCGCCGCTGTAAGATTTTTGTAAGATATCTTGATCGGATTTAAAAGTTTCATCGAATTGCGTATGCGAAATATTATTTCAAAAGCTCTCCATCCTGAGCAATTTTTCTGTCTTTCACAATGTCATCAGCAATAACCTGTCCATCTTTCACATAAAGAATTCTTTGGGCATGCTGAGCAGTAAATGTTTCGTGGGTAACCAGAATAATCGTGTGCCCATTATTGTTAAGTTCTTGGAGAATTTTCATTATTTGAGTTCCGGATTTTGAATCAAGATTTCCTGTCGGCTCATCGGCAAAAATAATGTCCGGGTCATTGACTAAAGCCCTAGCAATGGCTACTCTTTGCTTTTCACCTCCGGAAAGCTGGCTAGAAAGATAATTCATTCTATGGCCCATAAAAACTGAGCTGAGTGCTTTCTCAACTTTATCTTTGGCTTTCTTCTTATTCGTTTCGCCGTGATCATAAAGAAGTGGCAGCTCCACATTCTCAAAAACCGTCGTCCTGGGGAGAAGATTAAAGGTCTGAAAAACAAAACCGATTTTCTGATTTCGGATATAAGCCAGTTTTTCTTCAGAAAATTCTTCCGTATCCTCGCCATCAAAAAAATATTTTCCTTCGGTTGGACGATCCAGAAATCCAAGAATTTGCATTAACGTCGATTTTCCTGACCCAGAAGGTCCCATAATTGAAACGAACTCTCCTTTTTTAATTTCAAAAGAAACACCGCAAACCGCTTGGGTTTTCACTCCCTCGTTTTCATAGGTTTTGCAAAGATTTTCAACAGCTATTATAGCATTTTCCATAAAATAAAACTAAAAGACCCACAAATTTACAAATCGACTACAAATATACAAATCTAGAATTTATTATTCAAAAAAATTTGTAGATTTGTAAAATATTTGTAGATTCGTGGGATATTATAATTATTTTTCGCTAGTCAGCGTTATCACCTTTTCTCCACCATTTAATCCCGATTTTATTTCCACTATTCCGTCATCCACTTCCAATCCCGTGGTCACATAAACTTTTTCGGTAATACTATTCTTTTCATCCTTCAAAACCTCGACATATTTCTTGTCGCCTTCGGTTTTCACCGCGCGAAGCGGAATAGCAATAACGCCCTTTCTTTCGGCTGTTTTGATATCAACATCACAACTCATTCCAGTCTTAACTTTTTCATCGACATTATCAAGCTTGAGTTTTACCTTATAATAAACCACATCCTGGATTATCGTTGAGGCTGGTTCTATCTTAATAATTTCTGCTTCAAATATCACATCAACCGGAAAAGCATCAAATGAAATATCCGCTTTTTGGCCCAAAGATACTTTAATAATGTCTGATTCAGGAACATCAGCTTCAATTTCCATTTCTCCTTCAGCCACTGTCAAGATGGTCGAGTTATAAATAGCGATTTCTCCGGGATCTGCATTTCTTTTAATAATTGTTCCAGAAATC
Organism: uncultured Bdellovibrionales bacterium; assembly: GCA_964641975.1. Lineage (GTDB taxonomy): Bacteria > Patescibacteriota > Minisyncoccia > Moranbacterales > JAKLHP01 > JAKLHP01. The sequence continues at coordinate 4,698 of CAZXKY010000035.1, read as the reverse complement.
GGAGCATAAATATAGGTTTCACCAACTTTAATCCGAGCAGCGCGATTGAGAGCTTCAGCCTTTCTGACTAAAGCTTTTTGAGCCTCTCGCTGTTCTTTTTCATAAGTGTCCTTATTGTCCTTCATAAAATCATAAGTCTCATCGTAATATTCAATATCTTGGTTTGACGCTTCAAGTTCAGCAAGAAGAGTGCTTGGATCGACTTTGGCCAAGCGTTGTCCCTTTTTTACCGTATCGCCAACATCAACACCCATTTCCTTGACAATTCCGCTTACTTTAAAACCAAGGTTAATCATGGTATCCGGATTGATGGTTCCGGTTACTGAAACTGTCTGTTTTACATCAATTCTTTTGGCTTCTTCGGTCGTATAAGTTGTTTTGGTTTTTTTAGAGGTAAAGTAAAAAAAACCGCCGGCAACAGCAGCTAAAATAACAACTATCCAAATTACTCGCTTTTTCCACTTTTTCATAAATAAAAGTTAAATGAGCTTGGCTTGACGCTCTTTCTCATCTAGTGCTTGATTAACTAATTTATCCGCAATTTTATTTTTTTCCCTTGGAATATGATTAAACTTTACCGATCCGAAATCCAACATCAGATTCCACACTTCGATAAACAGTTTTTGGATATTTTCTTCTTTTATTTTGTAAATATGATTAAGCTGCCTTTCCACTAGTTCGCTATCGAGAAATGTTTCTATCTCTAGATTTTTTAATTTATTTTTTCCGACTAACTGTTTTATTTTTTTCAGTCCAAAAATCACCGCTTCATATTCAGCCTCATTGTTGGTCTTTTCGCCAATATAATGCCCAAATTGTTTGTGGAGTGTTTCAACGTAAACTCCGATACCGGCCGGTCCGGGATTATTCCTCGACCCGCCGTCCGTATACATCACTATCTTTTCCATACACTATTATTATACACTAAACATCGAGATTTTTCACGCTCTTAGCGTGAGTCTGAATGAAACGTTTTCTTGGCTCCACATCGGAACCCATCAAGATGTCAAAAATTCTGTCCGCTTCTTCAGCATCGTTAAGCTCCACCCTGAGCATCCTTCGTGTTGCAGGATCCATAGTGGTTTCCCAAAGCTGTTGAGGATTCATTTCTCCAAGACCTTTATAGCGCTGGATGTTTATTCCGGCAATTTTTTCTCCGCCCTCATTGGTGTCAGTTTCAATTGTTCTGTCTTCATCTCCATTAACATCCTCTTTAACCATGGCTTTGGACTTTAAATTTTTTCCGCCAGCGGCGGATCCGCCTTTGGCGGACATTTCTTCAATTATCTTATCTCTTTGCTCATCAGTATAAGCGTATCTAACATCTTTTCCCTTTTTGAGCTGATATAAGGGAGGACAAGCAATGTAAATGTGGCCTTCAGTTATTAATTTTTCAAAATAGCGATAGAAAAGTGTCAGAAGAAGCGTTCGAATGTGCGATCCATCAACATCGGCATCGGCCATAATAATAATCTTTCCGTAGCGAAGTCGGGAAATATCAAGACTATCTCCGATTCCAGCTCCAAGAGCAATAATAATCGGTTTCAAGGTGTCAGATTTTACAATTTTATCCAAGCTGGTTTTTTCCACATTGACCAATTTTCCACGAAGCGGAAGAATAGCTTGAAACATCCTGTCCCGACCTTGTTTGGCGCTGCCTCCTGCCGAATCTCCCTCAACAATGTATAATTCAGATTTTTCTTTATCTTTAGAAGTGCAATCAGCCAACTTTCCCGGGAGAGTCATTCCCTCGAGCGCTCCCTTTCGAATTACTGCATCTTTTGCCGCGCGTGCCGCAATTCTAGCTTTGGCAGTCAAAAGACATTTTTCAATTATCGCTTTGGCATTATTTGGATGATTTTCCAGAAATTCAGAAAGTCCCTCGCCTGTAATACTGGAAACTATTCCGCGAATTTCTCCATTTCCCAGTTTTGACTTCGTCTGTCCTTCAAATTGGGGATTGCGAAGCTTTACGCTAATTACTGCAGTAAGTCCTTCGTGCACATCTTCCGCTGTGAAACTTCCGTCTTTTTCTTTGAGCAGATTGTTTTTCTTGGCATAGTCATTAAGCACACGGGTAAGCGCCGCATTAAATCCGGTTACATGCATTCCGCCCTCGACTGTAAAAATATTGTTTGCGAAAGAAAAAAGATGTTCCTTGAATCCGTCAGTGTATTGCAATGAAACTTCAACGTAAGTATCACCGACTGTTTTTTCGATGTAGACCGGAAGCTCGTTTTTAACATTCTTTCCCCTGTTCAAAAATCTAACAAAAGAAACTATTCCTCCATCAAAGAAAAATCCATATTTTTTTGCTTTATATTCTTCTCCTTTACTGGAAACCTCCCGGAGATCATCGATAGTTATCTTCACTCCTTTAGTAAGATAGGCTTGCTGACGAATATAATCCAAGATCTTATCCCAGCTGAATTTTATTTCAGGGAATATTTCAGGATCAGGCTGAAAAGTAATGATGGTCCCTGTGCGATCAGTCTTTCCGATTGCTTTTACTGTAGCTTGCGGCTTTCCTCTTTTATATTCCTGGACCCAAACTTTTCCTTCACGATGAATTTCAGCTTTTGTCCAAACGGAAAGAGCATTAACTACTGAAACTCCAACACCATGGAGTCCTCCAGAAATCTTATATCCGTTTCCGCCGAATTTTCCTCCAGCATGGAGAACAGTAAGAACCGTTTCCAGGGCCGATTTCTTGGTTTGTGGATGAATATCGACCGGGATTCCGCGACCATTATCAGTCACTTCAACAATTTCTCCCGGTAAAAGTTTTATCCCAACTTCACTGCAATGCCCCGCCATCGCTTCATCGATGGAATTATTCACTACTTCCCAAACCAAATGATGAAGGCCTTCGAGTGAAGTTCCTCCAATATACATACCTGGACGCTTTCGAACAGGTTCCAATCCTTCCAACACCTGGATAGATTTCGCACCATATTCATTTTTCGCTTTTTCGATTTTGTCTTTAGTCATATATTGATAATTCAACAATTAATTCGCTAAAAATAATTTTTCAAAAAGTTATTTGGTAAGAAAATACAGTTCTATCAGAAATATTCCTGCTACCACCAGAAGCCCATCCCACCAGACCAAAACTCTGAAACTCTGTAAAACAAGAAGTGCGATAACAAGAAGAGCCAGCAGCATTCCTTCCCTGAAACTTACTCCCAAATCAGAAAAAACAGCTTCTTTACGTCCAACCTTTCTTCTTGCCCAGGAAAGCATCAAAACAAAAATTGCCGAAAGAAAAAGAAAGAAAGTAAAATAAAAAATAATTTTCACTGGCACTCCTCCTTTTGTCGGATCGATATAAAATAACACTAGCGCCCAGGCGACAAAAGCCAAAATAGCGCTAAAACGCATTCCCCAAAGATATGATTTTAAGGTCATTTTTTTGTTTTTATATTCACATACTACTTGTCCATTTTACCGCATTTTTATCATTTTGGCAAGCTTGCCCCATATCAAAAATGCTCGCAATAAAGCCAAAAAACGGGCACTTTATTTACCCGTTTTGTAATATTCCAGAATATTGTTTATCTTTTTGGTGTGAGAAGAAAAAAACAATTGAAATTTACTTCATTCAAGGAAAAAGATAACCCCAAATCAATATTCAAACTGTCTAATTCATTTAGCTATAAATCGGCTATAGGATATTTTGTTCCTCTTTTTACAAAATTAATCTCCATCTCTTTCAAATCAAACGCTTTTTTGAAATATTTTAGAATAAAACTTTTGTTAAGCTGATCGGTACAAGTATAGACATCCGCACTTACAAACTTTCTAGCAGGAAAAGTATGAATGCTAATATGCGATTCAGCTATTACCACAAATCCTGAATATCCTCCGGGATCCTTTTTATCATTGCCTTCAATGAACCTCACCACCGGACCCATCACTATGTGCATTTTTAATTTTTTAGGAAGATCGCTAAGCATCTTCTCCACCAACTTTTTGTTATTTAGCTTCTTCTGATTTCCTTGGTATCCATCAATCATAAGATGAAGACCGAAATTACAATGTTTTTTCTTCACTATTTTTAAAGTTATTGATCAACTGCTTAGTCTTTCATCCCATAATATTTTTTAATGAAAATGGGACCATTTTCTTCTTAGAGAAAAACTACAATCAATCAAGCTTTATAAATAATTACTTATTAATTAATACAATAAATTATAGCATAAATTGCAAATATGCAAATATAAAAAGCAGGCTATCGAGCTTGCTTTTTTATGGCGGGGACGAAGGGGCTCGAACCCTCGACCTTCTGCGTGACAGGCAGACGCTCTAACCAACTGAGCTACGCCCCCATTTTATATTACAACTGTACCGGGGGTGAGAGTTGAACTCACGACCCTGGGCTTACTCGCCCCTCACCAAAATGCCGTACCGGCGAGTGGAGTTGAACCACTGACCTTGGGCTTATGAGTCCCACGCTCTAACCAACTGAGCTACGCCGGCATTTTGGTGAGGGGGTGAATCCCACATTACACATAAACTGAGCTACCCCGGCCTATTCTTTGATCATTATAAATAAAAAACGTAAAGTGAAAAACAAAATATATCTGTCACCTATATTCAATTTTCACTTTACGCTCAAGATTGTTGCGGGGGTAGGATTTGAACCTACGACCTCGTGGTTATGAGCCACGCGAGCTGCCAGACTGCTCCACCCCGCTA
>CAZXKY010000034.1:0-7588 GCA_964641975.1 uncultured Bdellovibrionales bacterium | reverse complement strand
CCCTGTTGGTATCAATTCGAAGCATTCCTTCCTCCGAATTCAATATCTTTATTCCGGTCGTTTCCAATTTTTCATACAGGTTTTCCAGATGATCAATGTCTTTTTCTACCTCGGGTAAAATGTGAATAATTTCATCTTCTGTAACAAATCCTCTCTGCTTTCCTCTCGCCAAAAGCTCTTTTATCAAAAACTCTCTTGTTTCCTCTTCGGAGATTTCATCAGAAGGTTTAGCTGAAAATTTTATCTTCTTGAATTTCTTTCCTAGAGACTTTGGTTTTTTTGCTTTTCTTGGAGCTTTCTTGGCTTTTTTAACTTTTTTAGCAGAAGCGGATTTGCCCTTAGTGGACTTTTTTCTAGTAGACTTTTGGGAAATTTTGGTTTTTTTGCGCAAAACCTTTTTTCCAATTTTCTTTGGAACTTTTTTCTTGTTTTCCTTTTTTTTCTTAGTTTGTTTCTTCTTCATAATGTTCTCGCCACTAATCTACAAATCGAATACAAATCTTGTGAATTTGTAGATGATTTGTAGATTTGTAGGAATTACTTTATTTCTTGTGATAACTTATTAAACTCATTTATTAATAAATTTTTTCCTTCTTTATCTCCGTTTTCTTCCGCTTTTCGGATATCATTCAAAAGAACCCCGAGCCGATCTTTGCCAATTTCCTTTTTGAGTTCATTGAAGCAATATTCCACCTGTTCTTCTGAATCAGAAAGGTCATTTTCCATTGGTCCGTTTTCCGTGTTAGAATATTTGGTATCAAAATATACTTTTTGCAGAAAATCACATTCTTCTTTATTTTCCAGGGAAGAAATTAGATTTTCAAACTTATACCCGACTTCACGCCCTTTTTCAAAAATAGGAAGAAATTTTTTGTTTTCGGAAAAATAATATTTTTCTTGGGTGTCATTTGAAATTTTTTCCCAAAGAATCTTGCTATTCAGTATAAGTCCCGCTATTTTTTCCAAAAGCACTTCGATTCTTTTTTTGGAAACTTTTTCTTTTTTGAGATTTTCTTCCGGCTGCCTCACATCTCTTGTTTCCGTTTTCTTCAAAATATCCACGAGAACATTCTCGCTGACATCCAGTTTTTGGGATAATTTTCTGATCCAATAATTTTTTTCAATGGCATTTCCAAAATTTCTGATTATATTCAAAAGCTCGGCAGCAATTATCTTTTTGTCCTCTATCTTATTGCCATCATATTTCCTGAAAAATTGCTGAAAGAAATATTCCATTATCGGAGCAGCTTTCTCCGAAGCCTCAATGAATTTTTTTGGATCTTTCTGGACTAATTCGGCAGCGTCTTTTCCTTCAGGAAGCGTTATTACGGAAACATTGATATCTTTTTGGAAACATATCTCCGCGCTTCTCTGGGTGGCTTTTTCTCCGGCGCCATCCATATCGAAAAGCATCTTTATCTTACTGGCATATCTTTTTAAAATATCGACTTGTTCCGGCGTGAGAGCAGTTCCGGAAACAGCTATCGTGTTTTTTATTCCTGCCTGATGAGAGGCAATCACGTCCATATTGCCCTCCACAATTATAGCGGAATTCTGACTTTTTATTTCCTGTTTAGCCATATTAAGCCCGTAAAGAATCTTGCTCTTGTGATACACCGATGTTTCCGGAGTATTAACATATTTTGCTTGGGATTCATCTCCTCCGGGAGCGACCCGAGCAGAAAAACCAACCGCTTTTCCCATCACATCCATAACCGGAAAGGTTATTCTGTCTCTAAATCTGTCATAGAAACCGTTGCCTCGAGCTTCATTCTTGGCAACCAATAATCCAGTTTTTGCAATATCATTTGTACTATATCCTCTATTCATAAGGAACTTGAGCAGATTGTCCCATCCATTTGGCGCATATCCCAACCTAAAATCTCTTATTGCTTGGTCATTCAATCCTCTTTCCCGCAAATAATCCAATATTTTGTCTTTTCCCATTCCGTCCCAAAGCTGTTTTTCATAAAACTTCACCGCTAATTCCAAAATTTCCAATGTTTTCTTTTTGTCATCAACAAACTCCGGCTGGCTCCTGCTAAACCGAGGAAGTTCTACTCCGGTTTTTTCGGCCAAAATCTTGAGCGCCTCCTTGAAGTCAATGCCTTCTATTTCCATCAGAAACCCAAACGCGTCTCCGCCTTTTCCACATCCAAAACAATGCCAGATCTGCTTCTCTTCATTTATCATAAATGAAGGGCTCTTTTCATGATGAAAAGGGCAAAGCGCCTTCCAGTTAGCGCCTGCTTTTTGAGTACGAACATATTCCCCAATCAAATCAACGATGTTGATTCGGTCTTTAATATCCCCAACAGCTGAATTCATTATTAGAAGAAATTAATATGCTTTAGTTATAACAATCGGGAATCGAAAAAATTTCAATTGGAAGATGATTTTCTCCATTCTTGTCATTTCCCAAATATAAGGCATTTTAAGCCATTTTTAAAGATAAGTCCAGAAATAAAATTTACTTGATTACAAAAACAGATATTTGTGTTAAAATATAGTAAAATTAACTAACACAAAAAAAATGACTTCTAAAAAAAATTACGCAATGAGGGGGATGTTTTTTATCTTCGCTTTTTCATTATTAAGCCCGTCTTTCGCTTTTAATGTTTCAGCCGAGGAAAATGCAACATCCGAAAAAACTTTTTCTTTCATTAACATTAAGCCTGGTTCCACAATAAAAGGAGCCTTGGATATCAAGGTAAATGTTCCCTACTCCGATGCCATTGAAATTATCTTGACCAAGGCAAATTCTAGTGTGCCTATCCTGACAAGCCAGGCTAAAAAATTAGATGGCGATAATTGGTCAATTTCTTTTTCTTCCAAAAATATTCCTGACGGAGTTTATTATCTTTCGGCTAAAATAAAAAATCCTTTTGGAGAATTTGAAACCAGCAAAGTAAAAATAAACATCGATAATTCCAATTCGAAAAACTCAAAAGCTATCACACAGAAAGACATTGATGATTGGGAAAAAGAAGTAAATTTAACCAGCAGCGATTCCATGCAAAAAGATGTGGATGAATTTTTAGATTCTATGTTGAGTTCAGAATGGCTGAGCAAATACTTCGATGTCACCTCATGCAAAAATAAAAGCCAATGCGGATCACAGGCCGACCCGGACCAGGATGAACTAGTCAATTTCGAAGAGTTCCGACTTAGCACCAACCCTGTCGTTTCCGATACTGATACAGATGGATATTCTGACGGAGATGAGGTGAAAAATGGATTTGATCCCCTGAAATATTCCCCAGGACATGCTGATGACAAAATGCAATTTGAAAGCCCCAAAGAGAACGGGCAGGTGCAAGCTGACATTTATAAAATTTTAGATGTTGTCTCAACGGAAATAAGTTCTGACAAAACAGGAATAACCATGAGAGGAAAAGGATTGCCTTCCAGTTTCGTAAATATATACATCTTCAGCTCTCCAATCATCCTAACGGTTAAAACCGACAAAAGCGGCAGTTGGTCATACACTTTGGACAAGAACATTGATGATGGACAGCATCAAGTTTACGTTGCGGTAACCGACAATACGGGAAAAATAACCGCTAAAAGTGAACCTTTGTTTTTTGTCAAAAAGGCATCGGCTGTTAATATTGTTCCCATTAGTTCAGCTTCGGAAGTTTCCTCTCCCGCTGAAAACCGACAAGCATCATATCTGATAATAGGAATGATTATGGCTGGAATCGCTCTCTTGATTTCCATTACATTCATCGGATTTAAAATAGCCACCAACAAAAAAGATCCGGAACAATTACAATAAATTACCCTATGAAAGAATTATTTTCCAAAGGTGCCACATTTGCAAAAAACAACCCGGGAATAATATATTCGATGATTCTTTTGTTTCTCATTCCCCTTGCCATATTTCTCAACACTTTCTATATCCTCAAACTTTTTCAGAAAAACATAGACACGATTAACCATTCCAAAGTCGTTTTAGCCGAAGATATTGCCAACCTGGCAACGCAAAACTATTCAGAGGATTCAGACAAACTCAATAATCTGATTTCCAGGACAATGGCCAAAAACGAAGAGATCCGCCAATTTGAATTCTTGACCAGAGATCCAGAGAAGGAAAGTTTCAAAGTTATCGCTTCCAGCGAAGAAGAAGCTATTGGAAAAGATACGGCTGAAATTCAGAACATTCTTGCCTGGAACCAAAATGAAGGAATTGCTTTTCTGGGAACTGACGGACAAAGCCGAGTTTGGAAAATAACCAAGATTTTAAACAATGAAACAGGAGAAAAAATAGGATTGGTTTCCATGGCTGTCTCCCTCGACTTGTCGGACCAGCTAATAGATTCAACCATCAATAGATCTTACTTCGTTTTATTCATTACCATTTTTGCTGTTCTGCTTCTAGTGATTAATAACTCCCGATTATTCGGCTATGCTTTTGCTGTTTCCAAAATGAAAGAAGTAGACAAGATGAAAGATGATTTCATTTCCATGGCTAGCCATGAACTTCGCTCCCCCCTCACTGCCATCAAGGGATATTTGGACCTGGCCGATGAAAACAAAAATCCTGAAAATGAACAACATATGAAAAATATCAAAATATCCGTTGAAAGGTTGGACGTGTTAGTAGAAGATGTCCTCGAGATATCCAAATTGGAAGGCAACCGGATTCCTTTTGAAATCACATCTTTTAATCCCCAAGCTATCATTCAAAAATCAGTTGAAGGAATGCGATTGCAAGCCGAGCAAAAAGGATTGGCGTTGGAATATTCCGCTTCTGTTCTTCCTGAAATCAAGGCCGACAAAGACCGGCTGGAACAGATTCTGATCAATCTTTTGAGCAATGCCATGAAATATACCATTAAGGGAAAAATTGAAGTCCTGACGGAGACAAAAGAAAAAGAATTTCTTGTTACCATAGCTGACACTGGAGTTGGAATTTCAGCTGAGAATATGAAGAATCTTTTCCAAAAATTTTATCGAATAAAAAATGAGGAAACTAAGTCTGCAATAGGAACAGGATTGGGATTGTGGATCACAAGAGAACTGGCTAAAAAAATGAATGGAGATATCAGCGTTGAAAGTATCGAAGGAGTCGGATCACACTTCACTCTTCATTTGCCTCTGGCGTAGATTTTTAATCTGTCTTTTTTGATAATCAGGCGAATTAATTTTACCTGATTTTTTATTCTGAAAAAATTTAACTAATTACAAAAATCAAAAAATGTGCTAAAATAGTTAAGCTAAAAAATTAAATACAAAGTGAAAAATTGCTTGAAAACGGCATTTTTTATTTTGCAAAAACCAAAATGAAAAGATTCATATCAAGAATAATAGCAATCATAAAAAATCGGATGCTTCGGATCCTAAACTCCTATGGAATCAGAGAAATGGACAAGATGAAAGATAACTTCATTTCTTTAGCAAGCCATGAGCTAAGATCGCCTCTTACGGCAATAAAAGGCTATGTGGAGCTTCTCGGCGAGCATAATGAAGGAAAACTAGACGAAGAAAGCCAGAAATATCTAAAAAATATGGAAATTTCTGTCGACAGGCTCAATGCTCTTATAAATGATATTTTGGAAATATCGAAGCTCGAAGGAAATCGCATTCCTTTCAAAATTTCAATCTTCAATCCAAAAGAAATAATCCACAAATCCGTTGATGAAATGAAATTTCAGGCGAAAAAGAAGAATTTGTCTCTTGCATGTCTTCCCTGCCCGGATATCCAGATAAGAGCCGACAAAAAAAGATTGGGACAAATCCTGGTCAATCTCATCGGCAATGCCATAAAATATACCGAGCAAGGAAAAATAGAAATAAAAACGGAAGTTAAGGGGGAAGAATTATTAGTCAGCGTTAATGACACGGGAATGGGAATTTCAGAAGAAAATTTAGTAAATCTGTTTCAGAAATTTTATCGGATCAAAAACGACAAAACCAAATCGGTGAGCGGAACTGGTCTCGGACTCTGGATTGCCAGAGGACTGTCGAAAAAGATGGACGGAGATATTACGGTAGAAAGCACCGAGGGCGTCGGCTCCCAGTTCACTATACACTTACCCTTGGCCTAATTAGAAAAAAACAGAATGGAAAAAATAAAAAGCCAGAAATGGCTTTTTTGAAAATGCGGGCATCATCGGTCTAGAACTTTTAACTATAGGGAATTGTAAGGCTTTTTTGACGATTCGTCCATGCGCGGGATTTGAGGCTCCTCGGTCGCATCTTTAGGAATCAAATGAGACAAATGAGACACGATACAGCCATTGTCTTGTTTTGGGAAATAAGACAGTCGTCTGTCTTATTCTGAAGTTGCCTTATTAAACTGGCTTTCAGCAACCTCAAGAAGATGACTGATCATAATTATGCGTGAAGCTGCATCAGCCGGAGATAGTTGATCCACATCGTTGTGGCCCATAATGTTCTTACACCAATGCATCGCTCCCATACACAGATACATGAATCCCTCCTTTTCATCAGTAGGATTAAGCGTATCACTATTATGGTATCCGGAGATATTTATCACAGGATTCGAAGCATTGAATGCATTGGCCGCCAAATCCCTGCCATATTTTCCTTTGATCCCAGAACTTCTTATTATAAAAGTCTCTAGTATTTCTCCTGACTTACGCACGGATTCATTGAGATACCCATCGCGAAACAACGGGAAAGCTTTATCTAACAATAATGGATGAAGCCCTATCTTCTCCAATGTCTGCTTGACCGGCACAGGCGGGGGTGTAATTTTAGGACGATCGACAGGCAAATTTAGAGCATCTATTTCCTTTCGAAGATCGATGCCCAGAGCGTATAATTTACCTTTTAGGGAATCCACTTCCTGTCTCAAAATCGGTCTACCCTGATTACGTCTCCACTCGACCGCTTCAGCCAAGATATTATTCACTAGAGTTTTAAACTTGACCTTGTGACGGCCATAGACCTGCTGGATGAAATAATTAAATTGCTTCTTTTTGTTTCCAAGTTTTAAATCAAAATATTTTCCAAGGCGAATCTTGGTTGCAATTTTTTGTAGACAATAATCACCGCGAGATGTAGCTGGAAGAAAATTTCCCAGAAGATCAGCAAGATCGCGGATGTTTTGTTGCTCCAACGGGGTAAAGCGACGAAGTTTTTTCTTTCTAATTTTTCTTGTCTTTTTTGCCTTCTTTTTTATCATATTTTTTGTCTGAACACATAAATTCAGGTAACTTAACTGGTTTATATTCCACGTGAACTCTGTTCTGTTCATCTTTAACTAAATAGCTTTCCGGCTTTTCGGGAAGAACGCCGATATTATCTTTAATGAGGAATAACTCGAAATGCTCGCCTCCGTTGATATTCGGGATTATCCGAGATTTTAGTTTTCCCTGTCTGACAAGCTTCCTGACTGTCGGGGATTTTATTTTGAAATAGTAATCGAATTCCCAAGTTGCATACCAAGACTTATCATTTTTGCAAACACTTTTTGGGATTATTTTTTTATCTAAGGCTTTTTGGCAATGAAGGCACTTTATACCGCCCTCATCCCACCAAGTCCGCCCATTGGAAATACTCTCCCTGCAAATCCGGCAACTGTATATTTCCCCATCGTCCAAATGAAATCCTTTTGGAT
>CAZXKY010000033.1:0-7994 GCA_964641975.1 uncultured Bdellovibrionales bacterium | reverse complement strand
ACTGATTTGTTTCTTTATCTGAAACTATATTAACTTTTATTTCCTCTATTTCTTGGGCTAGTAAGGACAACTTGAATAAGATTTCGCAAATTTCTTTAAGATTATAGGCATTTTGTCCTCTGTTTTCTTGAAATAGAAATCTTATTGGGCTTTCTATTATGATTCCTTGTATTTCTTGGGGGCTTGTCGGCGGAATCAAAAAATCTACCATCTTGAAAATTTCAGTATAAATTCCACCTAGCCCAAAGACAACAACCGGACCGACGGTTTCATCTTTTTTGATTCCCAGAATAAGCTCGGTTTTCACTTCCTGCATCGGCTGGATGATAATTTTTTCTTTGGGGAAATTATCGGACATTTTTTGGTAGGCTTCTCGGAATTCATCCTCATTCTTTATATTCAAAATCAGTCCTTGCTTGTCGGTTTTATGGAGAACCTTGTCGCTGTCCACTTTCATAACCATTGGAAAATCAATTTCCAATGCCTCGCTGGTATTGATTTCCTGGAAATCAACCGTCTTAATTCCATATAATTCCATAACTCTGGCGGATTCTCTGAAATACAAGGCAGTTCTATTTTCCGATTTGGCTTGTTTGATGATTTCCAAAGTTTTCTGGGTGCGCTCTGAATTCTTTTTCGCTTCGGCTCTTTTTATTTCAACCTTATTTTTCCTTTCTTCCCATTGGTAATACTTATTCAAAGACCCGATAGCTTCTTCTGGAAAGTCGAAAGTGGGAATTCCCGATTTCTTGAGTAAGTCTACTGATTTTTTGATTTTTTCTCCTCCTAAAAATATGGCAGTGATTGTTTTTTGGGTCTTATCTTTGAACTCTATTATTTTCTTGGCTATTTTTTCCTCCGGAGTATTTTCCTGGGGAGTCAAAACGCAGATAATTCCACCTAGGCTTTCTTTATCGATTGTTTCGAGCGTTTTTTCGTATCTGTCTTCCTGGGCATCTCCCAAGAGATCAATCGGATTTTCCACAGAAGATGCTTGAGGTAGAAATTCTCGAAGTTTTTCTTTTATCTTTTCACTTATTTCAGCAATTTCTATTTTCTTTCCAGAAAAATTGTCAGTCGTGAGCACTCCCGGACCACCGGCGTTGGTTATTATGGAAAATTTTTTGTCAGATGAGGCATTGCTAAGCGAAATTAATTTCACAAGATTCAGAAATTCAGAAAAGCTGGGAGCTTCAATGATTCCGGTTTTCTTGAAAAGCGCTTTTATTATTTTTTCACTTCCAGCCAAAGCTCCTGTGTGGGATGAGATGGCTTTTTGGGATTTTTCTGTTTTCCCGGCCTTGAGAATTACTACCGGCTTGGATTTGGAAATTTTTTCCGCCAGTTCCCTGAATTTTTTTCCATCTTTAATTCCTTCCAAATACATTCCAACTACTTTTGTTTCTGAATCCTGCTCCAGATATTCAAAAAGATTACTTTCATCAATTTGCATCTTGTTTCCAATGGAGATGATATTGGAAAATCCAAAATCCTCGCTTTTGGAAATATCCAAAACAGCGCTGATCAAAGCTCCGGATTGGGAAACGAAAGAGATATTTCCGCTTTTGGGCATTCCTCCTCCGAAGGAAGCGTTTAATTTTAATTTTGGGATAATAAAGCCGAGACAGTTCGGTCCTAAAATATTCAAGTTTTTTTCTTTAGCAATTTCCAGAATTTCCTGTTCAAACTTTTTTCCTTCCTCGGAGGTTTCGGAAAACCCAGCGGAAATTATGACAAAATTTTTCACCAATTCCCTACCTTCTTGGATAACTTGGCTGACAAATTTGGCAGGAATGACGATTATTGCCAGGTCAATTGGTTCCCGGATGGCTTCAAGATTAGGATAGCATTCGTGCTGAAATAGCTTTTCATGTTTTGGATTTACCAAAAAAACTTTGCCTTCATAGCCAAGGTTTAAAATATTATTACAAACTGCTGTTCCAACCTTTCCGTCTTCATCTGTCGCGCCAACAATCGCGATTGACTGGGGATTAAAAAGTTTTTCGAGATTCATATTTTTAATTATACATCATTTTTGAAGAAAATAAAAAAACGACTCGACCTGATAATCTGGTCGAGCCTAGTATGGGATTGCTTGGCTACTGTTCCTCTTTCTCTTGGTAAGTGACTATGGCCATCAGACAGAGAAAGCAAATGAAGAAGATGGTCAACAGGGCAAAAATGACTAATCCTCGGATACTTGCATCTTGAAGCGTTATGGGCGAGGTAGCCATGGTCGTAGCTAAGAGAAAGCTGATAACGCCCGCATACCCGAATACGTTGCCATAACGAGAAAGAAAAAAAGCAGATATTCTAATCATAACATCCTCCTTGTTTGGTTTATGCTTGACTTGCTAGTATACCTTTTTCTGGATATTAGTCAAATCTATTCAATCTCTTTCAATTTTTCAATGAGTTCTTTTTGCTTTCGGCTTAATCGTTTTGGGATGTCAACGATGATTTTGACCAAATGGTCGCCTCGACCTCGCCTATCTAAAGATGGAACACCTTCTCCTTTAATTTTGAAAATTTCTCCTGATTGGGTGCCGGCGGGAATTTTCATCTTGAGCTGTCCATCTATCGTGTCAACATTAATTTTGTCCCCTAAAACTGCTTGAGGAAAAGTGATATGTTCGCTGGAAATAATATTATTTTTCTCTCTTTTGAATTTTGAATGAGGCGAAACATGGATATTGACATACAAGCTTCCGCTTGGCGCGCCTTTTTCTCCGGCCTCTCCGTATCCTTCCATAGAAAGCGTCTGCCCGTCTTGTATCCCGGCTGGGATTTCTATTTCAATGCTTTCTTCTTCTTTCACTCTTCCATCTCCTCCGCATTTTTTGCATTTTTCGGAATATGTTTCTCCTGCTCCCTGGCAAGTCGGACAAGTGGAAACCTGCGAAAAACTTCCCAGGAAACTTTGCATCGTTCTTCGAACTTGTCCGCTTCCGTGGCAAGTTGGACAAGTGTCTTTTTTGGCTCCGGGTTCTCCTCCGGTTCCATGACATCGGTTGCAGACAATTTTTTTATAAATATCAACTGTCCTTTTTGCTCCTCTTACCATTTCCTCAAAGGAAATTTCGGCGTCAACCTGGATATCTTTCCCGGCTTTTTTTCTTGATCTTCTTCTTCCGCCTCCGCCGCCAAAAATATTGGAAAAAATATCTTCAAAACCAAAATCGCCAACGTCAAAATTAGAAAAATCCCAGCCCGAGGCTGATCCGCCTTGGGCGGAAAATCCTCCAAAGCCTTGTCCTTGTCCGCCAGCCTGAGCTTGCTCGAATGTCTGCCCGAATTGGTCGTATTGCTGGCGTTTGGATTTATCTGAGAGCACTTGGTAAGCCTCATTGATTTCCTTGAATTTTGCCTCATCTCCGCCGGATTTATCCGGATGAAATTTATGGGCTAATTTTCGGTAAGCCTTCTTGATTTCATCGTCATTTGCGCCTCGCTCGACGCCTAAAATTTTGTAATAGTCATTTGCCATAAAAATATTCTATCACACGAAATAAAAATTAGCAATCAGGACTGCTGACTGCTAATTATATACCTGAAAGCCTTTGCTATTCTAATATTTCAACCATAGCCGAAACCTTATTTATGGTTATTATTTTGGATTTAATAAGAATCCAAAAAATTAATCTGCAAATAGGCATCCAGAAAATATTAAGCAATGATCCCAGCGGAACGATGGTCAGGAAGAGAATAATTGTCAAAATGGGAGGAAGAAGCGAGATGCTATTTTTGTCGCGTATTTCCGGTTTCAAGTAGTCAGTGACTTTTCGGTTTATGATATTATTCAAAACTTCGGAGAATTTTTCCTGTCCGGTAAGTTCGCTTCCGACTAAAGCTGAGAATTTTTTCCTAACTTCCTCAATAATCCTTTTCCCGCTGCCCTCCAAAAGCTGAGTATTGACTTCGGATAAGTTATCTTTAACTTCTTTCCTCAGCTCTTCTTTCTGGCCTGGAGGCATCCTGTCTCCGATGCCGCTTAGGGAATTTTCAATTTCCTGATCTGAAAGCATTGAAATATTATCGGAACCAAACTGGCTTTTCTGCGATTCAATTATGAATTCATCGAGAGTGATTTCGCTAGTAGAGATTTTTTCGAATTCCGGATTGATGGTTGAAAGAATTTTCGAGGTTAGCAGATTTGAATATCTGTTTTCCGAAAACCTCGGGATTATTTCTTCAAAATCCTTTTTATTCACAGTAAGAAAATATTGGCTAGAAAGAACAATGGCAAATCCCAGAATCAAAAATTGCTTTCCGGTGGTAAGAGTTTTTCCCAGATTTACTTTTATATTTAGTTTAAGATCTCTCTGAATATGAAATATTCCGATTGAGGCCAAAAGAAAACCAAATAGAACGCCGATAAGATGCCAGAGATTGGGAACAAAAATAAAGCTCAAGGAAAGGCAAGCAAGCGCCAGAAGATTCAGAATGTATTTTTGTTTTATGAAAATAGTGGCCAGATAAAAAGTTATGAAAAATAAGGTGAAGAAAATTATCGGCCAAAGCCAATTGCTCGCTTCAGGTGAATTTATTTCGCTTGCCACTCTTTGCCAAGAAAGAAAAGAAAACACCACCGAAAGGAAAATCAGGGAATATTTTAAGATATTTTTAGCCATTTATTAATTCTATCAGATTTTTGAAGATAAATAAATTTTTAAAAAAAATCGGGACCGATTTTTCGGTCCCTTGAGGGTTGCCAGTAGGATTATCTGTGTTTTACATTTTTTCCAAAGAAGGATTCCCGGGCGTTATAGTGGTTTGAAAAGATATCCAAAAATGTGCCAGTAGCGTCGATAAACTTTCTTAGCAATGTAAGAAATATTTTCATTCTACGCCTCCTATGGAAGATTTTGAATCTATATTAAAATTATTGCGTTTTCCTCGGATTGTCTTTTGATCTAATAAGAAACGCCTGGAGAAGGAAAGCAGTAAAGATTAGGGGTAATGGAGGTGAGGTTGGGTCTAATTCCCTATATCTGCCTTCCTTTTTCTCCAGGCTAGGTAGGCATCTTCATTAAAACGCCTTATGCTATTAATAGACTTATTCTTAACAAAATATTTCATTTAATAAGAATTATTGCGTTTGCTGCAAAAACAAAGAATAAAAAAAGAAGTAGGTCTATTGACCTACTTGTCTTCGGGATTTTCTTCAGGAAATCTTAGATATGTTACTTCGCCAACGCGAATAATCCCGGTTTCGAAAAATCTTCTTAATTTTTCCGGATCAAATAGCTCATCCAGAATTTTCCCATACAGCTTAAGGCAGGGAGTGTCGGACGCGGATAACATCTTGGCTATTCCTGGCTGAGAAGGCGGTTCTAGATTTCTTTTTTCAGAAAGTATAATGAGCTTTTCTTTTGTTTCTTCCTCCCGTTTCAATCTCACCTTTTTGATTTCCTCCTGGCGGATTTTGTTTGTTTCCTTGCGCTCTTTTTGTCCTTTTTGTATTTCCTTGATTCTTTTTTTGTTTCTATCTTTTCTGTTCATTATTCCTCCCTCGCATCAATTTTGATGATAGATAAGGATAACACAGGATACGGCAAAAGTCAATGATAAAAAACTAAGCCTTGAATCCGATGCTTTGCGGAGCTTCAGATTCAGAAACTGGACCAAAGCTAGTTTCATATTTCTTGAGGTTTTCATCCATGGCTTTTACCATTCTCTTGAAATGTCCCGGAGAAACGATGATTCAGAAAATCCATCACAAACTCTTCTTTAGTATGCATAATCTGCATCACATTGGAATATTCCCCTTTTAATTTCTCGTCAGTCGCTTTGATTTGGATTTGATTAGGTTGTGGCTTGTTTTGTTCCATGGATTTTTGTTGTTGACAAATTAATTATTAAGAGTAGTATGTGGCTATCATTAATGCGACGGAGGATTTCTATAGTATGACCTGCATAATGCCGGTCCCTTCCAATTCATAGAAATCCTCTTTTTTTATTTTTCAAAATTATCTATTTCAATTACGTAATTAATTACTTACATTTTATGCGAAGCGGGAAAGGATTAATAATGATGCAACGGCCATGGCTATGCCGAGATATTCGATTGGTCTCACATCTTCTTTGAAATAGAAAACACTGATGAGGATGACAAACAAAATTAAACTTAAGGTATAAATCATCACACCGCTGGAAAGTTTTATTTTTCGAAGCACAAAAAACCATCCAAAAGCCGTTCCGGCATAAATCAATGCAGCTGCGACCAAGCTTTTCCATCCAGAAAATCCCAGCTTTCCTGAAGCGCTCTTGATTAAAGCATCTCCCAATGCAGTTACCAATGCCAATCCAACTCCTATTGCAATAACAAAAAATTTATCCATAGTTTATATTTCTTCCAGTTTTTGGGTTATTTGTTGGTATATTTTTTTATTATTTCACATTTTCTGTTTTTTGGAATTGATTGTTGAGTTTTGCTATCGACAAACTATTTTTTGATCTTTTAAATAAATTATAAATATTACTTAGTATAATAAGGACAAGTCCAGTCCAAAATGCGAAGTTATTACTCAAGCCCAACCATTTCTCAAAGCGAACTATTAAATATAGAATCGGGATAGTAAATGAAAAAAATAACATTTTAATTCCAACCTCGTAAATAATGTATTTTATAATTTTTACTTGAGTTTTTGTTAGATTGATATTAATCAAAAAATATATCACCTTTTCTTTTTTGTAAGAAAGCTCCAAGGAAGATAAAACCAGATAAAGAAAAAATAAAGAAGAAATAATAATCCCTCCTATTACAAATACCCCATAAATTAATGAGGGAACAATTAATGTTTTATCAATTGTTATGAATTTTGGAATTGTAAATATTAGGGTTAAGTAAGTAGCAATAAAAGCCATCGATAAATTAATTCTAATTTTCTCATCTTCATTCATATTTTTTACAAAGAGCAGGGGGAACTCTCGGATTTTAAATGATTTTATTATCAATTAAAAAATCTTTGACTCGCTGGAACATTTTTTCATGGCCTTTGGTATTTGGGTGGAGGCCGTCGATTAATTCATCGTTTCTAAGTAAATCTAACATTGGGATGAAAGGTAAATTATGTTTTTCAGCAACTTCTTTCATTTTGGCATTATAAATCGCCACATTTTCTTCATCGTAATATTTGGATTTGTCCCAAGGAATTGGCATGAGTTTTGTTTCATCAATTTTAGTAAGTCCAACAAAAATAATATCTTTTGTGAATTTCCTTCCTTGTCTAATTAATTCCTTCAGATTTTTTTCATATCTTTCCAGAGGAACACGTGGATTTTCTTTGGAGTTGATATATTGTGAGTCATTAATCCCAATTCCAATCAGAATAATATCCGGTTTTCTGACTTCATTTTCTACTGAAAATCTTTTCAGCAAGCCATCTGAATTATCTCCAGAAACTCCAAGATTGTATGTTTCGGAGTAATGTTCCACTTCATTGGCCAAATAAATCCTTAAGCGATTTACCCATCCGCCTAGCTTTTTATCGCAAGCGCCCCAGGCTATACTGCTCCCAAAAACATTGATATTTTTTTCCATATTTTTTTCACAAAGAGCGAGGAATCCCCTCCCCCTCTTATTAAAAGTTATTCTTTTGTATCTTCTGTTTTTATTTCACACTGTTCTTCATTTTTCTTGAAGAAATTTTTGGTCATGCAGGTGAACATTTTCCAATACATTATCACATGGATCAGGGCGAAGATAATCATTATTATTCCCGCGATGTCATGCATTTCTGACCAAACGCCTTTTTGGATTCCCAAAAATTCCTGCAGTCTTCCCTGTCTTACCCCGCTTGGCATAAAGAATTTAATTGCAAGACCGGAAATCGCTGTGATTATGAAAGAAATCAAGGTGATTAAATCCACTGCATATTTTATTTTTATCTTGTTCATATTTTTTATTTAATTATAAGAAGAAAGCGAGCGGGTTTAAACCCGCTCGCTTTAAAGATTATTTCTTTTCTGTCTTATCGGCAGATGGTTCAGTC
>CAZXKY010000032.1:0-8442 GCA_964641975.1 uncultured Bdellovibrionales bacterium | reverse complement strand
ATAATACACTATTATCGCAAAAATGTCAATACTTCTTGCCTTTTTTTGCACAGATGATAGAATTATTAAGTTAAAAAAGAGTTAATTTTAGGCGGATTTTTTTATATGAATTTTAATGAAACGCTTCGGGATTTCAAGAAGAAAATCGATCGGGAAATAATAATTTACTTGGATAAAACAATCAAAGAAACGAAGGACAGGGATGTTGTCATAACGGACGCTCTTAAATATGTCAAAGATTTGACGCTGGCGGGAGGAAAAAGAATCCGTCCCGCGCTTATGTATTATGGGTATGTTGGATCCGGGGGAAGAGAAAAAGAAAAAATGCTGAAAGCGGCAGTGAGCATAGAATTGGTCCATATGTTTTTGTTGATTCACGATGATGTAATTGATCGGGATATTGAACGGCACGGAAAAGATTCAGTTAACAGGAAGTATGAGAAATTGGGAATAAAGTTTTTCCCCAATAAGGATCCAAAGCATTTTGGGAATTCAATGTCAATCATAGTTGGAGACATGGTGGCAGCTTTGGGAAATCAGATAATTTTCAATTCGGGATTCGATGAAAAATTAGTAATGAAAGCTCTTTTCGGACTGCAATCCATTATTTCCTATACGGTCATTGGAGAGGTAAAAGACTTTTATATTGAATATAAAGGCAAGGCAAGTGAAAGGGAGGTTATTGATATGTATGAATACAAAACGGCGAAATATACCATCGAAGGACCGCTCCATTTGGGCGCCATCCTTGGAGGCTGCAAGCAGGATATCTTAAAAGGAATATCGAAATACTCCATTCCGGTCGGAATCGCTTTTCAGATTCAGGATGATATTTTGGGAATCTTTGGAGACGAAAAAAAGCTCGGGAAAGAAGTTGGTTCTGATATTGAAGAGGGAAAAATAACCATCCTTGTGGTAAAAGCCAGGGAAAAAGCGAACAAAGAACAAAAGAAAATATTAAATAAAATATTAGGCAAAAAAAATCCAACTCTTGGGGAAATAGAATTATTCAGGAAAGTGATTCGGGAAACCGGATCATTGGAATATGCCCAGAAACTTTCCCTTAATTATATCGAAAAAGGAAAAAGGGCTTTGGATAAAATTGAAATGAAAAAGGAAACCAAAGATTTTCTTTTGGGTATGGCAGATTATATGATTCAGAGGGATGTATAGCAATCTTACAAATTTAGATTTTAGATTTTTTGTGATAAAATATTATTAAAATTCATTTTTAATAAAGAGGTTAATGAATTAACGGGTTATTTTTTATGTCTGATATAAGAATTCCAAATCATGTGGCGGTTATTCCTGATGGAAACCGGCGTTGGGCAAAGGCAAGAGGGATGAAACCCTGGGAGGGACATGAATTTGGAGCAAAAAATACGGAAAAATTAATAAGGAGAGCTTTTAAAATTGGTATAAAATGCCTTTCTTTTTGGGGTTCCTCTCTGGAAAACTTGAAGAAGAGGCCTTTTCAGGAAAGAAGGGCGCTTTTGGGGATTTACGAAAGATATTTCAAACAGCTTCTGGACAGCAAAGAGATTCATGAGAATGAGGTTAAGATGAATTTTATCGGAAAATGGGAAGAGCAATTCCCGGAAAGGCTGAAAAAAGTTATTCAAGAATGCCTTCAAAAAACCAAAAATTATAAAAAATGTTTCCTGAATTTTTTTCTGGCATACAACGGAGACGATGAAATGCTTGAGGCGGTAAAAAGTATCGCGAAGAAATATAGGTTGGGAGCAAAAATTACCGGAGACACGATTAAAGAAAATTTAATGACCAAGGATCTTCCGTCGGTGGATTTTCTTGTCAGGACTGGAGGGGAACCCCATCTCTCTGCAGGCTTTATGATGTGGGATATTGCCAATTCTCAGATGTGTTTTTCACGGGAACTTTATCCTGATTTTAATGAGGAGAAATTTGAAAAGGCGATCGGAGAATATGACAAAAGGGAAAGAAGAATGGGAAAGTAAAACCATGAATATATAAATTATTTTTTTGAAAAATATGGTAATTGAACTTAATGACAAAAATTTCAAGCAGGAAGTGGTTAATTCAGGCAAAGTTGTGCTGGTTGATTTTTGGGCAACCTGGTGCGGTCCGTGCCAGATGATAGGCCTAATTATCGAGGAACTTTCCAAAGAAATGGAAGGAAAAGTAAAAATTGGCAAGCTTGAAGTGGACGCCAACCCGGAAACATCGGAAAAATATGAAATAATGTCACTCCCTTCCCTTAAAATATTTAAAGAAGGAAAGGTAATAAAAGAGTTTAATGGATTACAAAACAAGGAAGTGCTTAAGAGGGAACTGGAAGGCGCTATCTGATTTTGGGTTAAAAGCTAACAAGGCTAAAAAATATGGAACTCTCGATTGCTATAAATAATTACCGTAATTCGGAGCTTTTAAAGCTTTGCATCGATTCTATCAGGAAAAGCGTGTTGGATGTTGAATATGAGCTTATCGTTGCCGATGCGGAAACCCAGGAGGAAACGGAAATGATGATGCGGGAAGACTATCCTCAGGTGAAATTTTTCTCTTTTAAAAAAAATGTTGGATTCCAGACAATGCTGAAAAAAGGCGTTGAAGAAAGTTCAGGAAAATATATTTTACTGCTTAACGGAGATATTATTGTAGCTCCGGATTCCATTCAAAAACTTCTCTCATACATCAGGGAAAATCCTCAAGTGGGAATGGCAGGACCGAAACTTCTGAATTTCAATGGGACACTCCAGCATTCCTGCTTCCATTATTATAATCTGCTTACCATTGTTTATCGAAGAATCGCTTTTCTCCAAAAATTTAGCTTTGTCAAAAAGCATCTGGATTGGTTTTCGATGAAAGATTATGACCATGAAAATCCGAAAGAAGTCGATTGGCTAATGGGATCGGCGATGATGGTTTCAAGAGCGGCAATAGAAAAAGTCGGACCCATGGATTCAAGATTTTTTATGTATATGGAAGATGTTGATTGGTGCCGGAGATTTTGGGAAAACGGATTCAAAGTTGTCTATTATCCTTTTTCGGTGATGAATCATTATCACGGAAAGGGAAGCGACAAGGGAGGATTTTTTTATTCCATATTTTTTAACCGGCTTACTTGGACGCATATCAGCAGTGGAATAAAATATTTTTTGAAATATTGGGGAAAAGAAGTCCCGAAACATAATTAAATTAAAGTTTAAATTTTAAATGATGATAGAAAATATTCCAGAAGAAAATTTAGAGGCAGAAAAAAACGTTAATGCTGAGAAAAAAAACAGGAAGCTGATGAACAAAATTTTGGTTATCGGTTTTATTGTTTTATTTTCAATTTCTAGTTTTTGGTTTGGATTGCAGAGAGGCAAGAAAGAGGGAAGCGCTTCTTCACTGGAACAAATGCCCCTGGAAAACACCCTGATTATCAACAAAGACAGAAGTATAGACACGCTGGATTTTTCCTTATTCTGGAAAGTTTGGGATATTTTGAAGGAAAAATATGTTGATTCTTCCAAGCTGGATGCCCAGAAATTATTTTATGGCGCAATAAAAGGGATGCTGGCGGCAACCGGAGATCCATATACCAGTTTTTTTGATCCGGAAGAGAACAAAAAATTTAACGAAGACATTACCGGAAGCTTTGAGGGAATCGGAGCGGAAATCGGAATTAAAGGCGGTATCCTGACCATCATTGCTCCGCTTGAAGGAGCTCCCGCGGAAAAGGCGGGGCTTCGGGCGGGAGACAAGATAATTAAGATTGAAGACAAAAGCACTTCGGATATATCAATTGATGAGGCCGTTGATATGCTTCACGGGAAAAAGGGAACGGAAGTGAAAATAACCATATTCCGCGAGGGAGAGCAGGATTCAAGGGAAGTTTCCATCATCAGAGATGTGATCAATGTGAAAAGTGTTAAGTTTGAAGAAAAGGATGGAAATATTGCTTACATAAAAATTTCCCGTTTCGGGGATAATACCTTCAAGGAATTTGGCGCAGCACTGAGGGAGATAAATAAGCAGGAAATCAAAGGGATTATTCTCGATCTTCGCAATGATCCAGGAGGATATCTTGAAACGGCCGTGGAAATTGGAAGCAAGCTGCTTCCCAAGGGAAACGTGATTGTTATCGAAGAAAATGGAAGCGGAAAACAGGACAAACTTTTGGCGAGAGGCGGAGACGAATTTAGCTCAGTAAAAACAGTCGTTTTGATTAATGAAGGAAGTGCTAGCGCTTCGGAAATTCTGGCAGGAGCGCTGCGGGAAAATAGGGATAATGTAACACTGGTCGGGAAGAAATCATACGGCAAAGGATCGGTTCAGGAATTTTTAACTCTATCTGGCGGAACAGCGATGAAGGTAACGGTGGCCAAATGGCTGACGCCTAAAGGAAATCAAATCAACGAGAAAGGAATTAGTCCGGACGTGGAAGTGGAGCTGACAAACGAGGACTATGACAATAATCGCGATCCACAGTTAGACAAGGCGTTGGAGATTGTGAAACAGTAAAATATTTTGCAATAAATTATGAAAGCCGGGTTTTTTGAAAGCCGGCTTTGACTTTATTTAAATTCTTTGCTATACTCGACAATCACATAACAAAAGATTATTGAGTTAAATCCATTATTGTAAGGGGGTTGGTATGTGGAAAATAGCGTTGGCTTTGTTTCTGTTGCCATTTGCCGCGGCTTTGTTTGTAAGATTTTCCAAAAGATCCAGACTTTGTAGAACTGTGAATGAACTGGAGTTGAAAATCGAAGAAAAGCTGCAAAAGCTCAATGATGTGGCAAATTATCTGAAGAATGACTACAATGACAGATTCGAAGAAATCGAACTGAAATCTTTTTCCTTTCTTTCGTTTCCCAACAAGAAAATAGAGGAGGCAATTGCGGACTACGAAAGTTTGCTGAAAGATATTGATAATACATTGTTACCTTTTCTAAACCAGAAACAACAGGCAATACAATAAAAACTTGTCTGTATGCGTAAGACGGGGTTGGCTTATGGCCGACCCTTTTTATTTGCAAAAAAGGGGAAATGGAATGCTTACCGTTTTACTTGACAAAAGATTTAAAAAGATGTATAATTAACGGTTTAGGAATTAAATAGAACATAGAACGAGGAGGGAGATAATGAATTTAGAAGAAGCTGTTCTTTCTACACTAGCAACCTTTGCAAGGGAACAAACTGCTATATTCGAGAAACTTGCCAAAAATTTGGAGAAAATCCAAGCTGGCTATAGAGTCCAAAAGACTAATGCTGCTATTCGAGAAAACCATCTTGGTCAGGGTGATCTTGTGGGTGAGCTGCTTCGAAATGAAGGATTTAAGAATTTAATCAAGGGGTTGGATTCCAAGCGGGCAGGTTACAAGGAGGCATGTTATATTATTGCCTCAACTTTTCCAAGAGGACGCTTTGTTACGATGCGGGGCGTTTACCAGAGGCTTCAGCTTTTCGGATGGACAAGGAATATGACGTATGCTTATTTTAACCATCTGAGAGGAAGAAGATTTAGGTGGTATAGGTTCGAGTCAAACGAAGAAGAGCAAGAGTTTGTAAGGAATTTGTTTGATTATGAACTTGCCCGATCGTGTAAGGGAAAGCCTCCCAGGGAAGCGGTTTGTCTGAATGATGATCAGCGACAACAGGCCTATCAATATCTGAGGGATGTGGGATTAGGAAAAGTTGCCGATTTCATTCAAGAGAAAACATGACGAATAGGGTTTCGCCAATTTTACATTTTTGGCGGAACCCTTTTTATTTGCAAAAAAGGGGAAATGGAATAGAATTAAATTATGAAAAAGGCATACATTGTCCATTGCTGGGAAGGATATCCAGGATATTGCTGGTATCCTTGGGTAAAAACGGAGCTCGAAAAAAGAGGTTTTGAAGTTTTGGTGCCAGCTTTTCCTGATACAGAAAATCCAAAAATGAAAGCCTGGGTTTCAAAACTTCAGAAAATTATTGGTGAGCCAAATGAAGACATGTATCTTATTGGACACAGCATTGGATGCGCTGCGATTATGCGATATCTGGAAACATTATCCGAGGATCAAAAAGTTGGCGGAGTGGTGATGGTTGCGGGATTCAACGAGAATGTCGGCTTTGAGGAAATTCAGAATTTTTTTGAAACTTCAATTGATCTGGAAAAAATCAAAAAACGATCAAAGAATGGATTTTTTGCAATCCACTCGGATGATGATCCTTACGTGGATTTAAAATATGCTGATATTTTCAAAGAAGAATTGTCTGCAGAAGCAATCATAAAACACGGGGCTAAGCATTTCTCCGGAGCGATTGAGGGAGAGGATTCTTGTTTGGAATTGCCGGATGTTGTGGAAAGCATTGAAAAATTATCATCAAAAAGATAGGAGTCAGCTGAACCTCCAGCGGCTTTGGAAAATGTTGATTGATAAAAAATTATATGGATATTATTTCTCACGGACTTTGGGGAGGAATCGCTTTTGGAAGAAAAAATCCCAAGAATTATCTCATTGCTTTTTTAATTGGAGTTAGTCCTGATATTTTTTCTTTTGGAATTTTTTGGATCGCCAGATGGCTGGGATTGGCGGAAGGGATCAACTTTTCCGGAGGGCATCCTGACCAAAGCCTCATTCCGCAATATGTGCATATTCTGTATGGCGCAACTCATAGCCTGATAATATTTTTAACTGTTTTCTTTCTTGTTTGGTTTTTAACAAAAAAACCATATTGGCTTTTGGGAGCCTGGTTTATTCATATTTTGATTGATATTCCAACTCATTCTTTCGATTTTTTTCCGACGCCATTTCTCTGGCCAGTTTCGAGTTTCATGGTTAATGGCATTGGTTGGGGAAATCCGATGATATTTTTTCCGGATGTAATTATCCTAATTTTGCTTTACGCCATCTTTTTCTGGAAAAAATGGAGGGACAAAAAGTTATCCACAGGCGAAGAGGTTGCATAATCTAAATAAAGTGATATAATATCACTATAGTCTTCTGCTTTCTTTGGCAGCAAAGAAAGCAGAGAGAAAGAAACTGTCCGCAAGGATTTTTTCTTGGCAAATTCTCACTCCATTCGCTAAAACTTCAGTCTTCGCTTCGCTCCGATACAAAGTTTTTTAACGCTCATTCCGTTCAATTTGCACCAATAAAAAATCCAATGCGGAATTTTATTTTGTTTGACAAACTGTGTCTTGAGGGGTTAAATGGTTCCAAGAGCACAAAGTAAATAATGCCAACAAGGAGGGGTCGATATGGCCAAAAAAGTATCGGATGTTCAGAAGAAAAAAGAGGTCGGATACGTAGCTGATCCGAAAGCCATCTTGCAGTATCCAAAGGGGGCAAATTACATGAAGGAAACCCAGGGCTGGGCAATGCTTAATTTCATCGGCAACCACAAGGGAGGAGGGCTTATTGAGGTGACTGAAATAAAGGGACTCAGTTCCTTAAAAGACTTTTTTACGCCGGAGATGGTCGGAAGATTTGAATCATCGGGCGTAAAGGTCAAACTCAGCTGGGAGTAGTTCTTCCGATCGTGGTCCCAATTTGTAGAAAGGCGCAGTTTGCCAAGCTGTGCCTTTTCTTTTTCCCTGTGGTGGATGTTCTTGATATGGCCGGTAGATTTCTAGTGGTATAATTGTAATAAATAAATGTAAGTATTAATTTGAAATTATGAAAACATTAGTTGCTTATTATTCCCGCACGGGGACTACCAAAAAAGTAGCTAAAATGTTGGCGCAAAAATTAGGGGCGGAGATTGAAGAAATAAAAGATACGGTTGATCGAAGCGGAATAAAAGGATATTTTATTTCCGGTCGGGATGCGATGAAAAGAGGAATTACGAAAATTGAGCCTTTGAAACTAAATCCGGAGGAGTATGACTTGGTTATCGTTGGCACTCCGGTTTGGGCAGGAAATATGTCGCCGGCAGTGCGGACTTATTTTGCTGAGAACAAGGAAAAAATTAAAAAAGTGGCTTTCTTTTGCACGATGGGCGGATCGGGAGATGAAAAGACTTTTGTGGAAATGGAAATGGCAGCTGGGCAAAAGACGAAAGGGGTTTTGGCGGTTTTGACCAAGGAAGTCGCAAGCGGTAAATTTGAAAAAAAGGTTCAAGAATTTGCGGATAGGATAGTTTAGGATATTTTGCTTTGAGATTGACAAGTTGTGTTTTGGGGGATTAAATGGTTTCAAGGGTACAAAATATTGAAAAGGAGGAGAGTGTGCTAAGGGGTCATAGAAATTTATGAAAGGGCATATAATGATCACGATGGGATATTAATGATCAAGGAGGTGAATTGTGCCAGATTTTCCAAAAAGGTTATCTGAAATGACGATGGAAGATTTGTTGGAGTTTACGCTCTCTCACGGAGAGGAGGATGATTTCGGCAACATAACAGTTGAAGGAATGAGGCAGGAAATTATCTCTATGTTTGTGCCGACGCTCTTTGGTAATGATTCTACTGGATATCTCAGTGAAAAA
>CAZXKY010000031.1:0-8488 GCA_964641975.1 uncultured Bdellovibrionales bacterium | reverse complement strand
GAGCACTTGAAAAAACAAAAATTATTTTTGATTTTAAGCAGGTTCTAGTGGCGTCTATCCTGCGGAGCTAAAATTTTCAAGGCTTATTTGAGCCTTGATTTTTTATACCAAATAGGATTTTAGAAATTGTGGTATAATAAAAATATAAATTGATAAATAAGAAAAATGGAACAAAACAAAAAAGTTAATATTACTGTTACTGCGATTATTATCGTAATTGTAGCAATCACCGCAGGAATAATTGGTTGGATGTTTGCAAAGAAATCGCAAGCACCAATATCACAACCAATAATACAGCCGATAACTCAAGAAACAGCTTCTGGAACAAAAGCCATTGAAAAAATCGATACTTCCAATTGGGAGCTTTATCAAAATATAAAATTTGGTTATGAAATAAAATATCCAGCTAATTGGGAGATCGGAACCTTAAATAATGTTCCGGCAAAAGATTTTTCCGCTCCGTATTTTGCGCCAAAATCAAGTGAAAAAATCCATCCGAATCTCATGGTTGGCAATATCCATAAAATAGATGACGATGAAACTATTGAAACAGGCATTCCTTTAGGAGCAGGTTCGGATTATAAATTAATTGATAAAAAATTAATAAAAGTCGGCGGAAAGGATGCTGCTCTTGTCGAATATTTTCAAAGCGGATACGGAAGAAAGAACGGCCAAACAGGCATGGTCAGACAACAGATAAAAGTGATCAATGGTGATATTTCATATCTTATTTCTCTAGATGAAGAAAATGAAGATATTAATGTTCTTGATTCAAGTAAATTATGGGAAAAAACGGCTATTTTTCAAGCAATGTTAGACAGCTTTCGATTTTTAGAAACCAATTATATTGATGCCTTTTCTCAAGAGATTGTTTACAGTAACTCAAGATACCAATTTAGTTTAAAGCTTCCAGTAACTTGGCAGGGTTATAAAGTTTCAGAAATGGGAAATGATGGGACACTTTGTTTTTCCATTCCAAAATCAGGATCTCAATCTTTTTGCATTTTTCAATTATATGTTTTATCGAAGAATGAACCGATTTCCAGCTCGTTGAAATTAGTTGGCCAAACAAATAATTGGAAGATTGTTACTGAAAAAAGCAATAGTTGCGTGCAACTTGATAATTTTCAATGTGAAAGATCCAAGGAAGTGCCGGAAATTTTAAAAACTCTTAAAGCAGAATAAATAAATTGCCAAAAAATATATTAGGAAATAGAAAGTTAAACTACGCCAGTGTATTTATTTTTAACATAAACAGGTTCTAACGGCGTTCAGCCTCCAGAACTAGACATAGTTAAGGCTTATTTGAGCTATTTTACTTTAAGTATTAAAAATGATATTGACAAAAAATTAATGTCATGATATAATGTATAATCAGGTTGAGTTTTTTAAAAATTGCAGAGAATATTGTAGTTATTGTTAATTTAGCAATAAGCACAATGTTCTTTGGACATTAATAAAATACTCGCACTGGCATGAAATCAGTGCGATAAGGAGGTCTGACATGAAATCAGACAAAAGATTTGTTGAGGAGTTGATGAACAAGCCGTATTATGGCAAGCTTTATCAGTTTGCTATGGAATGCCGTGAAAAGGCATTCCAGGTTCTCAAAAATGAAGCTTTCCTTTCTTATTGGAAAGGCGAATTGTATGGAGGCAGAGTTTTTCTCCGCGAAGGCTTTCATGCCGGAATCGATACTGGCAGGTTCCTCGATTACAATATCGAGGAATTTATCAGGGAGATGGGAAAACGTATTTTCAGGAAGCGTTTCCCGGAAGCATTGAAGGGCTTTGCCACAAAAGTGTGGTATAGTCTGGATTGCAATCAATGAAGCAACGACCTATCTTGGAAAATATCCCAAGATAGGTCTTTTTCTTTTTTATAAAAATTCTATTATTTTATGGTCTAAGGCAGAAATAAGTTCAAACTTCATTGATAAAGTGAAGTAAGAAAAAACACCAATTGCAGGTGTTTTTATTATTTCAACCTTAACGATTGAGACATCGTTTGCAGCGACAGCCGTTTGATTTTATGTATTCATCAAAATATTCTTTTCCATAGTCATAAACCAATTCTTCACCAATACGAATGTTTTTGATTGAAGAAATGAGGATTTTTTTTCCTCGCGTTTCCACTTCGCAATTTGGTTTGCAGGAATGATTTATATAGCGGCTTAGATTGTCGCGATTTCTTCCATCCACTGTCCAGTGGGAATTAATTTTAAACAGATAGCGTCCGCCGCGTCGGTCAGCCTCTTGGTTGGAGATAATTTCACCAGAATATTCAAGAATGAATTTCTTTTTTTTGATAGGTTCATTGGCAAAAACCCCTAATCCGCTTTTAGAACGTTTGACTGACAAGGAGAACGGGGAATTGTGTTTATACTTCTTTTGATGCATATTTATTTCCTTTCTTATACTTATCATTAAATTATATTAACCAAACCTATTATTCAGTAAACAGCTGGATTTGTCCAGCTTGAGGATTGCAATGGGAATTTTTGTGAATTATTCGGTGAATTATGGCTTTGAGAATTTTTTTTAATTCACGGAACAAAGTAAAAAATACACTGTGTTGGTGTATTTTTTTCAAACATCTATCCTATTTTTTTGAAGGTGATTTTATATTTTGGTTCATATTCCACGTTATGTTCGTCTTTAAGATTGATGTTTTTTCCGTCCATAAGATTGGTTAGGGCAATGTCGGTCAGCATTTCGTCCAGGCTTTCAATTTCATTTTTCGCTGTTTCAAATTCTTCATAGCGCGATCCCATTTCCGATTGCACCCCTTCTTCCAGGAGTTTTTTCTTTTCTCGGAGTTTTTTCAATTCATCTTTCAAATCTTCATAGCCGATGGATTGAGTCAGGGCATCACGGTATTCTTTGCCTATTTCCTTGCGTGTCTTTTTGAATTCTTGAATTTGATCAAAAATTTCCTGCATTTTTTGCATAGTCTTTTATTTTGAAATAATTAAAACAACATTTTTCATTCTAACATAAAATGAATGAAGTGAAAATGGCAGAGACTAATCTTGAGAGGTAAGCGGTTCGCGAAGCCAAAAAAATACCCGTTAGGCGGGCATTTTTTATTCTATTATTATATCTTCGTTTTTAGCGAAAGGCTCTTACAATCGCAATTAACATTACGGCTCCGAGTAATGCCACCATAAAACTATAAAAGTTGAATCCACTGATACCGCCTATTCCAACCATGCTCATAATCCATCCGCCTATCACTGCTCCAATTATTCCCACTACAACATTAAGCAAGATACCTTGTTGTGCATCAGTTTTCATAATGATGGATGCCATCCAACCAACTAATCCCCCAAAAATTATCCATAAAAAAATTCCCATATTTTTATTTTTTATAAAGTTAGCTTTTAACTTATACCTATATTACATTGCATAAAAGGATAAATTTCAAAAATTTTTTGATTTGATGTTTATTTCTGCTTTTTTATTAATATAATATATTGATGAAAAATGTGAAAGTCTTAGAGTAGTATCTTATAAATAGCTAATTTAGTTGACAGGCATTTTTTAAGGCGGAAGCGTCTTCTTCGGTAAGAGCTGGATTTTCAAGGTTTTGTTCTCCCATAATATAATACATAATCGAATCCGGATTACTTAAATGGCCAATTCTCAAGGCATGACCAAATTCGTGGATGAGCGTCATTTCCAAATCAGCTTTCTCCCTGAACTCATAGATATTGATTCCGGTTCCGTCAAAAACTCCTTTTTCAAATTCTCTTGTTTCTCCAAATTTACTTTTATAAGTTTCCAGGTTGGCATTATACCTATCGATTATTTCATTTTCTTCTTTTGCCGCCTGATTGGCCTTGCTGGCTAGGGCATTAATAGCTTCTCTTTCTTTTTCCAGATCTTCATAAATATCTTTTAGCTCCTTCCTTTCTTTCTCTAACTTTTGATATTCTTCTTCGGAAATTCCTCCGTGGGTATTCCAATATTTCACGTCTTTTTCGTATTCTCTCAGTCGCTTTTCATATTTGGCCACTTTCGATTCATATTCAGCAAGCCGTTTGCTGTATTTGCTTTTTAGCGAGTTGTATTCCTCAATTGTCGAATCATGGGTAAGATCCAATTTTTCCAGCTTTCTTTCAAGTTCAGCTGCTTCATTGGTTTCTTGCTGTCTTTCGTCAAAAATTAGGTTGATTTTAAATTCAGCCTCTGGGTTATAGGTAAATAATTCTTTTTTAGTCTCTTCTTCCCATATTTTTTCCGCCCGGGCTGCATTTTCAATAAAAGCGTCTTTTGAAATTCCAAATTTTGGATCAATGGTTCCAATCGAGTATTCAATCGGCTTTGAACAAGGCTTGTCTAGTCCGATCAGATTTTCCGCGGTGCTTTTCACCAAATCTCGGTTGGTTTTATTGGCAAGAAGTATTCCCGAAAATGAAAGAAAGAGAAAAAGTAGGATGTATTGCAATATTTTTTTCATAGTGTATATATTTTAGATGAATCTGGCTATTTTTTCAAATTCTCGTTTGAAAATGACCAACTTGACTAATAATGATAAAAATGCTATCATAGAGTTGTGCCACAGTGGCATGCAGAAGCAGCTTCGTCGAACTTTTCTTGCATAAAACCTAAGTGAGCATCTAATTAATTTTCATAGCAACAAAAATGGCAAAAGGAACAATAAAGAAACTTACCGATCGCGGTTTTGGTTTCATTACTCCTGAAGGAGGAGATAAGGATCTCTTCTTCCACTCAAAGGAGCTCGTTGGAGTTCA
This sequence comes from uncultured Bdellovibrionales bacterium, assembly GCA_964641975.1. Taxonomy (GTDB): domain Bacteria; phylum Patescibacteriota; class Minisyncoccia; order Moranbacterales; family JAKLHP01; genus JAKLHP01. The sequence goes on along the minus strand of CAZXKY010000031.1, from coordinate 3,732 downwards.
ATTCAACGATCTTCGAGAAGGAGACACTGTTGAATTTGAAGTAAGCGAAAGTCCGAAAGGACCGAACGCAGTTCAAGTTTCAAAGATCTAGTTTTGATTTAAAAAACTATCAAAATAATCCCGAGCAATCGGGATTATTTTTTTTGCAATAGATTTTTAATCGATATTGTATTATTATTGATAATAATGCTGAATTCAAAAATTAAAACTTCATATGCCTTTTTAGCGATAATGATCACAGCTTCTTTTGTCGGAAGTCTTCTTTTGATATGCATAAATTACTATAATCCGCAGCCGATTCAAGTTTCAATGCCCAAGAAAAAATCAAAAAAACCAATGGCTTTCAAGAAAATAGAAAGGCCGAAGCCCGGGCCGGTTTCCATGGAAAGGCTCAAAAAACAAGGATGTGTGGCAGACGGGCTACTTTCGGAATATAATCCCGATCGAGAAGAATATATTGATCTTATTAATCGTTCCAATTGCTATTATCTTCATCGGGCGGTGGAAACCTGGCTCACGCCTCCGGATTTTGACACAATCCAGTATGTGATGGGCCGAATGACCAAAAAAGATTTGGTTTATGGGATGTTTATTGCTGAAGCGATCAAAACCAATGTTGATTACATCAATAAAGATGAAAACAGGGAATTTGATTTCAAGAAGATGTGCCAGGAAGGAAGCGAAAATATTTGGGGAGAACATTCCTGCAAGCCGGATTTCGGAAGCGGGGAATATCGAAGCTACATCCGATATATCACCCAAGAAGCGATTGATCTGGGAATTCAAAGTTTTATGTTTGGCCAGGTTTATTTTCAGGAAAACGGGAGAAGGGATCGAGTAATGGAAATCGTGAAGGAAATGCGAGCTTATGCGAAAAAGCAAGGAGTTAATATTGTCGTCGGAGCGCAAACCGGAAAAATAACTGACCCGGACTATCTCAAATTTTTCGATTATATCGAAGGGGGAACCGGAATTGATGAAAACGGAAATTTGCCGGAAGGACCTTGCCTTGATCGCTGGGGAGGATGTTGGGCGCTTCTTTGGGATGAAAGATATTCAAAAAATGCCAAAAATGTGCTTTTACATTTAGACTGGACTGGAATAAAAAGCGATGATCTGGATATTTTCGCCAGGATGAATAAAGAAACCAGGGAACGGACACTTCAAAATCTCTATAGTTATTTTTCCTCCAGGAATATGGGATTCATGATGCCTTTCTTTGGAGTTTTAGATAAGACTAATGGGGGATGTTACGGTCCAAAAAAGAGATACTATTCCCCGGATAATAAATACAGCTGCGATGACGAAGGTGCCATTAATCGAATTTTAGCAGGAAAGAAATAATGCCGGTTAGTCTTTTTCGAGAGGAGTGTTAAAATATAAGCAAAGAGTTTTAATTATTAATGAATTTTTTAGTTATGAAAAAAACCTTGGTCCTTTTATGTGGATTAGCCATTGTTCTTATTTTTTCCGGTTGTGGCAGTCCCAAAGAAAATCAAAAGCAGGTTGATGCAACCCAGAACCAAAGCCAGGATGCTGGCTATATAAATGGAATGTTGAATATTAAAAAACAAGCAGGACAAAATGTGAACAACGCCGTTAATCAAGAAAATAATAAAATAAACGAAGCTATGAATGAAACAAATAATGAATACGCAAAAAAGTATAATGCGGCCGAGATTGAAACTAGCTTGGGAAAAATAAAAGTAAAATTCTATAATTCGGATTCTCCAATCACGGTGAATAATTTTTTGAAACTAGCTGACCAGAAATTTTATGACGGAACAAAATTCCATCGGGTAATCAAAGATTTTATGATCCAAGGAGGAGATCCGAATTCCAAATCAGGCGATCCATCCACCTGGGGAACAGGTGGTCCGGGGTATTCTTTTAACGATGAAATTAATTCTCACAAACTAGTTCGGGGTTCTCTGGCGATGGCCAATGCCGGCTTGAATACCAATGGATCTCAGTTTTTTATCGTTACTGCGGAGGCGACTGCCTGGCTGAATGGGAAACATACCAATTTTGGAGAGGTTATTTCCGGAATGGATGTGGTGGATAAAATCGAAGCAGTTAAAACTGGAGCGCAAGATCGTCCCGTGGAAGATGTGATTATCAAAGGGATTTCTTTATCTAATATCCAATAATAAGGCTCCCGGTTGTGCTTTTTGTTTTTTAAAATTTACTTGCTACGGCGCAATGACGGACAATTTGATAATTGCACCTTCGAGAAATAAATTTTAAAAAGCAAAAAGCACAACGTGAATCATGATAATAGATGTCCAGTAGTGAAATTTCGAAATATTATTGAAAAATACTGGGCATTGTGTTTTTAAATATCCTTAGAAATAAATAAACTAGCAGTTTTTCTTTTTGAGCGGAGCTCATTTGAAATTCTAATACTGGGGATGAAAAATAAAAAGAAAATTTTTTTTAGAAAAAACTGGAAAAGTGTCTCCCTTATTCTCTTCGTTGCCGTTGTCTCCATAGCAGTTCTTATTTCGGAAAATAGAAAAGAAGAAGGAAAGGTTTCTAGCACGGATTTTTCTTCCGAACTAGAAGGAAGAATGAATCGGCTGGTTTCCGGATATCCGATTGAGGAAATGACTCCTTTTATTTCTCAAAAAGACAGATTGTCAGCCGCGTTTCTGGTGGCGATTGCCAAAAAAGAAAGCAACTGGGGAAAATTTTCCCCTCAAAAGGACGGAAGGAATTGTTATAACTATTGGGGATATAGAGGAACATATAATCAGACCGATTCAGGATATAGCTGTTTTGATAATCCGGAGCAAGCCGTAAATGTAGTCGGAAAAAGGATTAAGGATCTTACGGAAAAAGAAATTGATAGTCCTGCAAAAATGGTTCTGGCCTGGAAATGCGGATGGGATTGCTCAAGTCATAGTTTTTTTAGCGTCAAGAAATGGGAGTGGGATGTAGGTTTCTATTTCCGTAAGATTTATGAATAGCAATTAAATCGAAAGGCTTTAGTTTTAAAACAGCTTACTCAGGGCTGTTTTTGTTTGAAAGAATATCAACTGTTTAAAATTGTATTTAATAATGCGGATAGTTAAAATGATCTATATGCCAAAGGTGAAAAAAACTCAAGAAAATTTGGAAAAATGCAATTGCTCGAAATGCCCAAGCTATAGTTACTGCACCAGGAAAAAAGAGGAGAAGCTGTTCTGCGCTGATGAAATTGGAAGAAGCTCCTGTGATTTAAACATGCTTGGATGTCTATGCTGCGATTGCCCGGTGTATGAAAAAAATAAACTGCGAAGTGGGTATTATTGCATGCATGGTTCAGCGGATTATGTGGATGATATTATGAATAAGATGATTTAAAATAAAAAATATTGATTGCATTAATTGCCAGGAAACTGACAACGTTTTGTTTTACTTTTTTCGTTTAAATGCTAGGATTGTATTTATGAACAAAAATGAGCAAAAATTTGACGTAGCGGTGATCGGAGGGGGGGCGGCTGGAATGATGGCAGCAGGGAGGGCCGCTGAGCTTGGCGCCAAGGTTGTTTTGATTGAAAAAAACAAGGGCTTAGGCAGAAAACTTTTGATTACCGGGAAAGGAAGATGCAATATCACCCAGGCGGAATTTGATGACCGGGAATTTATTGAGAAGCTGGGGAAAAATGGGAAATTTCTTTTTTCGCCACTTAATACTTTTGGTCCCAGAAAAGTAATCGAATTTTTCGAAGAAAGAGGCCTAAAGACAAA
>CAZXKY010000030.1:0-8789 GCA_964641975.1 uncultured Bdellovibrionales bacterium | reverse complement strand
CATTTCCGTGATATAATTTTGATATTGTTGTTTAACAAAACAAAACGATTTGAGGAGGTGATTAACGATGGAGTTAATGCAATTAGTAAGGACTTTAATGTTATTGGATGATTCACTACCACCGTTAATCATCAAAGATAAACGGTTTCAATATCCAATAATTCAAGGAGGGATGGGAATTGGAATTTCACTGGCTCTACTCGCAGGTGCGGTATCAAAAGAAGGCGGCCTTGGAGTTGTTTCTAGCGCTCATCTGAATCGATTAGTTTCAAAGAGAGAGGGAGTATCTTTGAACATATCTAAATCGGTTTTCTTGGAAATGACTCTTGCAAAATTGCTGTCAGAGGAAAATCCCGTTGCAATTAATATCATGGTTGCAATTCAAAAGCATTATGATGATTCAGTGAAAGCTGCAATAAAAGCAGGCGCATCTGCAATTATCTCTGGAGGAGGAATGCCTCTTCATCTTCCAGAAATCGAAGATCCTGGAGATACTGCATTGATTCCCATTGTGTCTTCAAAAAAGGCGCTAGAACTTATATGGAAAAAATGGGACAGAAGCAAGGTAAGAAAATACAAGCCAGATGCGGTAGTAATAGAAGGAGATTGCGCTGGTGGACACTTGGGTTTTAAAATTAACCAGATTGGACTCAAGGAAAATAAACTGGAAAATCTTTTACCACCTATAAAGGATTTTGCTATGACACATGGTGATTTTCCAGTAATTGTAGCTGGAGGAATTTATGACAGAAATGACATATTAAGATTCCTTCGACTAGGCGCAGACGGCGTTCAGATGGGAACTAGATTTCTTATGACAGTAGAGAGCAATGCCTCTCCTGAATTCAAGAAAGATATTTTGAATGCCAAGGAAGGAGATATAGAACCAACGCAACTATCTCCTTGTGGAATGCCTTTCATGGCTACAAAAGCTTCACAAGCGGCCATACGAAAGCAACAAAAACCAAAATGTTCCTCGGGTCTTGTTCTTTTTAAGGGATCCGACGGAGAATATAACAGATGTGATGCAAAGATAAGTGACACTTGTGTTTGTATCTGCCAAGCGCTTCTTGGCGCTATTGACGGCTCTAACTCTACTTATTTCCTTCACACATCAGGAAAAGTTGGCGAGAAAGTTGATAAAATCTTAACTGTTTCAGATTTGATGAGAGAATTAACCCAGAAGTAAAAGGTATTATGGGATACAAGGGGCATGCTTGACCACGTCAGCATGCCCTTCTTTATTGACCAATCGCCAAAAGTTGGTATTATTAGTTATGTGGTTTTGAAAAATTTTGGGCCATTAGCTCATTTGGTAGAGCGCATCCATGGCATGGATGAGGTGACCGGTTCGATCCCGGTATGGTCCACAATGAATATGGCTAATCAAAAAGGTCATATTTTTTTGTTAAATTTTTTAGATAGTGATATTGTATAAGTAGAATGCTCTCGTAGTTCAATGGATAGAACAAGGGACTCCTAAGCCCTAGATCTAGGTTCGATTCTTAGCGAGAGCACCTAAAATAAATATGCTTAAGAAAATTCCGAACTCCGTAATAAATATATTGAAGCAGCTTGAAGCTGCTGGTTTCGAAGCGTATGTGGTCGGGGGCTGCGTGCGTGATTTGCTCGTGGGTCGAGAACCAAAAGACTGGGACATTACCACCAATGCCAAACCAGAAGAAATAATTAAGATTTTTCCTGATAGTTTTTATGAAAATAAATTTTTTACCGTCGGAGTAAAAACTGAGGATGAAAAAATTCCAATAATAGAAGTAACTACTTTTCGCATCGAACAAAAATATTCCGACAAACGCCATCCAGATGAAGTTAAATTCGCCAAGTCGTTAGCCGAAGATTTGGGACGCCGTGATTTTACAATCAATGCCTTGGCGATAAGAGTCAAAAGTCCAAAAGTCCAAAAGTCCAAAAGTGAATATGAAATAATAGATTTATTCGAGGGACAAAAAGATCTTAAAAATAAAATTATCCGGGCTGTTGGAAATCCAGACGAAAGATTTGACGAAGATGCTCTTCGTATGATGCGTGCTATCCGTTTTTCTTCTGAATTAAATTTCGAAATAGAAGCCAAAACGCTGGAAGCAATAAAAAAGAATTCCAAAAATTTGCAATATGTCGCCGAGGAAAGAATCAAAGATGAACTTCAAAAAATAATTTTGTCCGACAAGCCATCGGAAGGAATTGAACTTTTTCACGAAACCGGGCTTTTAAGCTTTATAATTCCGGAATTGGAAAAAGGATATGGAGTGAAACAAAATCGCCATCACATTTATACTATTTACAAGCACAATCTTTTATCCTTGAAATTCTGTCCTTCAAAAAAATTGGAAGTTCGATTGGCTGCGCTCCTGCATGACATCGCCAAGCCTCAAACAAAAAGAGGGGAGGGATTGGATGCAACCTTCTACAACCATGATCATGTGGGAAAAAGGGTAGCCGAAAAAATATTAAAAAGACTTCGCTTCTCCAATGGCATTATAGACAAAACGATTCTCCTTATCGATAATCATATGTTTTACTATAATCCAGATGAGGTGGGAGAAAGTTCTGTCCGTCGCCTGATTAAAAAAGTAGGTCTTGAGAATATCAAAGACCTCATTGATCTTCGAATTTCTGATCGACTGGGATCCGGAGTTCCCAAGGCCAAGCCATACAAACTCCGCCATCTTGAATATATTGTCGACAAAGTTTCTCATGATGCCATTTCGGTCAAAATGCTCAAAGTTAACGGTAATGATCTTATGAAAGTTTTAAAAATAAAACCGGGACCAAAAATCGGCGCCATTCTGGATGTCTTGCTTTCCGAAGTGATTGAAGACGCAAAAAAGAATACCAAAAAATATCTTTCCCAAAGAGCTTTGGAATTAGACAAAGAAAATTTAGATAGCCTTCGTAAAATGGCTAAAGAGAAAATTGAAGAAAAGAAAGAAGAGGAAGATGAAGAAATCAAAAAGAAACATTGGGTGAAGTGATTTATCATGAAACATAAAGCATAAAACATATAATACTTTCACTTAGACAATTTTAAAAGGCAGTAGTTAGATTCAACCGCTGCCTTTTTACTTTTATTTACTCGCCTCCTTGTTTTTTAAGTCTATTGATACGTACACCAAATCAATTCCTTTTTTCTTGATTGGCTCAAACAACTGAAATAAATACCTTTGATTATAACCTTTTAGCGCGTCCTTATCACAAATTAATATCACCTTCTTAGCTGAGCTATTTGCAATTTCCTTGGCCCATACACTCATAGAACAACAGCCACATCCTGCATAATACACCAACGTTTCAGATTCTTCAGATATTTCATTAAAAATAGAAACAGCCAACCTCAGACCGTAATTATGACGTGTAGGCGCAGAACCTTCCACCCATGGAAATTCGACATATCTTACCCTGCCCAAAGAAAAGAGATCTTCTTTGAGCAATCTCGCCAAATACAATGCGTTTTCCATTTCATCCCTTTCCTTTTCCAGTGTCCTTATCGATTCCACTATCGTTTCTACTGTTGTTTTAATTTCTTTCATCTTTATCTCCTTTTCCCTGCCTTTCCCGATTACTCGGGATAAGGACTTATAGGAGGTGATTTTCAAGGTACTAGTGTTAAGATGACCTTCCTTTGGAACTTTCATCTTAACAGTCAATTATATACCCAAAACAGTATATTGTCAACAATCATACCCTAATTTATTGTCATTTTATGCTTTATTTTAGCCATAATATAATAATGTCGTCAGTATTATTGACATTTTTAGCTATAAATTGTATCCTAAAAACACTATGGAACTCGAGAAATCATTGGAATATTTGGGACTCAATCAAAAAGAAGCCAAAGTTTATTTGGCTCTCTTGCAATTGGGAAGCGGCTCGGTTCCCAAAATATCCACAAAAGCCAACGTCAAAAGACCGACCACTTATTTAGTAATTGAAGAATTACGAAAAAAAGGCTTAGTTACTTTGGTGCCCAAACCAAACAAGACTATTTATACCGCCCAGTCTCCGCAACAGCTGATGGAAGAACAAAGAGAGCGAGAAGAAATTATCCAGGAAAAAATGCCGGAGCTTCTGGCAATGTATAATTCCCAGAAAGAAAAACCAAAAATAAGTTTCTATGAAGGAGAAGAAAATATCGTGAAACTATACGAAGAAATTTTCAAAGAAAAAGAGGTGGATATATATGGTTCCATAAACTCCCTGAGTCCTGAAGCCGAAAAACAATTGGAAAAAAATTTACACCTAATAGAAACAAACGGATCGAAAGTACGGGAATTGCTTCAGGCCGACAGCAAGTCAATCCGATTTCAACAAAAAAATAATTCTGAGATGCACAGGATAAAAATTGCTCCCGAACAATACAAATTTCCAACTGACAATTTGATTTTTGGAAACAAGCTGGCAATTTTTTCCTATAAAGATACTCCCCAGGCAGTCGTCATTGAAAGCAGCGATGTTGTTGCCACATACAAATCCGTATTTGAAATTTTGTGGAAAAGTATATAAAAAATAAATAATTGTGTATAGAATATCTGGAACTGTTAGAGAAAAAATTTAATGTTCTAAATGAAGAATCGGATGTATAATAATTAAAATAATGGTCGCTTAGCTCAGTTAGCCCCACACCAAATTTTCGGATATGTAGTTCAGTTGGTTAGAACGCTTCGTTCACATCGAAGAGGTCCTCGGTTCGAGTCCGAGCATATCCACAAATTAGATCACTGGTTTCCGCCAAAGGCGGACAGGCGAGTCTAATTACATCCACGTATGGCTTCTCAAATCACGCATATCGTCTATGCAAAAAAGCTTTTTGAAAAATATAATCTTCTCCCCGAAGAGAAAGATGAATTTATCTTGGGCACGACTTTTCCCGATATTCGAAGAATTGACCCGACCATAAAGAGAAAGGACACACATCTTCATTTTTATCCCATCAATCTTGATTTTAAAAGCCTCACTCCGTTTGAAGCCGGATGGAAATTCCATCTTTACTGCGACATGAGAAGGGAAGAGATATTAAATCAATATGGTTTTTATTCAATCGGACACACTGAAGAATTTTGCAGACAGCCAGCCAAAATGCTTGAAGATGAATTGGTTTATGATGAATATAATAACTGGGAAAAGTTAGTGAACTATTTCAACGATGTTCCTTTTATTTCAAACGGAATTAATGTTCCCAAGGAAACATTCGAACTCTGGTATTCAATTTTAGCTAATTACATGAACAAAAAACCTAATGACAGTTCCGTTAAAATTTTTCTTTTGAAGCAACCTGATATTGCGCCAATTGCCAATGATATAATTAAAACAGTGGACAAATTGCGAAAAAATGATAAAGTAATTGAGTTGCTAAAAAGAGTTCACGAGGAAATAATATAAGCGGGATGTGGCCCCGAAGTAAAGCACAGCTTACTACGGGGTAAATATAACGGGAGCACAGTATACTGGCAGTAAGCACAACTTGTCCCTCACCAATTTTACCGGAGCGTGGTATAACGGTATTATGCACTATTCGGGTTCGTGTAATCCGAGTTTCCACCAAAGGCGGATCCGCCTTGGGCGGACAATTCATTAAAAATTTACGGGGCATAGTATACCGGTAGTACGCACGATTCGGGTTCGTGTAGACTGAGTTCGATTCTCAGTGCCCCGACATGAAAATAATTTTTGAAAAAATCAAAGAGAATCCAACCAATCTTTTTCGGAGAGCTGGTTATATTTTTCAAAGAATTGAAGGAACCGAGATGAGTTTTGTTTTGCCAATGGCTAAAAGCGGTTATCCAAGATTTCATATTTATTGTCATTTGGAAGATATTAATCTCGTTGTCAATCTTCACCTAGATCAAAAGAAGCATACTTATGGAGATGAAACTCGCCATCATGGAGAATATGACAATAGTGGCCCAGTAGGGAGAGAGGCAAATCGGCTAAAAAGTATTATAAAATAGGAAAGAAAACGCCCAAGTGGCAGATATATTAAAATAATTTTGAGCAGCCGTGGTGGCGGAATTGGTATACGCGCTAGCCTTAGGAGCTAGTGGGAGCAATCCCTTGAGAGTTCAAGTCTCTCTCACGGCACAAATATTATATGAAAATAATAAAAGTTGAAAAAAATAATATTGGAATTCGAATTGATAAGTTCCTCGCACAGGAATTTTTTTCGCTAAGCCGGGGAGAGATAATAAAAAATATCAAAGAAGGAAATATTTTGGTAAACAAAGAAATCATAAAGCCTAGCTACAAGCTCAAAGAAAATGATGAGATTAAATCCGATGTTTCTTTTGAAAAAGAAGAGCTTGTGCCAAACAAGGAAATGAAATTAAATTTAATTTACACTGATGACAACATCATCGTTGTAAACAAGCAAGCCGGCATCCAGGTTCATCCTGACGGCAATGAAAGAAAAAATACTTTAGTCAACGCGCTCCTTGCCAGTTTTCCCGAAATAAAAAATGTTCATGAGGAATTGCTCGGCGCTTATTTTCGTCCTGGAATCGTGCACCGACTCGACAAGGAAACTTCGGGAATTGTTGTTGTTGCCAGAAATCAAAAAACTTTTGAGGAGCTTAAAGAATTATTTCAAGATCGAAAAATAAAGAAAAAATATGTAGCGCTTGTTTATGGACAATTAAAAGACAAGAAAGGATTAATAACCAGACCTATCGCCAGAGCTGGAAATTACAAAAAACAGACCGTAGCCGGGCTTAAGACCAAAACCAAAATTCGCGGAGCCGTTACTGAATATAAACAGCTGCGCCGCTTTAATGATTATTCGCTAGTGGAAGTCCACCCGCTCACTGGAAGAATGCACCAAATTAGAATCCATATGTTTTCAATCGGACATCCAATCGTTGGAGATAAACTTTATAAATCAAAATCAATAAAACCGAATCCGCTGGCTAAAAGGCATCTTCTGCATGCCCAGCAGTTAAGCTTTACTCTTTTTGGACAAAAATTTAGCTTTTTTGCGCCTCTTCCGGAAGATTTCAATGTTTTCCTCAAAAACATTGACTAATCAAACTTTTCTCTGTATGATAAAAAAGCTTTTAAATTTATAACCAGACCTGCCTATAAGCAATTCTCTGACTGCTTTTAGTTTTTGCAGGGCGTTTTTTTATGAAAAAGAAGATCATAGAGTTCAACTTAAGCCAAAGAGACAAGAAACTTCCAGACCTTCGCGCTGGCGATATTGTCAAAATTACCCGAAAAATAAAAGAAGGAGCAAAAGAAATTTCTCAAGTTTTTGAGGGAATTGTTATTGCTATCAAAGGAAAACAAAGTTCTTCCCCAATGATAACCGTAAGAAAAGTTTCCCATGGAGTAGGTTCAGAATTAATCCTTCCTTTGTTTTCTCCAAGTATCAGTAAAATAGTTTTAGTTAAAAGAGCCAAGGTAAGGAGAGCAAAATTGTATTATATCAGAGAAAAATCCGTAAAATCCCTGAAGATGAAATACAAAGATCTTTCTGAGTTTGCCAAAGCAGAAGAAATTCCTGAAACCTCAAAAGAACCTGAAGAAAAAATAGCAGAAGCTGAAAAATAAAAATCAGCAAGCGGACGTGGCGGAACTGGTATACGCGCATGCTTGAGGTGCATGTGGGAGCAATCCCGTGGAGGTTCAAGTCCTCTCGTTCGCACTTTTTGGACGATTGGCTCAGTTGGTTAGAGCGTCTCGTTTACACCGAGAAGGTCGTAGGTTCGAATCCTACATCGTCCACTCTTCGTGTTATAATAGAAAAAAGCCGAAGTAGCTCAGTCCCGCCAATGGCGGGTAAAGTCCGACCGAAGGACCCCACACTAAAATTTGCCGGACTAGCTCAGTGGTAGAGCGAAGGACTGAAAATCCTTGCGTCCCCAGTTCAATTCTGGGGTCCGGCACAAAAGGCAAATTTAGTATAGGGCAAGCTGAAAATTTTACCCTGTATTTGCTTGCATAATACAGGGCCTTCGTCCCCAGTTCAATTCTGGGGTCCGGCACAAAGAAACTATATCTTAAGAAATCCGGGGACCGTAGCTCAGTGGTAGAGCGCTCGGCTCATAACCGATTGGTCGCTGGTCCGATCCCAGCCGGTCCCACTAAAATTAATATCCTATGCTAAGCGGGCTCGCCCGCCGAAGCGAAGCGTAGGCGGGTATCGTATAGTGGCTATTATACGTCCTTGCCAAGGACGGAAGACGGGTTCGATTCCCGTTACCCGCTCAGATATAAAATAAAACTGCACTTTTGTGCAGTTTTATTTTACCTTAAACAAAGAGAATCAAGATGTGCAAGTAAAAAGCAAGCCTGATGTTTTTCGGAATTTTATGATAAAATAAGGTTAATTCAAATTAATCTTATTTTTAAGCATAATATCTATATGAATTTTGAAAAAGAATATTTTCCAAATAATCCGGAAAATCCGCAAAATGAAACAAAAAAGAAAAGAGAGAAAAAAATAGTTTTTCCTCATGGAGAAAGTATCTTGCGACTGTTTAGGGATAAATATAAAGATGAGCCAGAAAAAGCTGAAATTTTGGAGGAAGTTTACTACGAATTTTTTGAACAGGAATTAGAAAATATCGAAGTTTTTGAATCAGAGAAGATTGGAGCGGCCTTTCCTTGGACAAAAATAAATACAGGAAAACTCCTTGAAAAAATTGTTGCTAAATATTCAGGAAAAAATGATGCAAGGGAAGCACTGGGATCATTGATAAATGAAAATGAAATAAAAAAACAGGAATTTATATTTAGTTCTGGGAGTTTGGTACAAAGCGGATACCCATTTACATTTA
>CAZXKY010000029.1:0-9826 GCA_964641975.1 uncultured Bdellovibrionales bacterium | reverse complement strand
TATATCGATAATAGTATTTTGCAAGGGTTTGCAAGATTGCTCTTGCTTGGCATAATATATTCAGTAGTCAATTAATTCAAAACAAAAAAAGATGGATAAGAAAAAAATTCCTACCGGAGTCGGAATTAGTGTGATTATCATAATCGCATTTTCGGTCGGTATTTTTATTGAACAATATAATAAAAATCAGTCGAAGCTAGAAGGGCAAAACACCAAGCAAGATCAAATAAGGGAACAAAAAGATAGTGAACAACAAGAAATATCGCAACCAATAATGCCATCACTGAAAGACGAGGCCAATAAATCTCCTGAACTGTTGGTAAAGGATTTTTATACTTGGTATATAGGAAATATTAACTATTCTTTCTATCAAACATCTCAACTTCACGAAACTCCAATAAATACAAATGAGCTTATTAAAAGTAGCCCGTTTATAAGCTCCAATTATATACAAAATATTGCTAAGAGAAAAGGCATGTATAATGCTGTTCTTTGCACAAATGATGATGAATTCAATATCGTTAAAGAATATGGCAAATCACAAATTAATGGAGATACCGCCAAAGTCAATATATTAAGAGGATCCGCACGAAACGAAGAAAGTACTAAAATACAGATTTTATTAAAAAGAGAAGGACAATGGAAAATAGATGACATTATCTGTGATTTTCAAATAAAATAAGGTTTTTAAAAAATAAACATTATATTAAAAAGAGCTGGAACTTTGTTAAGTTCTACCTCTTATTTTAGTGGAATATTGAAACTTTTTGTGATAAGATTAAATGAGTATTAATTAAAAATAAGTATGCCTATTATTTTAACTGACGAGAATTTTGAAAAAGAAATCCAAAAAACAGACAAGATGTCCTTGGTTGATTTTTATGCTACTTGGTGCGAACCTTGTTCATTGCTTGCGCCAATTTTAGAAAAATTGGAAAAAGAATTTGAGGAGAAAATCGTTTTGCTAAAAGCTAATGTTGATGACAATCCGCTCAATGCTCAAAAATTTCAAGTTGATCTTATTCCAATGGTGGTGCTATTTAAAAATGGCAAACCTATCAGCTCTTTTACCGGTTCCAAGCCTGAATCTGTTCTCAGAGAATGGCTAGAGAAAATTATCCAGAAAAATACTAGCATCTAAGTTATTAAGAGATAAACAAAATGGAAGAAATGATTAAAAATTATTCGGAATATTCACAAAAAAATGGTTTTCAATTAAACCCCAACCTAAAAATTGTTGAAAGAATAATAAACGGATTATTAAAAAATGAAGAGAGAAAAGGTGAAAAATATTGCCCTTGCAGAGTATTAAGCGGAAATAAAGAAGAGGACTCAAGAAAAATTTGCCCTTGCGCTTATCACAAAGAAGAGATTGCAAAGGACGGCATATGTTATTGCGGGCTATTTACAAAGTAGATTAAAATTAGATAATATTCTATATCCCCCATCCGCCTTTGGCGGTTTTTTCAATGGTTAAATCACTGATTTAGCCATTAATTTCTTAAGTCAAAATTCTTCTTGACAATGCCACCCGGCTTGAATATAATCATTAGAACTATTTAGCACCTAAAAAAACAGACAAAAGGAGGTGATTCTGATGGCGTTGGTTGAAATTATTCGCAAATTAGAAAAAACCAGGAATAGGGAAAATTTCTTCAAAATGATCGAAAAAATCTATGCGCCCGACAGCTTTCAGTATCACCTGATACAGAAAGCCTACACGCACACCAAAGAAGCTTTTCGGGAAAAATTAAGGGAGGACGGGGAACGTTACTTTGAACACCTCCGAGCAGTCGTTGTCATTATGATTTACATTGGAGTAAGAGATTACCGTCTGATAATCTCCGGACTACTCCATGATATCATTGAGGATACTGACCGGGAAGAAGATTGGGTAAGAAAAGAATTTGGATTGCATATTTCCCGCATGGTTCGCTGCGTAACCAAACCGGATGAAAATGACTGGGAGAAAATGATAGCCGCATATGAAAAACAGCTCTTGGAAGCGCCAAAAGAACTGCGCGTCTATCTAATAAAGCTAGCTGACAGACTTCACAACACCATAACCTTGTGGGCCTGCAACTCCGAAAAACAGGAAAGAAAAATTAAAGAGACAATTAATTTTTACTTGCCCTGGGCCAAAAAGCACAACGTGCTCTATGTGGAAATATCGGAAGCAGTAAATATGATCAACATGCTATTGGAAATGCCACGCGGACAGAGGGATTAATCCTCCCTCTGTTTTTTTATTTTTAAAATATATAAATACCACCAGTTAATGCTAGTGGTTTTAATCTTGTCCCTCCAGGCGAGATGTTTATTTTATCCGATTTTCCGCACTAGTGAGCGCGACACTACAAATTGAGCGAAATGAGCGTTAAAAAATTTTGTATCGGAGCGAAGCGAAGACTGAAATTTTAACGAATGAGCGAAAATTTGTTGGTGCGCGGAACCTGTGCGGACAGTTTCTTTCTTTCCGCTTTCTTTGCTGCCAAAGAAAGCGGAAGATGATTAAATATATTTAGCCTTACGAGAACTACGCTTTAAGGGCATACACCCCGCGGGGTGGTGTTTTCTTACAAGAAAAACCCCGATACATCGGGGTTTTTCAAATGAAAATCTAAAGTCTAGATTATTTCAATACTACAGTTGCTCCTGCATCTTCAAGCTTCTTCTTGAATTCATCAGCTTGAGCCTTAGCAACTTTTTCCTTGATTACCTTTGGAGCTCCATCAACCAAATCTTTGGCTTCTTTGAGTCCTAAACCGGTAATTTCTCGGACAGCTTTGATAACATTGATTTTCTGCGCTCCAGCAGCGGTAAGTTCAACGTCGAATTCAGTTTTTTCCTCAGCAGCTTCAGCAGCTCCTGCGCCGCCCGCCATGGCGGGTCCCATCATCATCGGAGCAGCTGCGCTAACACCGAATTTTTCTTCGAGAACTTTCACAAGTTCAGAAAGATCCAAAACGCTCATTTTTTCTATTTCAGAAACAATGGATTTGAATTTTTCCGGAACTACTTCGCCAGCTGGCGAATTCTTTTTTTCTTCTGCCATATTTGTCTGCGAGTGGAACGAGTGGCTACAAATATGAGCATCCCGCACCAATTCGCTATATAATTAATTATTTAAATTATGAGTAAGCCGCAGACGATTCCGAGGATAAATTTATAAAGTTATTATAAAACTTATCTTGGAATTGGTGCGGGATATCATATTACTTACACATTCTTTTCACTGATTCCCTTCAGGACCTGCACCAATCCCCGAAGGTTTCCGGCACAGACATTTACAAATCCGGAAATTGGAGCCTGGATGGTTCCAACCAATTTTCCAAGCATTTCTTCCTTGTTTGGAAGTTTGGCCAGAGCTTTTACCTGCTCGATGCTCATCAGCTTATTCTCCAAAACTCCTCCCAAAATTTTCAGGTTTTGATTCGCTTTGGAAAATTTTTCGATAATCTTGGCTGCTATCACCTCGTCCTGACTGGAAATTGAAACCGCAACCTGTCCTTCCATTTCTTTGGTGTCAACCTCAATCCCCGCTTCCTTGAAAGCAATATTAATCAAAGTTTTTTTGGAAACCTTGAAATCCACGCCTTCTTTGCGAAGCTCCTTTTTAAGCTCAGTTAAATCCTTGACTCTAACTCCTTTAAAATCAGAAAAGACAACGGCCTTAGCTTTTTTTACCTTAGAGACTATATCTTCGACTATTTGTTTCTTTTGCTTTTTAGTTTGCATGATATTAGCATCCCAGCACCAGTTTTAATAAAGCTCTCACTGTTATTTAACTTTGTGCTCAGATTCGCCTACGGCTTTTGTTAATATAAAATTATCTAATTTTTCAGTAAAACTGGTGCGGGATTTGTTTTTCCTGGCAAAATCAAAGATTTTGAGAAAAAACAAAAAAATCTGCTTTCCAGCAGACATTAAAAAGCTCTTTTTGAGCTATTTTCCTCGACGGGACTTATGAATAATGCCCGTTGTCTGCGGAAATCAATCTATTTAATTCACCAAATTATTGTAATGTATATCTTATTTTTTGTCAACTTCCTCTTCTTTTTTCATCTCTTCAGCCTTTGGCTCTTCAGGCTTCACTTCTTCAGCTTTCTTTTCCTCAACTTTCGCTTCTTCAACCTTTGTTTCCTTGTCTGCCGAAGCCTCAGCGGAGGCAGATTCTTTTGGAGCTTCTTTTGCTTCTTCCGCAGGAACCTCAGGCACAGCTTTTTTCGGAACTTTTACCACTCTTTTCTTTCCTTCAATAATCCCCTCTTTAATAAACAGATTATAGGCAGAATCAGAAACTTGCGCTCCTTTGCCTATCCATTCCTTGATTTTTTCGGCTTTAAGAACCGCCTTTTTGAGGTGCGGATCATAACTTCCTAAAATCGCAATGTGGCGTCCTCCTGGAGCAATTGTGTGTTCCTGAAGCACAACCCGATAATATGATTTATTTTTTTTCCCTGTTCGATTAAATCTGATAGTAAGCATTTTACAATAAAAATCACTGCGGAGAGAGCATATTTCCGCAATAAATATCCTATAAATATTACTAGGTTATATTACTAGACAAGCCTGAAAATGTCAACTACTTGATAATTCTTCCTCCCTGGCCAACTTGATCTAAGCGCACTGACAGCAATTTTGAGATTCCGTCTTCACCCATCGTCACGCCATATAGCAAAGAGGCTTGGCGCATCGTTTCCCGATTGTGAGTTATGGTAATAAACTGGGTATTATCGGAAAGCTCCTGGATTATGCGTCCGAAGCGTTTGGAGTTGGCTTCATCCAGAGCCGCTTCCACTTCGTCTAAAATCGCAAATGGAGGCGGATTATAGGATATGATAGCAAAAAGCAAGGCTAGAGAAGTAAGCGACCTTTCTCCTCCGGAAAGCATTGAGAGATTATTAATTCTTTTTCCCGGAGGACAGGCGGAAATATCGACTCCCAATTCCTCTCTTGTTTCTTCGTCATTCTCCAAATCTTCAATTTCTTCACTTTCTCCCTCAGCCAATTCCTTATTTTCCAGTTCATCCTTGACTTTTGGCCTACGAACCTCTATTTTCGATTTAACCAATTTTGCCTGGCCTCCTCCAAAAATTATTTTGAAATATTTGGAAAATTCTTCATTAATTTTTTCAAAAGCTTCCTTGAAAACCTCGTTTATTTTCTGATCCATTTCCTTAATCACTTCCCGAAGCGATTTCATCGCTCCTTCCAGATCAACCGATTCCTGGGCCAAAAATTCAAATCTTTTTTTGGTTTCTTCATATTCATCCACAATCAACGGATCGATTCCTCCTATCTGTTCCCATTGGACTTTCAGCCTGTAGATTTCTTTTTCCAAATCTTCCCGGGAAACATTTTCTCCATCAAATTTCAAATCCGAAACATCCATTTTCAGCTCATTTTTTATTTCACCGGTTAAATCCTCTTCCCGGACTTCAATCCTGGCTTGCTTAATTTTATATTCATTGAATTGATCCTTAAGTTTCCCGAGTTCTTCCTGTCTTTTGTTGAATTCACGTTCCAACTCGAAAAATTTCTGCCTGGCTTCCCTGCCTGCTTCCCTTTCCTGCTCTATTTCCTTGCTAATCTTCCCTATCTCAGATTTAAATTCTTCGATTGATTTTTCTATCCCAATTTTACCCTTTTCTAATTCCCCGATTTTTTCTTCAGCCTCTTTGTTTGCCTGCATTGCCTCTGAATTATCTTTTGTCACTTCTCCCTTTCCCACCTCTTCGTAAAGTTCGAAAAGTTCTTGATCGATGGCTCTGGCAAATTCTTTGATGTCCTGGAGATCTTCCAACTTTTCCGCATTTTTAATGCGGTTTATCAGTTCATCCTGGTCTTTCCTTATTTTTGAAAGCTTTTCTTTGACATAATCCAAATCAACCGGAATGCTCTCGATTATTTTTTGCGAACTTTCTCTTTCTTTTTCAATTTTATTTAATTCTCCCAGAAGTTCCTGTTTTTTCTTTTCCAGTTCTTCTTGTTTCTCCGAGCCTTGGACTTCTTTGGAATATTTTGAAATTTCATCATTAATTTTGTCCGCCTCCCTTTGGACATTCATCATCTTCGCGCCAAAATCCCCTTTTTCTCCCAGAACATTGTTTTTTTCCTCTTGAAAAGAATGCCACAAGAATGAATATAATTTTATTTGTTTTTCCTTCAGCTTATCAGACACTTCTTTCCCTTTCTGCGCTTTTTCCGCCTGCCTTTTGAGCATTTTCAAATGCGGTTCGATTTCCTTGAGCAAATCCCCCACTCTTCCCAAATTTTCTTTGGTTGAATCTAGTTTCTTTATCGCTCTTTCTTTTTTAATCTGAAAATGCTTCACTCCGGCCGCATCTTCCAAAACCGTCCTTCTTTCCGCCGGAGTGGCATTCAAGGTCGCGTCTGACATTCCCTGATTAATAACACAATAGCTTTCTTTTCCTACTCCGGCTTTTGCCAAAAGGTCAATCACGTCCAAAAGACGAACTTTGCTTCCGTTAATCAGATATTCCGATTCTCCGCTTCGGAAAAGTTTTCGAGTGATAGCTACTTCGGAAAATTCAAGAGGAATCCTCTTATCGTGATTATCAAAATAAAGAGAAGCTGAAGCGCTTCCCAGGCGTTCTTTTTTCCCGCTGCCGGCAAAAATAATATCTTCGGATTTTTTTCCGCGCAGATTCTTCATCGATTGTTCGCCCATCGCCCAGCGAATGGCGTCCGCCACATTGGATTTCCCGCTTCCGTTCGGCCCAACCACCGCCGTAATCGGAAATCGCTTTCCATCATCCGGCGTATCGTTTCCTGAAGCAAATTCAAGAACCGTTTTTTGGGCAAACGACTTGAATCCTGAAATTTCAACTTTCTTTAGAAACATAAATCACACAAACATAAAACATGGAACATGCAGCATGAAACAAATTATGTTATATGTTCCATACTCTATGCTCCATAAAATTATTATACTATAAAAAAGAAAACTTACCAAAAATTAAAATAAAAAAACAGCATTTTAATGCTGTAATAAAAAAAGAGGAGGTATGTGTGATAGCTGCCCATGGCCGACGGATGTTCCGTGCCTTTGGGGATGCTTTTTACACATCATACCTCCCTCTCGACATTTCCCCCTGCCGAGCAATGGGGCGGAGACTGAGTCTGCGTTTCGTCGCAGTCCTCAGTATCTCCAACTTTGGGTAAGCGGGGTCCCTTTCTCGTGGAAAGCCTCATTCGGCGACAAGAGAGTAACCTCCCTCGTCAATTTAGCCGATTTGGATTGTAGCGCTTCCTGGGTTGTCCTTGTCGGCAACCTCTCGATGGAAACCCGCCCCCATTTTGCTACCCCTTCCGGACTTTCCTTCCGCAATCGCGGCTACTTAATAAAGCCATCCGAAAGGTAATACTGGCTCCGAACACATCGTGTGTGTAGGAGCCGCCGGGGCCGGTGCCTCATGTGGAGGCCGGGATCGCGCTGCCGATCGTGGCGTGGGCGCCGATGCTCTTTTCATTATTATTCAAGAAAAAGTTACCGCTCGAACTACGACATCGTTTCATATATACTACCTCCTTGGTTTGTTTTTCGCTATCCCTCCTCTTCTGGAAAGCGTAATGCGAATTCCAACATGAGCTAAAATCCGCATTACGCTTTCCAAAATCCAAAAAAAATGTAAATATATTTTTTTAAGATACTAGGTGCAACAATCTTAGCAAAAGGCTAATAATTGTCAACTGACCAGTATATCAGAAATTTGATTTTTTGTCAAGTGGATTTTGTTAAATTCATTAAAAAACATCGATTTTTTGGCTAAAATAAAGCAAAGATTATCATTAAATTTGGCAAATAAAAAAAGGCGCCAGCTTTTGCTTTTAGTTGTTACTAAAAAGCAATTTGCCAGAGCCCATTAACAAGAACCGAGGGTTACCAGGATGCCATATCTACTAGAGTGCAGATATACCTGTCCATGCACATAGATAGTATGTGCCATAAGGACCGCGAAGAAAACGCGGAGTGTGCCGTGAGCAACACATCACCGTGGTCTTGTTTGGGGCAAGAAGTTAAACCCTGATGGGACCCAAGAAGCCTCCATCATTTCTCAGAAGAACTTCAAGAGAAGCAATGTCGGGCTTAGGGTCTTTTTCTTTACCTTTGCCTTTTTTTGCATCTTTCTTCTTCCACATCCTTCTCACCTCCCTTTTGTTTTTTGATAAAAAAGAACTTTAACGATGGGCTCCGCTTTGCCACTCCAGATTGATTCCAGATATGAAATATGCGGAGCCCCCAAGGCATAAGCCATTACCAGGAGGAATAAATGATATTCAAAGGATAATAGAAAAATGACTTTTTGTCAAGAATCAAAATAATAAATTGCTAATCGATTTAAAAAATACCATAAAAAAACTGCCGAACAAAAATCCGGCAATTTTAATAATTATGAAAACTGCAAATTACACATTCGATATATATTTCGCCATTTCTACCAAACGGTTCGAATATCCCCATTCATTATCATACCATCCAACCACTTTAGCCAGATTTCCCTCTGCCATCGTAAGCGGCAAATCAACTACAGTGCTGTGCGGATCTTCTTTGATATCCATTGAAACCAGTGGCTCTTCGGTAATGCCCAAAATATTGGAGGCTGCATCCTTGAAAGCTTTATTGATTTCTTCCTTAGTCGCTTCCTTTTTCAGAGTGCAAACAAAATCAGTAATTGAAACTACTGGAGTCGGGACCCGGAGAGAAATTCCATCCAATTTTCCAGCTAGATGCTTCAAAACTTTTCCCACCGTTTTGGCTGCTCCAGTTGTCGTTGGAATAATATTCAAAGCGGCTGCTCTGGCTCTTCGAAGATCCTTGTGTGGAAGATCCAGAACCCTCTGGTCATTGGTGTAGGAATGGGTAGTCGTCATAAAACCTTTTTCCACTCCGAAATTCTCATCCAAAACTTTAATCATCGGCGCCAAACAATTGGTCGTGCAGGAACCATTAGAAATAATTTCCTCCCCGTTATATTCATTCTCATTCACCCCCAAAAGATAAACTGGGGTGTCATCTTTGGCAGGCGCAGAAAGAACTACTTTTTTAGCTCCAGCTTTGATATGCTTCTCCGCTTCTTCCTTGGTCTCGAAAACTCCGGTGCATTCAAGCACGACATCGACTTCCAGATCTTTCCAGGGAAGCTTTTCTGGATCCGGCTCGGAAAAATATTTAATTCTCGTCCCATCGACAATAATTTCACTATTTTCTTCATCAGCGATTGCTTCATGCCCATATCTCCCATAGGAAGAATCGTATTTGAGGAGATGGACGGCTGTTTTGATGTCAGTCAAATCATTTATCGCCACCACTTCAATATCCTCATTTTCGAAGGCAATTTTGAACGAAGGGCGCCCAATTCTTCCAAAGCCATTGATTGCTAATTTAGCCATATTATTATAGAATAAATTATTATCTTAATTGAATTATAGCACAAAGATTTAATTTACAAAAAACAGCTTAACTGTTAAGATTTAATCGTTGGAGGAGTGGCCGATGCGCCCTAGGCGCACCCGCCTTGGGCGGGGTGGTAAATCTAATTTTATGTACTACGTTTACATATTATACAGCAAAAAAACAAATAAAAAATACATGGGTAGCACTTCTAATCTAAAAGAAAGAGTGGAAAGACATAATTCTGGAAAATCCAATTTTACATCAAAAGGTATTCCTTGGAAATTAATTTATTATGAAGCTTTTATTTCCGAAAAGGATGCAAGAATAGAAGAAAAATTTTTGAAAAGTGGAAAAGGAAGAGAAAGATTAAAATATATTTTACAAAATTTACCATAAAATTTGGAA
>CAZXKY010000028.1:1665-9827 GCA_964641975.1 uncultured Bdellovibrionales bacterium | reverse complement strand
ACAAAAAGCAAAACGGAAGTGCTTGATGAAATTTTGGAAAAACTTAAAAAATGATTATGGTTTCGATAAAAAGCAATCGGGAAATAGAAAAAATGATAGAAAGCGGAAAAAGGCTTAAGCTGGTGATGGATGAAATAAAGAAAAATATAAAAGCTGGGATTGATACGCTTACTCTCGATGAAATAGCTGAAGAAAATATTTTGAAGCTGGGAGGAATTCCGGCTTTTAAAAACTACGGATCGGATTATGGAGATCCGTATCCGGCTTCTATTTGCGCGTCTCTCAATGATGAGATAGTCCACGGAATTCCCAGCAGAAGCGTTATTTTAAGAGAAGGGGATATTTTGAAAGTTGATATTGGAATGAAATATGACGGAATGTTTTCTGATATGGCGAGAACTTTCGCAGTGGGAAAAATAAGCAGCAAGACAAAAAAATTGAAAGAGATTACAGAAAAAGCTTTTTGGGAAGGAGTTTCAAGGATAAAAAATGGAGCAATGCTTAGCGACTATTCCAAAACAGTTCAAAAATGCATTGAGGCAGACGGATTTTCGGTAGTGAGGGATTTAGTCGGACACGGAATCGGGAAAGAACTTCATGAGGATCCGCAAGTCCTTAATTATTATTGCAAGTATTACGCTGATTTAAAATTAAAATCCGGAATGGTTTTAGCGCTGGAGCCAATGGTCAACGAAGGAAGTCATCACGCTGTTGTTAGTAAGGATGGATGGGTATTCAGAACAAGAGACAGAAAATTAAGCGCGCATTATGAAAATACGGTTTTAGTGACGGATGAGGGATATGAGGTGCTAACAAAGTAGAAAATCCCAGCACCAATTCCAAAAAAGTTTTTTTAATCAATTTAAGGTTTTGCGCTAGGAATCGCCTTCGGTTTATCCAAGTTATAAAATATAGCCAACCAAAGAATTGGTGCGGGATGCTCATTTTTGTATCTTCTCGCTTTGCTCGAAGACAAAAATGGCAAATAAAAAGCCCCGCGGTGGCTCCTGATGTGAATCTTCCATTATGGCTAGATTTCATCGGTGGAGCGTTTGATCCGCGAGGCGAGAGGAAATGTTATGGATTATTTGGCTCATATCCATAATACCAGACTATTGTGGTTTTTTGTTTCTCAGGTTCAACCATATGAAGGAGTCCTGAGATAATTGTCGAGCCGATCAGAACAGCACAAAAAACGATTATTAATTTTTCTATCGTCCACATACTAACCTCCTAAGATTTTTTTAAAAATCTATAACCTATAATACTATCATATATTTCACTTTATGTCAATAGACCATCAAAATTCGGCTGAAATAAGCCAAATAATGGGCGTAGATTTTGGAAGAGCCAAGGTTGGTTTAGCGTTGGCGGATTCGGAAACTAAAATGGCGTTTGTTTACGAAACGATAGAGAATAATAAAGAAATGCTTAAAAAACTGGCTGAAATCATTTCCAAAGAAAATGTTAGAAAGACAATTATTGGGATTCCAAGCTACAAAAATGGAGAAACCATTGAAAACGAAGCTAAGCAATTGGGTGAATTTCTTCAAAATAGCTTGAAAATCGAAGTTTTCTATCAGAACGAAATGTTTACCAGTAAAATGGCCCAGGCCAATTTGAAAGAAGGAGGGTTTAAAAATATCAGCAAGGCAGATGATCAAGAATCAGCTAGGATTATTCTTCAGGAGTGGCTGGATAATAATTAGAAAGCGTTGATTTTTGGTAAATATGGCTTTATATAAGCCAAAAATTAGTATTTTTTCTTGACGGATTGAGGTTCCTTTGCTACTATTATTAAGGTTTTAAATATTATATTCCAGGAAAATGAAGGCTATAAATATAGCTCAAATTATTGTGAGCGTGCTCCTGATGGTTTCAATTTTGCTTCAGAATAGAGGATCCGGACTTTCGGCTGCTTTCGGTGGAGATTTCGGTGGATATTATACCAAAAGAGGACTGGAGAAATTTTTGCTGTATTTTTCAATCGTCCTTTCAGCTGCTTTTTTGGGGCTTTCGATTGCCAGCTTTATAATATCGAACAAATAATTTAGAATTAATCTTAAATATATTAGTGTCAAGGAAAAAATTGGATTCTTCTTTTCTAAAAACTGGCTTAAAATGAGCAAGTTTCTTAATTTCAGGGAGAAATTAGTTGTTTTTTCTCTTATTTTTTTAATCTGTGGTTCTCTTGTTTTTTGGCTGTCTCATATTTATCTTAATGCTACGAAGCCAATTCCCAAAAAAGGAGGAGAATATGTCGAAGGAATTGTCGGACAGCCGCTCTATATCAACCCCTTGCTTTCTCAAACCAGTGAAGCGGATTCTGATTTGTCTGGGCTTATTTACAAAGGACTTTTTAAATATAATGTCAATGGAGAAATCGAGAATGCCTTAGCTGAAGGTTATGAAATTTCAGAAGACCAAAAGACTTACACAGTGCATCTTCGAAAAAATCTTTCTTGGCACGACGGAGAACCTCTGACAGCCAATGATGTGTTCTTTACTGCGACCATTCTTCAAGATCCGGCATACAAAAGTCCGCTTCGGCAGAATTGGCAAGGAGTAACGGTTAATCAAGTTGATGATTATACTTTGACTTTTGATATCAGCAACCCTTATTTCGGATTTCTGAATAATCTGACAGTCGGAATACTGCCTAAGCATATTTGGGGAAACATCGCTCCAGAGAAATTTTCTTTGGCTGAATATAATCTGAAGCCGATTGGAGCCGGACCTTATTCATTTATTGATTTTCAAAAGAATTCCAATGGAGAGATTCTGTCGTATAATCTCAAAGCTTTTAGCGGATATTACGAAGGAGAACCGTATATTTCCAAGATGATTTTTAATTTTTATTCCGATGAGGAAATGATGCTTTCTGCATATAACAAAAAAGAAATCAAGGGAATAGAAACTGTCGATCCGAAAAAAATCGATAGCATTAAAAATAAAAAAAGCACTACAATAAAAGAATTTGGTTTTCCCAGATATTTTTCAGTGTTTTTTAATAAGACTAAAAGTGTTTCTTTGGCGAGTGTTGAAGTCAGGAAAGCTCTTTCCTATGCGGTAAATCGGAAAGAAATAATAATCCAGATTCTTAATGGAAAAGGGACGGAAATTTATTCGCCATTCCTGGAAACTATGGATGAGTTTAATGGGGACGTTGAAAAAAGGAATTTTGATTTGGAAAAAGCCAAACAGGTTTTGGATGAAGCTGATTGGAAAATGAATAGCGAAGGAATACGAGAAAAAAAGGGAGAAAAATTGCAGTTCAAAATTCATACTGCTGATTGGCCTGATCTTGCTGAAACCGCCAATATTTTAGCTAAGCAATGGAAGGAAATTGGAGCGGATGTCAGCGTGGAAACTTTGACAGCCACCGATCTTCAGCAAAACTATATTCGTCCGCGTGAATACGATGCTCTTCTTTTCGGTCAGGACACTAATTTTGATCCAGATCTATACCCATTTTGGCATTCAAGCCAAAAACAGGATCCGGGATTTAATCTGGCAATGTTTGACAACAAGGACGCTGATACTTTGCTTCAGGACATCAGGCAGGAATCAGATGCAGAAAAGAGAAAAGAAAAATACAAAGAACTCCAGAAAATTATTTATGATGAAGCTCCGGCTCTGTTTCTTTACAGCCCGTCCTATCTTTATCCTGTTTCAAATAACGTAAAAGGAATAGAAGCCAAAAATATAAATTCGCCAGTCTGGCGCTTTGCGGATGTGAACAAATGGTATATTAAAACCGCCAGAGTCAAAAAATAATCTTCAAAAAGTTTCCTTCAAAAATAAAAAAGTAAATAATAATAAAAAATTAATCATAAGAATAAGCTGTATTTCCAGTAAGAAGCAGGCCTTATTCAAAAAAATAAAATGAAATTTGACTTTACAAATGTTCCCAAGCATTATGCTTCACGAACTCACGAAAAAATGCAGGATGTTCTGATGGATCCAAATGGTATCGGTCCGGAAATTCATTATTATATGATCCGAGGCGGGGTCGATCAAAAGAATATAACAGTTTGGGAACCAGGAACAATTTCAGGAGAATACATAAAAACATATGGACATTATCATATTGGAGATTTGAGCGAAACTTATTGGATTATTTTCGGTCAAGGAGTGGCATTGCTCCAAAAGTTGAAGGAAAATGAAAATGGAGAAATGATTGCAGATGAAGTGGCAGAATTTAAAGCTGTTTCAGTAAAAGCAGGGGACACGGTTTTTATGCCACCGAAATATGGCCATTTGGTTGTTAATACCGGTGAAACATATTTTGTTACAGCTGATGATAGTCCTGTCAATTTTGGAGATAAAGATCCGTCTAGTTTTCCAGGCCACGCGGATTATGAGTTAGTAAAACAAATGAGGGGTTTTGCCTATTATGTCGTCGAAAACGATGGAAAACCCGCCCTCAAAAGAAACCCGCTTTACAAAAGTATTGAAAAAGAAGATTTAGGCGGTTTGCCCGTAGTTAGCTAAAAATAATTCAGCGGTCTTGACAAAAGCAAAATAGCGTGCTAGTATAAGACATCTGAGTAATTTCTGCCCAAGGCGGATAATCAACTTCTATATTTTTAGTCCAAGAAACCTTCAAATATAAATTAAACGCTTTTTTTATGTATTGCATCATTCTTTGCGGAGGGTCCGGGACTCGGCTTTGGCCATTATCCCGAAAGAACTTTCCTAAACAGTTTTTGAAACTTTATAGCGACAAATCACTTCTTCAGGAAACATTTTTGAGGATGAAAGAAGTTGTTTCGGAAGAAAACATATACTTTGTTACGAACGAAGAGAACTATTATAATGTTCTGAATCAGATTAGAGAAGTGTTTCAGGATTTTCAGGAATCTCGAATTATTCGGGAACCGAAAAGCCTTAACACTATGCCCGCGATAACCTTGGCTGTTAAATATCTCCAAGATAAAATTAAGATAAAAGAGACAGATCCAATTATCGAGGTTCATTCAGATCATTATATTGGCGATAAGGAAGCTTATGTAAAAATTGCCAAAAATGCGCTTTCCAAAGTTGGAGAAAATTTGGGAGCAATCGGAATTATTCCAACTATGGCGCATACCGGTTTGGGATATATTAAAAAAGGAGAAAAGATAGATGATTATTTCAAAGTCGAAGCTTTCAAAGAAAAACCCGACCAGAAAACTGCGCAGGAATTTTTAGATTCCGGGCAATATCTCTGGAATGCGGGAATGTATCTTTTTAACATAAAGACCTTTTCTGAAGAACTGGAAAAATATGCTCCGGAAATTAATTCTTCTTTCTCAAAAAGTTATGAAAATTTCTTCGCTAGTTTTTCCAATCTTCCGTCAATCGCTATCGATGTTGCCCTGAGCGAAAAATCTCAAAGGATGGTGGTATTTGAAGGAGAGTTTGGCTGGAGCGACATCGGAAGCTTTGATGTTTTGGCTGAAATTATAAACAAAAGAAAAGATAGCAACCCGAAGCATATTTCCATAGATTCGAAAAATGTTTTTGTCCATTCGGCAAACAATGGGCTGGTTGTTACTTCCGGAATAGAAGACGTAATTGTGATTGAAAATAATGACAGTATTCTGGTGCAAAAAATGGGAGAAAGCAACGACGGAGTGAAAAAAGTGGTTGAATTTCTCAAGGAGAAAAATTATCCGGAACTCAGTGATAATATAATTGGATATCGGCCCTGGGGAAAATATGAAATTTTAATTGAATCTCCGGGGTATAAAGTAAAGAAAATCACTGTTTACCCGGGTTCAAAATTGAGCTTGCAATCTCACAAAAAAAGAGCTGAGCATTGGGTAGTTGTAAGCGGTCAGGCAAGAGTTGTTAATGGCGAAAAAATTCTTGAATTAAAAGAAGGGGAAAGTACTTTTATTCCTGCTGAGCACAAACATAGATTGGAAAATATGGGAAATGAAAAACTTGAGATCATAGAGGTTCAGTCGGGAAATTATCTTGAGGAAGATGATATTGTCAGATATGATGATGTTTACAATCGAAAATAATTATCTTCTTATATAAGGTTTAATAATGGGCTTGTGGCGGAATTATCCGTCTAAATACGCCTTGGTGGCGGAACTGGTATACGCGCTAGCTTCAGGAGCTAGTTCTCGAAAGGGATTGGGAGTTCAAATCTCCCCCAAGGCACAAGTAAGGAGAGTCTCCGCCCCATAGGCGGATCCGCCTAGGGCGGACAAGTCTCTCCAAGCTCACACTTCTTAACTTTTTAAATCAATTAATAGAAAATTAACTATGCCTTGCCGGATATATTTTGGCATGGCGTATGGAATAGGCTAATTAACTTGAACTAATAAAATGAATACAAGAAGAAGAACAAAGAAGGAATTTCAAATTCCGAGAGACGGTTCGCTTATGCGCGCTCCCTCGATTTTGAACAGAACTTCTGAGAAAACAATGACTGACAAAAATAATCTTCGGATTATTCCTCTTGGAGGACTCGAAGAAGTCGGTCGCAATATGACCATATTTGAATATGGCCAGGACATCATAATTGTCGATATGGGTCTTCAATTTCCGGATGAAGATATGCCGGGAGTGGATTATATTATTCCCGATGTAACTTATCTTCAAGGAAAAGAAAAAAATATCCGTGGCGTGGTTATTACCCATGGGCATTATGACCACATCGGAGCAATTCCGCATCTTATGTCAAAACTGGGAAACCCGGTAATTTACACAGCGGAAATGACTCGTGGAATAATTATGAAACGCCAGGAGGATTTTAAAGATAATTCTCCGCTTAACATCAAATCGGTCAAAAAAGGAGACAAAATAAGGTTGGGAGTTTTTGAGGTGGAGCTTTTCCACGTCAACCACACCATTCCGGATTCATTGGGTCTGGCAATCAACACTCCCTTAGGAACGATAGTTCACACGGGAGACTTCAAATTTGATCATTCTCCGGTAGCTGATTATCCGGCGGATATTGCCAATATAGCCCTCATTGGATCAAAAGGCGTGCTGGCGCTTATGTCAGACAGCACAGACAGCCAGGTAGAAGGATATTCCATCTCTGAGGGAAGTATTGGGAAAGCAATGGGAGAAATTATTGAACACACCAATGGAAGGCTTATAATCGCAACATTTTCCTCTCTGGTCAGCCGTATTCAAATTATTATTGAAATGGCGGAAAGATATGGAAGGAAAGTGGCAGTCGATGGATATTCAATGCGGACCAATGTGGAAATCGCAAATAAATTGGGATATCTCAAAATGAAAAAGAACACCCTAATTCCGATTCACAAAGTAAATGATTATCCTGATAACAAAGTGATTATTCTTTGCACCGGAGCGCAAGGGGAATCAAATGCGGTTCTGATGCGAATCATCAACAATGAACATCGCTTCGTGAAAGTCCATCAGGGCGACACGGTAATATTTTCATCCTCAGTTATTCCGGGAAATGAAAGAACAGTCCAGGGAGTAAAAGATGATCTGTATCGCAAAGGCGCGAAGGTTATTCATTATCATATGATGGATGTCCACGCTGGAGGACACGCCCGTCAGGAAGATCTCAAAATGATGATTAACCTCATCAAGCCCAAATACTTGATTCCGATTCATGGAAACTATTTTATGCTCAAGCTCCATGGAGAACTTGGAGAAGCGGTTGGAATGAAACCTGATCAAATTCTAATCGGAGAGAACGGAAAAGTCATTAATTTTGATTCGAAAGGAATAGGAATGGTAACGAACGAAAAAACTTCAACCAATTATGTGATGGTTGATGGATTGGGAGTAGGAGACGTCGGAGAAGTGGTGCTTCGCGATCGCCAGGTTTTGGCGAAAGACGGTATGTTTACTATTGTGGTGATTATCGACAGCGAAACTAAGAAAATTATTGGCAATCCTCAAATCACTTCCCGCGGTTTCATCTATGTCAAAGAAAATTTTGATCTGGTGAATGCCACCAAGAAAGTGGTCGAGAAAGTCATTAATGACAAAACTTCACCGGAAATGAATATTAATTGGGATTACGTGAAAAACAACATCCGTGAATCAGTTGGTTCATTTCTGTATATGAAGACCCAGCGAAGACCGATGGTTTTACCGGTGGTTATTGAAGTGTAAAAATGTTTATATTTTTTAAAGCGGTTGCTGATTGCCAGCAACCGCTTTTTTTGTTATTCTTT
>CAZXKY010000028.1:0-1565 GCA_964641975.1 uncultured Bdellovibrionales bacterium | reverse complement strand
TATATTTTTTAAAGCGGTTGCTGATTGCCAGCAACCGCTTTTTTTGTTATTCTTTTATTATGAGTAAAAAACGCATATTTTCGGGCATACAGCCCAGTGGAAATCTTCATATTGGAAACTATTTGGGAGCCATCAAAAACTGGGTCAAGCTTCAGGATGATTTTGAGTGCATATATTGCATAGTCGACATGCATGCAATCACAGTTCCGCAAGATCCGAAAGAACTTCAAAAGAAAACTATCGAAGTGGCGAAGATATATTTAGCTTCCGGAATCGATATCAACAAGTCTTCTATTTTTATTCAATCTCATGTTTCGCAGCACGCCGAACTGGCTTGGATTTTGAATACGATTGCGAGAAACGGAGATCTTTTAAGAATGACTCAATTTAAGAGCAAATCTGGAATTCAAGATATTAACAATATAGAAAAAATATTAAATTTGAGTTCTGATAACGAAGAGAAATTATTTATAGGTAGTAGTAATAAAAACAAAAGACCCGTTGAGTTATATATAAAAGATTTTATTCAAAATCTTAATAAAGTTGGTGTTGGGCTTTTTGATTATCCGGTTTTGATGGCAGCGGATATCTTGCTTTATGATGCCGAAAAAGTGCCAGTGGGGGAAGATCAAATTCAACATGTGGAACTTACCCGAACATTGGGAAGAAGGTTTAATAGTCAATTTGGTGAAACTTTCAAAATTCCGGAACCGCACATTACCAAAGAGGGAATGAGAATTATGGGACTGGATGACCCGACCAAAAAAATGTCAAAGTCGGCCGGTTCGGAATATAATTATATTGGCATTACGGATGATGCGGACACAATTCGAAAGAAAATTAAAAAAGCGGTAACTGACAGCGGAAATGAAATTGAATATTCTGAAAACAAACCTGCGCTATATAATCTAATCAATATATATTCTAGTTTTTCCGGAAAGTCTCCGGAAATGATAGTGAATGAATACAGGGGTCGCGGGTATGCTGATTTCAAAAATGATTTAGCTGAGGTAATTATTGAAGGCCTAAAGCCTATTCAGGAAAGAATGAAATCCCTTTCCGATAACGAGGTTTTGGAAATCCTCAGAAAAGGCGCGGAAAAAGTCCGACCGATTGCCAAGGCTAAGCTAGATGAAGTAAAGAAGAAGGTCGGGTTTATACTTTGATTTACCACTTTTCTTTTAGAAACAAAAGAAAAGTGGAAGAAAAGAAAATTTCCGCAAGGCTCGTGCTGGGCAAATTCTAACGCTTGCTCGCTAAAATTTCAGTCTCCGCTTCGCTCCGATACAAAATTTCTTAACGCTCGCAAGCTAGAATTTACTACGCACTTCGCAATGCGGTTTTTTTGTTTCAAAAAACCACCTTTCGGTGGTTTTTCTTAATATATTGCTTGTTTTTTTATTTTCTTATTAATTCCAATAGCTCGTCTCTTTTTCGCTCCATTAATTCTTTTGATTTTGCTTCCACATTCAATCGGATAACCGGTTCAGTATTGGAACCTCGAAGGTTGAATCGCCAGTCAGGGAATTCTATCGAAACCCCGTCGATTTCGTCGATGGTTCCAT
>CAZXKY010000027.1:0-9985 GCA_964641975.1 uncultured Bdellovibrionales bacterium | reverse complement strand
GCCACCTGCCAGAATCGAACCCCGGAAGCAGAAACTTCGTTTCGCTACGGGGCAGCCCTGAACCGAGCTTCGCTCTTGTTCATGGGCGTCTCTGCTCGCACCTCTTTGCCACATAAAATATGACAAGACGGGAGTTACCCGCTACTCTTTCCCGATAAATCGAGATGAATGTCCAGACTTTCCTCTCTGCACTAACTTTGGGTCTCCAGTACTTTCAATTTATGGAAGTACTGGAGAAAATAGGTTCTATCAGGGGATCCCTGACGAAAAAAGCTTCGGTAGCTGATATATCAGAAATATAGCTAATACACCGACGAGTCCCACAACAAAAAGTTTCTCTTCTTCTTTAAGCCTAAGCTTCATTAGTCACCTCCCTTTCTCTTGTTTTTAACGCAAAGTTAGTGCAGAGTAATTGCCCGATTTGCCTTGATAAGCACTAAACTTAAATGATAACAAAGAACTTGCCACCAGTTTTAAATTATACACCCAAAACGCCTTTTAGTCAACTGAAAACTCATTTTTTTGGCTTTTTTACGCTAAAATTACCCAAAATTGGCCTTTCTATTTTCACCAATTGACTCATCAAAAGCTTTAAAGATGCATCATATTCCCCGGAACTCACATAAACCCTTTTTTCTTTGGCCATCAACTTGTCAAGATACAATTCTTTCTTTAATAAATTCTTAAAAGGAGGGATAGCTCCCAATTTTCCTAATTTCATGTTCTTTTTGAGCCATTTTTCATCAGCAAAATCAAATTTTTTAACGGTTTTTTCAGAGTTTTTCTTTACCATTTTAAGCAGGGATTTTTTATCCAGATTTCTGCCAGAAGGAAGCATCGCCAAAACCCAATCATTATCAACTTTCATTACCAGTGTTTTTGCCACCTCCTGCGGTTTGATTTTTTCTGTTTGCGCCGTATCCCAAGCAGTAAAAGTAGTTCGGTGTTTTATTATTTCATATTTATATTTGTTTTTATCCAAATAATCAATTAACTTTTTGCTTATTTTTGGCTCTTTTTCAATATTTTTTTTCATAATGATTTTTGATTTTTAATTATTATCTTTCTCGTTCAATAATACAGCCAAGCCAAGGGATATGTTCCTTTTTTATTGCCTTGCTTCCTTCTCGCATTTATTATCCTCCAAAAGAAAAGCTGGAACAAGGGCAGAGAGAACAACAACCACAATCAGAAGAAAAACTGACTTCAACGGAAATATCAAAAGCAAAGGAAAAGAAATTCCGGTTGCCAAAATGTATCCTACCGGCGTTGAAGTCCTGAAAAAGTTAATGAGATCGACATCGTGCCCATCAATTTTTTTGTAGAAATAAGAGTCTCGAAGCACCTCTAGCATCGCCGCTCCCACTCTTGTTGCCAAAAGTATCACTCCCCAGATCCAAATACTTGAAGAACTGATAAAATAGATTACTCCAGTAGAAACTGCCATAAAAATAATTGAAAAAATAAGCATCTCCTTTTCCCCTAATTTTTTGTCAGCCAAAAATCCCACTGGATATTGCAAAACGACAAAAGGAATGAGCATAATGGTAAATATTATTCCTATCTGGCTCCAAGACATTCCTTGGTTCAAAAGATAAATTGAAGTGTAGATAACTAAAAGGGCATAGAAAAAATCAAGAACAAAGGCGATATAATAGACTTTTAAAATATCTTTTCGCGCAAAAACTTTTTTGATAACATCTCTCACTCTCAATCTGGCTTCAAATTTATGATTTACATTGCGAATCCCAATCAGGGAAAAAAGAAGCACCAGGGAATTAAAAATCAGCAGGAAAACAAATATTCCCTGAAAATCAAATTTTTCTAAAACTTTTGTTGAAAGAAACGGGCCAATTAAATATCCAATATTAATAACAGTAAGATGTAAGCCTCTTATTCTGCCTGACATGCTGTCCGTAGAAAAAGACTCCAGGATAACATCTAGAGAAACCCAACTTAGATTGATAAAGATAATATATAGCATCAAAAGCGCCATTCCCCAAATTGAAGGACTGGAAAAAACAAGAAGCGCGGCGCAAACAATTGATGCCAAGATAGAAAAATAGAAAACATTCGATTTTCCTAATTTCCTGACAATTTTATGAAGATTTAAAAGAATAATAAGAACAATTCCATAAGAGACAAAATAAAAAACTCCCACATCTTCCGTTCCAGCCGCAATCTTAAAATAATAAGCCATGACATAAATAAGCATGGCTTGGGAAAATCCCATCAAAAAAGAAACGAAGCTGACAAGATTAACTTTCTTTTTCTCTAATTTTTCATCGTGATTTAATATCATCTTTTGTTTTTATTTTAATATATCAATTACTCTTGCAATTTTATTGTTTGCTATCCTTATCTGATTTTAGTTGAATTTTCCCGAACCGTTTCCTTTTTCCAATTCGTAAGTTCATAATATTTCTCCACTTCAATGGCTTTTTTACATTCAACGTAGTCAGGCAATAATTCATCGGCGTTCATTATGACAAACTGGTTTTCATCAATTTCCCCGTTGTTATCTTTGACTGGTTTCAAATTTTCTGGAGGAATATTTTCTGAATTTACCCAATAGATATAAATGTCTTGTTCAGGATTAAACGTTTCCGGCTTTTCAAATTCAATCTTTCCATTTTTATCATCAATATTTGATACTCCATCAGGACGAGCAGCGCAAGCGACCGCAAATTTATAATTCGGGGTGAGATAAATCGCTTTCTGAAGTTCATCTTTAGGTACCTCAATCCCCTCACCAGTTTGTGCTTGTTGAGGCCTCAATTTTTCAAATTTCTCCTTAGATCCATGATAGAGCAACATGAATTTATTATTTGAAGTTATATTTTACGGTGTTAGTCTCTTCACATCTCTTGGAAACAAAATTGCTTCTTTGATACTGGAAAGTTTCAAAATTTGCTGGGTAATTCTTTCCAGGCCCAATCCCCAACCGCCGTGTGGAGGCATTCCGCAGGCAAAGTTGTCCAAATAATCCTTGAATTCATCCGGATTCATTCCTTTCTTTTGGATATTCTTAAACAGTTGCTCATAATCGCTGATTCTTTGCCCTCCAGAAGCGATTTCTACGCCTCGGAACAGCAGATCAAAGCTTTCCGTAAATTGTGGATCAGCGCTTGGCATCGTGTAGAATGGCCTTAATCCTGCCGGATAATGAGTCAGAAAAACAAAATCAGACTTATATTTTCTTTTTACCCAATCACAAATCAATCTTTCTCCTTCCGGATCGATATCAATTCCTTCTATTTCTTTTCCAAATTCTTTTTTAAGAATTCCCAGTGCTTCCGTCAATTTCAATCTGGGAAATACATTCTTAACTTTCGGGGCTTCGATTTCATACTTCTTGAGTTCGCTGGAACAGTTTTTTGCCACTGATTTCATCACATAGGACATAGTTTTTTCCAGCTCTCTCATCACATCCTCAAAGCTCCCGATAAATCCCATTTCTGCATCTAGTCCGGTAAATTCATTGACGTGACGAGAGGTAAAATGCGGTTCCGCCCTAAAAACCGTTCCTACTTCAAAAACCCTCTCAAAAAAAGCCACTGCTGCTTGCTTGTAAAATTGAGGACTTTGAGCCAGAAAAGCTTCTCGGTCAAAATATTTTATCTTGAAAAAATTTGCTCCTCCTTCCGTTGCAGTATTAAGGATCTTGGGCGTCTTGATTTCCATGAATCCTTCTTTTCTCAAAAAGTCGCTATAAGCCCTTACTATTTCGGCTGAAATTTTAAAAATTGCTTTTACTTTTTCATTGCGAAGAGTTAGACAGCGATTGTTCAAAAGCGTATCTAAATTCAAGTTCATTTCTTCTTTTGATATATCGACTGGAAGTTCCTTGTAAGTTTTTCCCAGTATTTTTATTTTTTTAACTTCCATTTCCACCCCTCCCGTAATCAAATCTTCCTTTTTGGCGCTCATTGGACGCTCTTTGATAAGCCCTTCTACTTCAATAGAATATTCGCCTTTAAGGGTTTTAGCGGTTTCATAAGTTTCTTTTTCATCCGGAATGACAACCGATTGGATTATTCCGCTTCGATCTCTGATATCAATAAAGATAATTTTTCCATGATCTCTCCTGACATTAACCCATCCGGCAATTTTAATAATCTGTCCGATATGTTTCGGAGTTTCTGAAATAAGTATTCTATCCATAATCGCTTCGCTCAAATTAAAAGTTAAAAGTGCAAAGTTAAAAAATATTTTAACTTTGAATTTTTAACTTTAAACTATTTTAGTATTTCATTGACCCGCCTGGAAAGATCGCTCGGAACAATGCTTGTTTTTACGAAAAAATCTGAAATTCCAAGTTCTTTGATTTCTTTTATTTTTTCATCTGAAGAAGAAGCAGAAATCACAATGATAGGAATTTTCTTTGTTTTTTCTTCCATTCTTAATTTTTCCACGATTTCCGTCCCAGTCATTGCCGGCATGACCATATCTGTAATGATCAAATCGAAATCTTTTTCCCTCGCTTCCTTGATTCCCCAAGCCCCATTCTTGGCTTTTTCAACTTCATATCCATCGCTTTCCAGTTTTGTGCAAAATATTTCCAAAAAGACAGGTTCATCTTCAATAAAAAGAATCCTTTTCTTTTTTTCTTCATTTTGATTTTCTGTTGCCTTTCCGCTCATTCTCGCCTCATTTTTCTTTCTTTCCTCACTTTCATTAAACAGCCTCTTTATTTCCTCTATTAATTCTGAGGGATTAAATTGCGTTTTAGGAATATATCCGTCTGCGCCTTCTTGCCTGGCTTTATCATAATCTTCCTTGCTGGTAAGATTGCTAAAAATGTAAACTTTCATTTCAGAATTAAACTTTCCGCTTTTTTTAAGTTCATGGAGAATTTCTGTTCCGTTCATTTCGGGAAGAACCATATCCAAAAGCGCCAAATCATATTTTTTCGATTTTACTTTATTCAGGAATTCTTTTCCGGAAACAGCAATGTCTATTTCAAATCCTTCTTCGCTAAATTTCCTTTGATATATTTCTCCGATCATCGGATCATCTTCCACCAAAATGATGCTATGCATACCCAGTAATAAATTTTGATATTATATTAAATTTAAATAAGATAATATCAAAACTTTTAGAAATAAATTTTTAACAACAGCGCCCACTTAGATTAATTTTCGGGCTTTGCCCAGTCAGAATTTCACTACTGGGCATAAATTTATTCCCCCATTTTTTCTATTAATTCATTCCTCGCTGATGAGAAATTTGCTCTTGAATTATAGCTTTTTTTTCAAAAAAAGGCAAACTTCATCAATGACCAAAGAAGGCACGGAAGCTCCTGCCGTTATTCCTATTTTTTGGGAATTTTTCAGCCATTTTTGATCAATATTCTCAGCTCTTTCAATGAAATGAGACCTAGGATTTATTTCTTTTGATATTTTCCAAAGATTGGTCGAATTGGAACTTTTAGGAGAGCCGATAATAATCATCGCATCACACTTTTTTGCCATCATCCGGACTTCCTTTTGCCTGTTGCTGGTAGTCAAACAGATGGTGTTAATAAATTTGGAACTTGGATATTTTGCTTTAATCGAGGAGATAAATTTTTTAATAAATCTTTCATTCTGAGTGGTTTGGGAAATAATATTTATTTTTTCATTTTTCCCCCATTTTATATATTTAAGGTCTTTTTCGTTTTCTATCACAATCGCTTTTCTACCTGACCACTCTTTCGTTCCCCTAACTTCCTTGTGTTTTCTCCCTCCAATAATGATCGTCTTTTCTCCTTTTCGAGAAAAAAGTTCTGCCAGACGCTGAACTTTGACTACCTTGGGACAAGTCGTGTCAATAATGTCGATTTCTTTTTGCCTGCAGAGCTCATAAATTTTTGGCCCAATCCCATGAGCTGTAATGATAAGCGTTCCGATTTTTCTTTTAGAATCAAACAGTTTTTTCAGATTTCCATTGAATTTTATTTTTTTTATCCCTGCTTCTTCTATTTTTCTAACCACATCGTCATTATGCGCCAATGAGCCAAGCATAAAAATAGGTTTCTTTGTTTTCTTGTTTTCAGAAGCCTTCATTGCCATTTCATAAGCTCTTTCTATTCCGCCACAAAATCCGGCATATTTACTCAGAACAATTTTCACCCTGTTGAATATATTTTTAACATTATAAGTTGTAATATTAAAAATATAATTTTAAATTATTATGACAAAAAAACCAATTATTCCCTTTTTATAAATTTAAAAAATAAAGCTCATATCTGGAAACAAACAAATTTTAAATTTATTCAACAGGATGAATAATTTGTTTTTGCTAAATTAATTATCTCCTCAAAATTATCTTCCTCGCTTGTTTTGTTTCTTTTCTCATATCCGCATTTAATACAATAATGGGTAATGACATATTTTTCTCCTTCTTTTTCCACTCTAACCGGCTTCATTGATCCTTGACATTTTGAAGCTCTGTCGCCCGGATTTAAATCTACATGTTTGCTCCAAAGACAATAAGGACAATGATTGGTAAAACCATTGCCTTTCACTTTTTTCCCACAATTCTCACAAACAAAATCTTCAATTTTTCGGGTAAATTTCAAGGTCATACTTTTTAATTCTTACCCAAAAACAGATTTTTGACAATACTTCCCAAAAAAGCGATAATAAAAGCATGAAAATTCAAGAACTTAAAGAAAAAATAAACAACCGACTCACAGAAGCGATTAAAAAAGCCACCGGTGAAAAACCGGAATATTTTAAATTATCCTTTCCTCCAAATTCCAAGCTCGGAGATTTTGCTTTTGAATGTTTTTCTTTGGCAAAAAAACTGGGAAAATCTCCAGCCGAAATTGCAACATTTATTGCTTCCGATTTTGAATCGGATGAAATCATCGAAAAAATCAGCGCTGCCGGACCATACTTAAACCTGAAAATAACCAATTCCGCCTTGTTTTCTGTTTTAGAAGAAGTCTTGGAAGAAAAAGATGCTTTTGGAAATTCCAAAGAAAAAGAAAAAGTAATGATTGAATATCTGGGACCAAATACCAATAAACCGCTGCACCTGGGACATGCTCGAAATGGTTCAATTGGAATGGCGCTTGCCAATATTTTTGAAAAAACAGGGCGAAATGTGATTAAGGCCAATATTATTAATAACCGTGGGATTCATATTTGCAAATCAATGATTGCCTACCAGAAATGGGGAGAAAATTCTACTCCGGAAGCATTGAATATGAAAGGTGATCACTTTGTTGGGCATTGGTATGTGCGATATAATCAAGAGCTTCCAAATAATCCGGAAATAGAAAACGAGGTTCAGGAAATGCTTCAAAAATGGGAAAACGGGGACGAAGAAGTTTTAAGGCTCTGGGAGAAGATGAACGAATGGGTTTACGCTGGCTGGGAAGAATCTCTCAAGGAATTAGGTTTTAAATTTGATGTTATTGATTACGAATCGGAGAATTATAAATTAGGAAAAGACATTATTGACAGCGGACTTAAAAAGGGGGTCTTCAAAAAAAATGAAAATGGATCGGTCATCTTCAATCTTCCGGAAAAAGATTTCGGCCTAGACAAAGACGGAAATGCAAAAAAAGTAACCTTGGTCCGAGCTGATGGAACCAGTGTCTATATCACTCAGGATATCGGCACAGCTGTTTCCCGGGCAGAGAAAAATAACTTAGATAAAATGATTTACGTAGTCGGTTCGGAGCAAGTTTATCATTTTCAATGCTTATTCAAAATCTTGGAATCACTCGGATACAAGTGGGCAAAAAATTTATATCATCTGTCTTACGGAATGATCACTCTTCCGGAAGGCAAAATGAAATCCCGCGAAGGAAAAGTGGTGGATGCTGATGATTTAATAGAAAAAATTAAAAAACTAGCTGAAGAAGAGCTTCAAAAAAGATACTCCGAAGAAAAAATTGACAAGACTGACTTCGAGGAAAGAGCGCGAAAAATTGCATTGGGAGCAATTAAGTTTTATTTCCTCCGCGTCGGAGCCAATCAAAACATGGAATTCAATCCAGAGGAATCAGTTTCTTTTGACGGATTTACCGGACCATACTGCCAATATGCCTACGCCCGAATCGCCAGCATTCTTCGAAAAGCAGAAGGCGTTAAGGAAAATATTAATTTTGAAGTTTTGGGAAATAATTCCGAAGAACGAGAACTTATCAAAAAAATAATTGAATTTCCTGATTTAATTAAAAAAGCCGCCTTGGAATACAATCCTTCAATCATCGCAGTTAACATATTTGAAATCGCCCAGCTTTTTAATAAATTTTACCAAAAGCATCCGGTTTTGAATGCTGAAAATGAAGAATTGAAAAACTCCCGCCTGTCATTAATCCAAGCGGTACAAACAGTATTAAAAGTTGGTCTAAATCTTCTCGGAATTGAAACCTTGGAGAAGATGTAATCTAGCTAAAAATTAGTTTCTTTATTCTAATTATTGGTAGCATTGAAATACTAAGACTAATTTATTGCTGACTATTTGAGATATGCAAGCAATTTTTCAGCTTCAATAATCTCACTTTTTTCTTCATTTCTCTTTTTTACCTCCACCCCTCCGGCTTTGAAAGATTTTTCACTCACAACAACGCGATAGGGAATTCCTATCAGATCACTATCGGCAAATTTTTCTCCAGCGCTTACCTCCCTGTCATCGAATAAAACTTCAATATTTTTATTAAGAAGATCCTGATAAATCTTTTCTGCTTCTTCATTTTTTCCAAGACTCAATAAATGCACTTTGAAAGGCGCCACCGCTTCCGGCCAGATCATTCCTTTTTCATCGTGAAAAATTTCAACAATTGTTCCCATCGCCCTACTAAGTCCGATTCCATAACATCCCATCAGAACTTCTTTTTGTTCTCCTTTTTCATCAGCAACAGTTAAATTAAAAGGCTTGGAATATTTATTCATCAATTTAAATATATTTCCGGTTTCAATTGCTTTTTCCTCTCGGAAATCAGATTCTCCGCACTCAGGACATTTTTCAGTTTCAGGTTTTATTTCTTTATTTACTGCTAAGCCGCATTTATTGCAAATATAAATAATATCTTCTCCTGCTTCTGAGATTGTTTGGAATTCATGGGAATATTTGGAAAATGTTCCACCCGAAGCAAAAGCAAGATAAGTCTTATCTTTTATGCCAAATTTTTCAAAGATTTTAAAATAGGCTTCTTTAGCTTTTTCATAATATTCATCCAGATCTTCTTCTTTTAAATGAAAAGAATATAAATCCTTCATTAAAAATTCTCTTCCTCGAAGCAATCCTGATTTTGCCCGAAGCTCCATCCTAAATTTATTTTGAAACTGATAAGCATACAAAGGCAAGTCTTTGTATGAACTTACGAATTTCTTCATCAGAGGAGCAATGACTTCTTCATGGGTTGATCCCAAGGCAAATTCCCTTTCGCTTGCATCTTTTATTTTATATAAATCATCCATCGTTTCCCAACGTCCAGTAGTCATCCAATTTTCTTTAGGTTGGAGAGCTGGCATTGAAACTTCCTGGCCTCCGATGGCATTCATTTCTTCACGGATGATATTCTCAATTTTTTTCATCACCCGAAGTCCCAACGGCAAAAAAGTATACACTCCGGCCATTAATTTATCCGCGAACCCGGCACGAATCAGAAGCTGAGCATTCACGCTCACTTCATCCTTCGGCGCTTCTTTTTTAGTTTTGGTAAAAAGTTTTGATTGTTTCATATATTGGAAATTATAAATTTTAAGTTTTAGATTTTAAATGAAATAAGAATAAATAAATTTTTAAAACATTTAGTAATTTAGAATTGAATTAAAATTTAAAATTTGTTATTTAAAATTTACTCGAGTATCGCTTTTATTCTTCGGACTCCCGCGGAAGAACTTTCTTCTTTTTGTATTTTGAATTTTCCAAGTTCTCCGGTATGAGAAATGTGCGGTCCTCCGCAAATCTCTTTTGAAAATATTTCACCCCCGAGGGGAGAAGTAATTGTATAAACTTTCACTTTTTCACCATATTTATTTTC
>CAZXKY010000026.1:0-10264 GCA_964641975.1 uncultured Bdellovibrionales bacterium | reverse complement strand
GTGCTTCAATAGCGCATCCGCATTCTCAGCTTATGGCTATTCCGGTTGTTTCTCCTTATGTGGAATTGGAACTTCGAGGTGCTGAAAAATATTACAGAAGCAACAAGGAGTGCGTTTATTGCCAAATGGCGGAATATGAAAGTAAGCACAAGAAAAGAGTTGTCTTTGAAAATGAGGAGTTTATCGCTTTTTGTCCCTTTGCCAGTCGGGCCGCATTTGAAACCTGGGTAATGCCCAAAAAGCACAAGCCTTATTTTGAAAGGATAACCAATGAAGAAAAAATCGGAGCAGCGGAGGTTTTTGGAAAGTCAATGAATTCTATTTTTCACGCTCTCAATAATCCGTCATACAATTTCTATCTGCATACCTCTCCTTGTGATGGAAAAGATTATCCGCATTATCATTGGCATATTGAGATCCTGCCGCATACGTCGACTTGGGCGGGATTTGAACTTCAGACCGGAATTGAAATTTCAACTATCCAACCGGAAGTGGCAGCGGAATATTTAAGAAAACAGATGTAACCATTAGCTAGAAAAAAATGATTTCAGATATTATTGCAGCTTTGGGAAGTTTTATAATGAACGGAATTTCTTCAATGGGTTATTTGGGGGTTGGACTAATGATGGGAATTGAAAGTATGTGTATCCCTCTTCCTTCAGAAATAATAATGCCATTTTCAGGATTTTTAGTGGCCAACGGAACCTTTACTCTTTGGGGAGTGACTATTGCTGGATCGCTTGGATCTGTTGTGGGCTCGCTAATTGCGTATTATGCTGGACTTTGGGGAGGAAGAGGCTTTATCGAAAAATACGGAAAATATATTCTGATTACCAGGCACGATATGGATATTGCCGATAATTTTTTCAATAAATACGGAGGAAGCGCGGTATTTTTTTCCAGGATGATGCCGGTAGTGCGCACCTTCATTTCTCTTCCGGCGGGAATTGCCAAAATGAATGTCTGGAAACTTTCTATTTATACTTTTCTCGGTTCAGTTCCTTGGTGTTTATTTCTGGCATATATCGGGAAAAAACTGGGAGATAAATGGGATACTCTGGGAGCGTATTTCCATAAATTTGATATTATTATCGCAATCCTATTTTTTGTCGGAGTAGTGTGGTTTATCAAAAGGCACATAGATATCAGAAAAAGAGAAAATAATATTGCATAACTTTTACTAATATGAAGTATATTTTGGAAATCTAAAGATGCTAGCCTGAGGCTGGTCCGCCTAGGGAGGAAATTTATCCTTTTAATTATTACTTTATGAAATACGCGATTGGTAATCTGAAAATGAATCTACTTTCTCAAGCTGAGCTCGAGAGATATTTCAAGTCTTTTAAAAATGAGATCAACGGAAAGAAATTCGGAAAAGCAGAGATTATTGTTTGTCCGCCTTCCGTGTATCTCAAAGATTTTGCAAAGGAAATAAAAAGTAAAAAAGTTGCAATTGGGGCGCAGAATGTTTTTCCCGAAAAGCGCGGATCATATACTGGAGAAATCTCTCCGGCGATGGTAAAAAATATCGGAGCAGAATATGCAATTGTCGGACATGGCGAAAGAAGGACATACTTCGGAGAGAACAATGAGATGGTAAATTTGAAAATCAAGGCTTTGATAAGAGAAAGAATGACGGCAATATTTTGTTTTGGGGAAACGCTGGAAGAGAGGGGAGCAGGACTTACTAGCCGAGTAATCACTAGCCAAATTTTGAAAGGCCTTGAGGGGGTGTCTCCTTCCGGCCTCGAAAAAATAATTTTTGCCTATGAGCCGGTTTGGGCGGTGGGGACAGATACGATTCCGACCAGCAATGGAATAATGGAAGTGAAAATTCTAATCAGAAAAATTTTAGCTGAAAGATATGGAATGAAATATTCGCAAAAGGCCGTGATTCTTTATGGCGGATCGGTAAAGGGAAAAATACTTAATCAAGTTTGTTTGGATCCTGGAATGGATGGAATTCTGGTCGGAAGAGAAAGCTTGGATCCTCACGAATTTTTGAAAATAGCGGAAATTTTAAATAATTATTAGATTTAAAAATATGATAACCGATGTCAAGGAAATTCTAGTTAAAGCTAAAGAAGGAGGATACGCGG
Source organism: uncultured Bdellovibrionales bacterium (assembly GCA_964641975.1). Taxonomy (GTDB): domain Bacteria; phylum Patescibacteriota; class Minisyncoccia; order Moranbacterales; family JAKLHP01; genus JAKLHP01. Next base: position 8,165 of record CAZXKY010000026.1, on the reverse strand, counting down.
TTGGAGCTTTCAATACGATTAATCTTGAAACTACCCATGCTATTGTTTTGGCGGCCAAGGAAATGCGTTCTCCGGCGATAATTCAAATTACCGAAAAGACAATGGAATATGCCGGAGGAAGAGCGATCTTTCATTTGGTGAAAAATATTGCCGAATTCTATGCCCCGGAGATTCCTATTGGAATTCACCTTGATCACGGGCATAGTTCCGAAGTAATCAAAAGAGCGGTGAACATCGGATTTACTTCGGTGATGTATGACGGGTCAAGAAAAAAATATGAAGATAATTTATTGGTAACCAAAGAAATTGTCGATTTTTGTCATGAAAAAGGAGTTGTGGTTCAGGCGGAGTTGGGATGCGTTCCATATCTTGGAGAAGTGGAAATAACCGATCTGGATTGGATAAAGTATATGACCGATCCGGGAGAGGCGGAGGATTTTGTGAAAAAAACCGGAGTAGATACTTTGGCGGTGGCAATCGGAAATGCGCACAATTTCTTTAAAGAAAAAAAAGAACCGGATTATGACCGCTTGGAGATGATAAATAAAGCTTTAAGCATACCGCTTGTTCTTCATGGCGCTTCCGATTGGGAAAATGGGAGAGTGGGAGAAGTAATCAAACGAGGCATTTCTTGTTTTAATGTTGATACTTCCATTCGATTGTCTTTTGTGAATAGCTTGGTTAGCAATGTGATGAAACAAGGTCCGATGAATCTTGATGTCAGGGAATTTCTGGGAGAATCCAGGGACGCAGTGAAAAATGTGGTGAAGGAAAAAATAAAAATATTCGGGAGTGATGGAAAAGTGTAGAAAACTCAGGTTTTTTTAGGATGATTTATGAAATAGAAAAGGACACTTTAGCAAGTATCCTTTTTTTGGTATAATTAGCGAAGAAGGATTGTAATACCTTTGATATGTATAAAAAGAAGAAAATAGCCAAAATGAAACATCGCAAGAAACAAAAGAAAACTGTTTCTGTGAGATATAGATAGTATCATTAAGTAGAATATGAAAAAATACGTCAAAAACGCTTATTTATTTTTGGCGCTGTCAGTGGCGTCGGTTATTTTGCATAATATTATTTTTGCTATAACCAAAAAAGAAGAGGGAATATTTTTCTCGTTAACTTTTGTTTTTTTCGCCGCTTTCATAATTTTACTTGTTTATAATCTGGTTTATTTAAGAGGGAAAAAATAATATATGCCCAGTAGTGAAATTTTGACTGGGTTAATTTAATTACAAATTTAAAAAATAGACATCAACTAGCATTTTAGCATTTATTAAGCTGAACTTTAGCTGGCTTAAAAAATGTCAAAATTCTACTACTGAGTATGGTAGTTTTGCCTTTTTCCAGAAAAAAGAAAAGAAAGATGAAGCCCTGGATGCAGGGTTTTGTTTGGGTTGCTTTTTGCCTATTCCTGCTTGTTTTTACTGTGGGGACAAGTTTTGTAATGTATTTCTTTTTTAATACTCCAAGAGCGGAGCTTGCGCATCGACAAGTTGCTCAAACCAGCATAATTTATGATCGGACGGGAGAGCATGTTCTTTATGAAATGCACGGAGAAGAAAATAGGAAAGTTATTTCTCATGATGAAATTCCAGATGTAATGAGATTGGCGACAATTGTTGTGGAAGACAATAATTTTTATTCCCACCACGGAATTGATCTCGTTTCCATTCTAAGATCGATAAAGGCTAATATTCAAAGTAGCGAATTATCTCAGGGAGCTTCAACAATAACTCAACAGCTGGCGCGCAATGCTTTTCTTACCAGGGAAAAAAGCTGGGAAAGAAAGATGAAAGAAATTGCCCTAGCTTTTAAGATAGAAATGCGATATTCCAAGGATGAAATTATTGATTTTTATCTCAATGAAATTCCCTATGGCTCAAATACTTATGGGATTGAATCGGCAGCTGGAACTTTTTTTGGAAAGCGCGCTAAAGATTTGACGATTGATGAAGCGGCGATGCTGGCAGCACTTCCCAAGGCGACAACGACTTATTCTCCTTATGGAAGTCGCACCGAGCTTTTGAAAGCTAGGCAAAAAATGATTTTGGAAAAAGTTTTGGCACAAACGATAGATTCCAAGGAAAAGAAAGCAGTAGAAGAAGCGATGAAAATTGATACCCTGGCAAAAGTCCAACCGCTCAAAGAAACAATCGATGCCCCACATTTTGTGATGTATGTTAAAGAGCAATTGGAAAAGAATTACGATCAGGAAGCGATAGAAAATGGAGGTCTTAAGATTTATACTACCCTTGATTATGATATGCAGGAAAATGCCGAATCAATTGTGAAAGACTACGTCTTGGCCAATGGAAGCAAAGACAACTTTTCCAATGGAGCACTTACGGCGGTTGATCCTAAGACTGGAGATATCTTGGCGATGGTTGGAAGCCGGGATTATTACGATTCTCAGATTGACGGAAAATTTAATGTCTCATTGGCCAAAAGACAGCCGGGATCTTCTTTTAAGCCGATTGTTTATGCCAAAGCTTTTGAAAAAGGATTTCAGCCTGAAACAGTGTTCTTTGACGCGCCAACCAATTTTGGAGTAGATGGATCAGGAAAAGATTATATTCCCAACAATTACAGCGGAAATTTCAACGGTTTGGTTTCGATGCGCAAGGCATTGGCCGGATCATTGAACATTCCGGCGGTAAAAACTTTGTATCTTGGAGGAGTAGCTGAAACAATCGAACTTGCTAAGAGGCTCGGAATTACCACCCTTACCAGGACAAACACTTACGGACTTTCCTTGGCTTTAGGAGGGGGAGAGGTAGCGCTTCTAGATGAAACAGCAGCTTTTTCGGTTTTTGCCAATGATGGAAAAAGAAATCCGGCAAGAGCAATTCTCAAGATTGTAGACGAGTCTGGTAATGAAAAAGTTTCTGAACTTCAGGAAAAATTAGTGATAGATCCGCAGGTGGCAAGAAAGATAGCATCGATAATGTCAGACAATAGCGCCAGGGCTTATGTTTTTGGAACCAACAATCCATTATATTTTAAAGACAAAACGGTGGCAGCCAAAACCGGGACGACGCAGGACTTCCGCGATACTTGGACGGTAGGATACACTCCTTCAATTGCGGTCGGAGTCTGGATAGGAAACAATGATTATAGTCCGATGAAGGAAGGATCGGATGGAATTTATTCAGCGGCGCCAATGTGGAGAAAGTTTATGGATTATGCTTTGGCAAATCGTCAGGATGAAAAATTTATTGATTACATCAAGGTGACTTCTGATAAAATGTTTATTACCGGATATTCTGGATGCAAAGTCGAAAGTTCAGATAAAAAAGAAAGCAAAAAGAAGAAAAAAAAGAAAGATGATTGTAAAGTGGAGCATGACATTTTATATTACATCGACAAAGATGATCCACTTGGTCCGACGGAGCCAAATTACAGTGATCCAATGGTTGGGCGCTGGGACGCGGGAATAGATAAGGGATCGGAGGATGAAGAAAAAAAGAAGGATTAGCTGAGAAATTTTTTGTATGTTTTAATTATGAATAAAGAAATTATAGTTGGTGGCCGAAAAATAGCTTACAATCTTAAAAAAAACAGGCGGTCAAAAAATATGAGAATAACCATCCATTGTGATGGAAACTGTGTTGTTTCTGCTCCTCGCTGGACGAGCAATTCTTCTGTAGAAAGATTTATTTTTGCAAAAGCTGAATGGATTATTGATAAAATTGACGCTTTCAGAAAATCAGGAATTGGAAAAAACAAGTTGCTGCGTAATCTTAGTAAAAAAGAATATCTTGAAAATAAAGAAAAAGCGCGAGAGTTTATAAAAGAGCGCCTGGATTATTTCAACAGTTTTTATAATTTTGATTTCAAGGGCATAAGAATCGGAAGGCAAAAAACGAGATGGGGAAGCTGTTCCAAGGCGGGAAATCTTAACTTCAATTATAAAATGATTTTTCTTCCGCAAAAGATGGCGGATTATATTGTTGTCCATGAGCTTTGTCATCTTGAGGAATTTAACCATTCAAGTGACTTTTGGAATTTGGTCTCAAAAACTTTTCCGGATTATCGGGAAATAATCCGAGAATTAAAAGAGTTATAAGGCTATTGACTTTTCTAACGTTAGCTATAGGATGTCAGTATCCTTAATTCTGAAGGATAAGAACAAATAGAGCTGAAAAAAGGAGGTATATATGTCAAAAGTCGATGATTTATTGAGGGACAAGAAATTGACTTCCGAAGAACTCAAACTTCACGAGGATTTGATCAAAGAATGCAGGAGAAGGGAAGCGGCTATTGGAGAAATATCAATGGCTACAAGAGAAAATCTCAAGAAGCTGTTCGAAGCTCTTGGCATTGTGAGAAAAAATCTGGAGGTTATAGGTGATGCGGCAGACAACATAGTTCTTATCACAATGCCCGAGGGAGCTTTTTCCCGTGAGTGATTCAAAATTTCAGGAAAACCTGAAGCCTAATGTATTAGGTTTCAGGTTTTGTTTTTATTTTGAGCTTTCTTTCTGTTTTGGTATAATACATTTATGGATATGATACAAAAAATAAAAGACGCGGGGCTTACCGGACGGGGTGGAGCTGGCTTTCCAACTGGCGCGAAATGGGAGGCGGTAAAAAACGCTCCGGGAGAAAAAAAATATATTATTGTGAATGGTTCCGAAGGAGAGCCAGGAGTTTTGAAGGACGGATTTATTTTGGAAAATTATCCGGAAGAATTGATAAGTGGAATAAAAGTAGCGCTTGAAACTTTTCCAAATAGTGAAGCCTATATCTATCTTCGCAAAGATTATTATGACAAATATAGGTCAAAATTAATCGAGCTTTCCAGTGACTTGTCGATAACCTTGACCCGCGAGCCGGGAGGATATCTTTGCGGAGAAGAGTCGACGCTTATCGAATCAATTGAGGGTCATCGATTTGAACCAAGAATGAAACCTCCATTTCCAACAGAAAAAGGACTGTTTGGCTGTCCAACTTTGATAAACAATCTTGAAACTTTCTATTGGATTTCGAAAATTTCCAAAGATGAGTATCATGGAAACAGGTTTTACTCCATAACCGGAGATATTAATAATCCCGGAGTTTTTGAGTTTTCGGAAACTCTATCAACAGAAGAAATTTTGAAAGAAACCAAAAACTTTCCCGAAGTTCCATTTTTTGTTCAAGTCGGAGGAGGGGCTAGCGGAAAAATTTTAAACCAAGAAGAACTTGGCGAAAAAGTCGGAGGAGCCGGATCGATAGTTGTATATGACAAGAAGAAAACCGATCCCAAGAAACTTATGAAAAAATGGATTGATTTTTATTTCGGAGAGAATTGTGGAAAATGCACGCCTTGTCGGGAAGGAGTTTATCGCATAAAGGAAATGTTGGATAGTCCTGCCCGCAATGCTTCGCACAGCGATGCAGGCGGGGACAACATTGATTTGGAAAAATTAAAGGATATTATATTTGTTTTAAAAGAGACAAGTTTTTGTCCACTCGGGAAAGGAGTTTCAGTTCCGTTTGAAAGTTTTTTGGAAAAGATATATTAACTCGCTCGGATACATTTTTATTTTTTGATAAGGAAATCTTTAACAAATTTGTATATTCATTAAGGGAAAATCCTTGCGCAAAAAATAAAAATGTATCCTCGCTTTTAAATTATAATTTATGGAAAAAATATTGGTTATTATTGATGGCAAGAAATATTCCGCAGAAGATGGACAAACGATTCTTGAAGTAGCCCAAGAAAACGGAATCAAGATTCCGTCTCTTTGCTATCATCCTGATGTTCAGGCGAGGTCAAACTGCCGGATGTGCGTGGTGGAAATAAAAGGGAATAAGAATCTCCAGACAGCTTGCTCAACAAAGATCCAGGATGGGATGGAAATTATTACCGACTCGGAGAGAATAAAAAAGGCGAGAAAAATAAATTTGGAACTTATTTTTTCCCAACACCAGGAAGAATGCGATGATTGCGTCTGGCTGGATAATTGCAAGCTTTTGGAATATGAGAAAGAATTTGGCGCGGAAATTTCCAAATTTCCTGATAGAAAAAGTGGGAGAAAAATTGTTCAGACTGGTCCGATTGTTTTTGACTGGACAAAATGCATTGATTGCCGACTATGTGTGGATGTTTGTCCAGTAGAATTTTTAGAAGTGAAAAACAGAGGAGCGGATATTGCGATTGAAACGTATCCGGATGAAAATCGGGAATGCATTAATTGCGGACAGTGTATCGTTCATTGTCCAGTCGGAGCGATTGAGGCGGAAGGAGAGTTTGAAGAAATCGAGAAACCTTTAGCAGATAAAAACAGAACAGTTATTATTCAGTTTGCGCCGGCGATTCGTTCCAGCATTGGAGAGGAATTTGGGATGGAACCGGGATCAGTTGTGACCGGGCAAATGGTGGCTGGAATGAAAAAATTGGGATTCAACAAGGTTTTTGATACTTCAGTAGCAGCGGATTTTACAACCTATGAAGAAGCGCAAGAGCTGATTGAACGAGTATCAACTGGAAATAATCTTCCGGCCTTTTCTTCTTGCTGTCCGGCTTGGGTAAAATTTTTGGAATTTTATTATCCGGAATTTATCCATAATCTCTGCACCTCTCGTTCTCCCCAAATAATGATGGGAGGAATTTTAAAAACTTATTGGGCGAAAGAAAACAATATTGACCCAAAAAATATTATTGTTGTTTCAGTGATGCCTTGCACGGCGAAAAAATTTGAAATTAAGAGAGAAGAGATGAGATTAGAGAATGGATGCTTTCCGATCGATTATGTTTTGACTACCAGAGAAATGGCGAGGCTATTTAAAAAACACGGAATAGATTTAAAAAATATGGAATCGGAAGAAGCGGATAATCCTTTCGGCGATCCATCGGGAGCGGGGGTGATTTATGGGGCCAGTGGAGGAGTTTTTGAATCAGCTTTCAGGACAGCCTATTTTATGGCGACTGGGAAAAATATGGATAATCTGGACGTAAAAGAAATTCGCGGCTTGGAAGGAATAAAAATAAAAGAACTAAAATTAGGAGAAAAAATATTAAAAGTGGCAGTCGTAAGCGGAATTAAAAACGCCAGGAAAATGCTAGAAGAGCTCAAAAAAGATCCTGGGGCTTTTCACGCGATGGAGGTGATGGCTTGTCCGGGTGGATGCATTGGTGGCGGAGGACAGCCGATTCCCAATACTCCGAAAATCCGAAAGAAAAGAGCTGAGGCATTGTATGGAGTTGATGCGGAAAAGAAAATAAGGCTGGCTCACGAAAACCCTTTAGTTAAAGAGGCTTATGAAAAACATTTTACCGACAAAGAAATAATTCATAAAGTTTTGCATACGAACTATAAGCAGAGAGGAAAGAGTGAGGTGAAAATATTAAAAAATTCAACCGAAACAGTTAGTTAGCTGTCATTCCGAGCGTAGCGAAGCGAAGTCGAGGAATCCCTGTCTCGCCGGCAGGTAAGTAATTAGATCTTTCGACTTCATAATTTCCCGGCGAAATTATTTCGCTCAGGATGACGATTATATTTATGATAAAGGAAAATGTTATTACTGGATTTATCACTAAAGAAAATATTTTCCCGTATACTTTGAAATTTACGGTGCTTTTGGGAATTTCTATTGCCGCTCCATTTTTTCATTTTCAAGCGGTTACGGGAACAATAGTGAATGCGACGCTGATCATTGCTGCGGTTATTTTGGGCAAAAAGGAGGCGATTGCTATCGGGATATTTCCAAGTATCATTTCAATAATTACCGGACTTTTAATTCCAGCTGTTATTCCTCTTGTTCCGTTTATAATTCTTGGAAATATCATTCTGATTTTAACTTTCAGCTTTTTAAAGAAAAATAATTATTGGAAAGGGATTATTTGGGGAAGCGTTTCTAAATTTCTCTTTTTGTATTTAGCCGGATTTGCCGTGGCCAAAATCTTTGAAAGTAGCGTTCTGGCAAAAATTGCCATGTCAATGTTTAGCTGGCAGCAACTTTTAACCGCTCTTTCTGGAGGAATTGTGGCCTATGCCGCCCTTCGGGTCATTAAAAAAGCATAGATTATTCCAGGCAGCTTTTTTGTGCTATAATATAACCACATAATTTAGTTAAATATTTTTGAAAAAACCATGCTAAAAACAAAAAAAACCAAAGCTTCCGTCCTGGTCTTTGCTCTCATTATCCTTTTCATCGGAATAGCTGCCGCTATC
>CAZXKY010000025.1:0-10287 GCA_964641975.1 uncultured Bdellovibrionales bacterium | reverse complement strand
TGAGCCAGGATCAAACTCTCAAAATAAATGAGAAGAATAATTTCCGAAGAAATCATTCACTCAATATATAAAGAAAATAAATTCTTTTTTATCTCGCCATAGCTCCTAAGAGCGACGGCGGATTGTTGAATAGACTCTAAAGCTAAATCTTTCGATTTAGCAGGACTAATCGCAAAAAATTGCGATTATTTCTTCTTATGTCATTCCCGCGAAAGCGGGAATCTAGATTCCGCATCAAGTGCGGAATGACAAAAAAGATATTGCTGATAGTTATATTAACTTTTCAAATTACATTTTGCATATAACTGCAAAGTGATGCGGAGAAGATTTTTTCTTCTCCAAACTTCTTTAGAGTTATAAAAAAAGAGTGGTCAGCTGCCTAAGTCACGGTTCCTTAAGCGTATTATTTTTAGCTTGCCTTTTGGGCCATATTCATCGCAAGGGCACTGCCTGATTGTTCTTTTATTGAACATATCCATCCGAACAAACGATTCGGATCAAGCGCATAACCGCCATCTGAAACAGCCTCAATAACTTGCTGACACTCAAACTTATCTCAATGAACAAAAAACACATCTCTGCATACAAAAATTACATGCAAAGATGTATCTTTTTCCACCCGAATTATATTAGATTTTGGCTATATTTTCGTTGGTAAAGGCTTTGTTTTTAAGGTTAACTAATTGCTAATGAATTGTAGCAAATCCTGAAATCCTGTCAACCCCGCACTAAATTTCTGAATAGCTGGCTTTAAAATAGATCTTTTTAACTAATTAATTGCACAGGATAAACAAAATTCGTCTTTGATGAAAATAAAAAAATCAGAAAATTAGTGCGGGGTCAATACCCCTTATTTTTTGAGTTCCTCTAGTGATTTTTCTAGTGATTTTAAGCTTTTTTCAGCCATTTTTTCTCCCTCTTGCTTGATTTCTTTTAATCCCTCTTTGGAAATTGGCTTCACATTTGTTTTTTTAGCTTCCAATTCTTTTATCTCTTTTGGGGTTAATTTTTTACCTCTAAAAATTTCATAAACCTCTCCCATATTTTTTTTATTTCTTCTTTATTATATTAATTTCTTCTGGCATATATTTCCTGAGAACTTCTGGGATTTTAACACTTCCGTCCGCTTGCTGATAATTTTCGATGATAGCAATCAGGGCTCTTGAAACAGCGATTGCTGTCCCATTAAGCATATGCAAAAATTCTTTCTTGCCATTTTTCCTTTCCACCTTTATATTCATCCTCCTGGATTGATATGCGGTTGTGTCGGAAGTAGAGGTAACTTCTCCCCAATTATTTTTTGAAGTCATCCAGGCTTCAAGATCATACTTTCGATAAGCCGGTCCGCCGAGATCTCCGGTGCAGATATCCACTACCCGAAATGGAATCCCGAGATCTTTGAATATTTCGATTTCAATATTTTTCAGTTCCTCATGCATTTTTTCTGATTCTTCGGGAAGAGTATAGACAAACATTTCCACCTTTGAAAATTGATGAACTCGATATAATCCTGAACTATGCCGGCCATATGAACCCGCCTCGGTTCTGAAACAATGTGAGAAAGCTCCATATTTCAAGGGAAGTTTTTCCTCTGGGATAATTTCTCCCATATGATATCCTCCCATTGTTATCTCCGCCGTTCCAATAAGATTTAAATCGGTATTTTCAACTGAATAAATTTGATTTTCTTCGCCTCTGGGATTAAATCCAATTCCTTCCAAAACCTTGTCTCTTGCCAGATCGGGAGTTATAAAAGGAATAAATCCTTTTTCAACTAATTTGCTGAATGCAAATTGGATTAGCGCCATTTCCAAAAGTGCTCCTTCGTTTTTGAGATAATAAAACTTTGACCCGGAAACTTCCGCTGCTTTTTCAAAATCAATGATATCCAGATTCTTCATTAGTTCTTCGTGCCCTTTTGGCTCAAAATCGAATTTTGGAGGTTCACCACATCTCTCAATCTCCTTATTTTCGCTGTCATCTTTTCCAATCGGAGAATCCGGATGTGTCATATTGGGAACTTGCATCAAGATAGTTTTATATTCATCTCCTACTTCCTGTAGTTCTATTTCGGCAGACTCCAATTTTATCTTCAGTTCTTTGCCCCGTTCTATAATTTCTTTTCTTTCTTCTGGATTTGCTTTTTGAATAAGTAGATTTAGTTTATTCTTCTCAGCATTCAATTCTTCTACATATTGCAGAGATAATTTTCTTTTCTCATCTAATTGCAAAAGCTTATCAATATCACATTTAATATTCCTGTTTTCACAGTTTTTTTTGACCTCTTTTTGATTTTCTCGGATGAATTTTATGTCTAACATATGGTTTCATGATATAACAATTTCGGAAAAAATAAAAGAGGGGACGAATCCCCTCAGGACTTGGAAACACGAACAAATTCTCTGATGACATTTTCCTCCGCCAGCAATATGCTCTCCAGACACCTTGCTTTTGCCTCCTCAGGAAGAACCTCAAGGATGCATTCTTTCATTGACCCGAACTCCTTATGGATTTCGGAAATACCTTCTTCCAGCCTTCTTTCTTCTTCTTCTATTTTCCTCATTGTTTTCGCCAATGTGAATATTGGCGATTCCACAATACCCGCTTCAACTGCCCGCCTCATTGTTTCTCTTCTTTCATGTTCGTCTGCTCTATTCCGATCGAAATAACGATGCCCTTTCTTAATATCCTTCATAGTTTCATCCTCCTTTTTTTGATTTGGATTGCCCCGCAGTCAGGACATTCCCTCCCGCTTTTTTTATCTGCCGGAAGCTGATGGAAGGGATTGTTGCACATTTTGGAAAGATCATTCCAGACTGAACAGATATTATATAATCTATCCCTAAGTTCAGTGAAATCTTTTGCAAGCTTATCTCTCCTTCTTCTAATCTCATCCTGTTCCATTTCCCCTCCTATTGTCACCTAAGTTTAGATGATTTATACCTATTTGGATAATATGATTTTAGCCGTATTGTTGTTGTTTTGTCAAGATGAAATTTCTTAAGTTTTTTTGTTAAATCTGCTGTGAATGCCTTCTGGTCATATCCCAAGCAAATCACATCTGGCTTATATCTTTTTATTGTCAAATATTTATCACTTAAGCTTCCCAAAATTACTTTATCAGCTAAACCGCTATTTTTTAAAATTCCCAATCTTTTTTGTTCAGTGTTTGTTGATTTCTGTTTTTTGACATCCAATACTGTTTTATCGCGAGCCACGACTACAATAACAAAATCGCCTTTTCGGCGAGCTTGTTTCAAAAAACTTTCGTGGCCTTTGTGAAAAATATCAAAGGTTCCAAAAACCATCACTTTTCTATTTGCTTTCTTCATCCTTGAATTTTACTGGAATTATAACTTTATTGATATCCGAACCATCCTTAGCTGAAGACTCGAAAACCTCCAGGGTTCCTTTTGCTTGAGCTGTGGCATAGGTTATTTCCTCCTGAAACAGTCCGAATTTTCCCATATCAGGACTCTGCGCATTTGTTGTTCCTTCATACAATATCTTTCCATCTTCATCCTTGAGTCTGATACTAACCACATTTTCAAAAACCCTGGCCTTTCCTTCCAGATCAAAAGGAGAACTGACTTTCGCATTTTCTTTGGGATTAAAAACCACAATATTCGGCTCTTTTGCTATTTGTTGTTCTTCGGTCTGATTATTTAAATTTTCTCCACAGCCTGTCGTTGGTTTTTCCGCTTCTGGATTCCCATGCTTCACCCATTCGCCATTTTGGCAAATCCAATTGTCTTCACCAGAAAAAAACCTAATTCCCAAAAAAATGATAATTATAATTGCTCCTCCAAAAATTAATATTTTTTTCATGTTTTTATTTAAAATTAATCCTTGTTTGTCATCTCCAATCTCTTTTTATTCTCCTCATGTGCTTTGATAAAGTTATCAATCCCTCTTTCGCTTATATAATCTTCTTCTGTTTCAGCCGGGAAAAAACAAGCAGGAACTTCTCCTTTTTGCCTATGATGTGAGACACATTCACAGCATTTTCCCTTTCGATGGCAGCCCGGATGACTGCAGGGACAATTTTCCAAGTTTTGATCTTTTTGACATTGCATATATTTATATTTCTTAATTGATCTTATTTAAATCTCCGTTTAAAATTATTGGCTGCATAGCCATAATTTCATCTTTGTATCCCATTTCCGGAATTGGATTAAGCAAGAATATTTTTTTCCCTAATACATAAGCAAATCCGATTTCTAAAAATGTATTACCGCCTATGTAATTTTTGATTCCATTTTTATCCAGATTCAAGACTAATATTGCGTCTGAATTTTTTATTATCTCAAAATATCTCTTTATTACATCGTATTGAATCTTCCTGAAAGATGCGTCTTCGCTGGTTTCTTTTTCTTTCTTGAATTCATCCATAGTCAATTCTCCATCCAATATTTTCTTGGCCGTCATTGGAATTTCAACCTCATGCCCAATTTCTAATAATCTCTCTGCAATTTCTTTTATTTCAAAAGCAAATTCAATGCTTCCGCAGATTGTAATTCTCATATCTTTTTCAAAGCTTCAAAATGAATTTTATTGTCCTTGAAAACTTCGATGACTTTATATCTTCCTTTCGTCCAAACTTCTCCTTTATCCAAAAAATGAGTCGCTTCCAGAATTTTTATGCTGGCAATTGGCCTGGATAATTTTTGATTCCCACTGGTTATCATTAAGGGAATCTGTCCTTTTCCCCAAGATTCATCATTACTTAGCCAATACAGCCTCTGTCCCTTTTTAAGAAAATTATAAATATTTCCCTTTCTGAGAGTATTTGGAATACATTCTTCTTTTTTTCTCTTTCCAGATTTATGTTCACTAACATCTCGAAGCGCCAAATCCGGATTAAATTCAACTTTGATCCCCATAGATTTTATTTTTCTTTTACCGCTTGAAAAATTACTGTTTCCCGAACGGATTTGTCCATAATGAAAGCAAAGAGCCTTTCGGAGAATCCGCAGCCAAAAGCCGGGGGCATTCCATATTCCATTGCTTCCACAAAGTTTTCATCAAACATCTGCGCTTCTTTGTCTCCCGCTTCTCGAGCTTTCATTTGCTCTTTGAAACGATTTTTTTGGTCAATTGGGTCATTTAGTTCTCCAAAAGCATTGCAAAGTTCTCCGCGTCCGGCAATAATCTGAAAACGCAAAACTTTTTTGGGATTATTTGGATCTCTTTTAGCCAAAGGTGAAACTTCAATCGGATGGCCCGTCAAGAAACAAGGCTGGATCAGTTTCTGTCTGACTGTTTTTTTGTAAATTGTATCGATCATTCTTCCCTTGCTATATTCTTTTTCATATTTTATTCCCAATTCATCCGCCTTCGCTTTTAATGCCTCTATGGAGGTCTCCGTGGAATCCTCCAAATCAATCCCTGTTTCTTTCTTAAATTCCGTAAAATAATCGACAATTGGAAATTCTACTTCCCAATTTATCTTTTCTCCTTCATATTCATGTTTGTATCCGCCCAAAACCTTGAAAATAATCTCTTTGAACATTTTTTGGGTAAACTCCATCCCTTTTCCCAGATCAGAATAGGCCCAATAGAATTCTATATGGTCAAATTCCTGCAGATGTGCTCTGTCTATTCCCTCATTTCGAAAAACCCGACCTATTTCAAAAACCTTTTCATATCCTCCAACTAAAAGCTTTTTGAGCGGAAGTTCCAATGAAATACGCAAATAGAAATCCTGATCAAGCGCGTTGTGATGCGTCACGAAAGGTTCTGCATCCGCTCCGCCAGGAATATGTTCAAGAACAGGTGTTTGTACTTCAAGAAATCCATTTGAAACCAGATATTTTCTAGCTGTCTGCCAAAAAATATTTTTCTTTCGAAAAATATCCCTGCTTTCAGGATTACACATAAGATCCAAATATCTCTTGCGAATAATCTCTTCTGTGTCTTTTATTCCATAATATTCAGTCGGACAAGGATGCATACTCTTGGCAAGGATTTTCCAATCGGAAACCTCCAGCGTTTTCTCCTCCTTCTTTGTTTTGAAAAGCTTTCCTTTTACTTCTACAAAATCTCCGATTTCAATATTATCCACAAATAACTTAAACTTGCTTTCACTAATATTTTTCTTGTTGAGAAATATCTGAATCTTTCCACTTTCATCCTCAATGTGTCCAAATGCCGAGCCACCCATCGGACGGAATGATTTGAGCCTTCCGACAAGATAAATCTCATTTGAAATATTATCTCCGCCAGAGGCGGATCCGCCTTCGGCGGAAAAATTATCCAGAGCTTCTTTATTGGTCATTGTCCTTTCTGATTTTTCAGAATAAACTTCCATTCCGGATTTTTTCAAATTTTCCAGTTTTTCCAACTTTGTTTTCAATATATCTTCTCGCATTTGTTTATTTTAGGTTAATGATAACTAACCTAATACTAGCTCAAATAGGGGTTTTTAGCAAACAAAAACTCCCCGACTAATCGGGGAGTTTGCTATAAGTTAAAGGTTTTTTATTTTACATCCAAAATAACATATTTTACTTTTCCATTCGGGGTTTCTACTTCCACCTTGTCACCTTTTTTCTTTTCCATAAAAGCTTTTCCCATTGGAGATTCATTGGAAATTTTGAAATTTCCCGGGTCAGCCTCATTTGATCCGACAATTTGAAAATCCATTTCGCTGCCATTGAATTTAACATTGACCATTGAACCCATTTGGATTCCTTTTGCTGAATTATCATGCTCCACTACCTGGGATGTTTTGATAATCATTTCCAGTTCAGCAACTCTGGTTTCATTTTCTCCTTGCTGTCTTTTAGCTTCAGAATATTCAGCATTCTCGCTTAAATCTCCCTGTTCCTTGGCTTCCTTAATTGCATGAGCAATCTCTTGTCTTACCCTGCCTTTCCTTTCCTCAAGTTCGTCTTTAAGTTTTTTTAAACCTTCCTTGGTAATAAGTCGTGACATTTTTTTATCTCTAGTGTTAAGAATAAAAAGCCTGCTGAGAAATCAGCAGAATATTTAGTTAGAAACTAAAAAGTAATCCTAATGATACTACAAAACAACTTCTTGTCAAGCTTAATTTTAAGGCAAAATCTTAAGTGCCGATAATGGCTAGAATAAGGCTAAATTAGTTAAAATAAATTTTTTACTTTATCAAATATTTCAAATCTGATAACATCTCGAAAGGTCACCAAAACCATCAAAACAATCAAAGCAATGAATCCAAAGGTGTGTATCGCCTGTTCAACTTTTTGGCTCACCGGTGAACCTTTTATTTTTTCAATAAGAATAAACAGAATTCTTCCTCCGTCCAACGCTGGAAACGGAAATGCGTTTATAATCCCAAGATTGATGCTGAGAAGCGCGATGAACTGCAAAATATAAGAGAATCCGAGAGCTGTGACTTGCTTGGTGAGATAAGCGATTCCAATCGGACCAGAAATGTCAACACTGGCTGGCTGTCCTATCATCAAATCTTTGATAATATTAAACAGGGTTGAAAGAATCAGCCAGATAAGGTTAAAGGTAGTCGTAAGTCCCTTATAAATAGCTTCATACCAAGGATAGCTCACAACTGCAGTTTTCACCAAAGAAATTCCAAGCGAACCCTGTCCTTCCGGATATTCAGTCCGAGGAACTCCCTTAAGGTTCAGAATTTCATCACCTCTCTTGACTTGTAAAATTATTTCCCTTCCCTTATGATCTTTGATCAAATTTTGGACATCGGAAACTTCGGAAAAATTATTTTGGCAAATAGCATCATCCATTTCACATTTAAGGATTTCGTCTCCTGCTTTGATTCCCATACTTTCAGCTGGGGTATCTTTAATTACTTGAGAAATCTGAATTTTTTCATTTTTTCCTGTTTGCCCTTCTTCCAAAGATTGCGGGGATCCGGTAAATAGCGCCAAAGAAATTACAAACCACGCCAAAACAAAATTCATTATAACTCCCGCTCCCAAAACTTTTATTCTCACCCAGGCTCCCTTTCCGGCAAAACTATCTTTGGCGTCTGCCTCTGTTCCGTCTTCACCCTTAATTTTGACAAATCCTCCAAGCGGTATCCAATTTATGGAATAAATGGTCCCCTCTTCCAAATTATTTTTATTTCCGCATTCCCTATCTGTGTCTCTTTTCCCCCAGATAAAACGCCATTTTTTGACCGGAACATATTCATCTATCTCTTCGACCTTGTCCATGGCTATTTCTTTTATGGTTTCAACATTGCCTTTTTTTTCATCGGAAATTTCAATATCAATTTTTTCTTTTTTTGATAAGACTATTTTTTTCTTTCCCGTAAGGCATTGAATTCCGAAAATTCTCGGAGGAAATCCGAATCCAAATTCTTCCGCCTTGATTCCATTTTTACGAGCAACAAAAAAATGTCCGAGCTCGTGAATGAAAATTAAAAGCGCAAGTGTTATTATAAACACAAAGGCAGTTATCATAATGCATTTTACTTATATGGTTAATATCTCTTCTTCCTTCTTGTTCCTCGCTTCTTCTATTTTTTTGTTATATTCATCAACAATTTTTTGAAGATAATCTTTCCCTAAAAATTTATCGTCCTCTGACATTTTTCCCGCTTTTTCTTCTTCCTGAATTTCTTTCCAAGCCTCTTCCCTAATGTTTCGAATGGCTATTTTTGCATCTTCAGAACGCTGATTCAAAGCCTTAACTAGTTCTTTTCTTCGCTCTTCGGTAAGCTGGGGGATATTGATTCGAATTACCTGGCCGTCATTATTAGGATTAAATCCTAAATCAGACTCCCGCAAAGCCGACTCAATGCTTACTAGACTATCTTTGTCCCAAGGCTGGATGACAATCAATCGCGCTTCCGGAATATTAATGCTGGCAATTTGCTTGAGTGGAGTTTTGCTTCCATAATAATCTACCATCAAACTTTCAACCAGCGCTGAATTGGCTCTTCCTGTCCTTATTTTTCCCATTTCTTGATTAAGATGCTCGATGGCCCCATCCATATCTGTTTTTCTATTGTCAACAATTTGTTTATACATATTATTGGTAAATTAGTGCTTATCGTTTATATTTTTCGCAATCCCGCATAAATTATATTAGGACTTACTGGATTATATTCTATTATATCCACGGTTTTTTCAGTATTAAGCTGGAAGGTTAGCCAACTCGCCCCATTATCCACGGATCGATAAATAACTCCCGAGTTACTGTATATAATTTCATTCGAATTTTGCGGATTGATGGCAATCGCCCGAACTGGAAACTTCTTGGAACTTTCCAGCATATTGACCTCTTCCCACTTGGCTCCAAAATTTGTTCCCTTCCAAACTCCTGAATCCGTTCCTATGAACAAAACTCCGGAATTTTTGGGATCAACTGCGATTGAGTAGGTATTAAAGCTAAAAATCTTCCCTTCTTTTATTTTGTCAAGTTTTATCTTTGTAAGGTCCTCTATTTTTGCGCCTCCATCAGTAGTCCTGAGAATGGTTCCCTTTTGAACTCCGAAATAAACAACTTCATCATTCACTGAATCAAAAGAGATATCGATAACCGGGCCGCTGGCCTTAGTCAGATTTTTCCAGCTTTGTCCGTTATCGATGCTCTTAAAAATCATTCCCTCGCTTGTTCCACAATACAAAATATTAGGATGCTTTTTACTGACCTCCAGGGAAGAAATTACCGAATCATTAACGGGTTCGGTGTAAATTTCTACCCAGCTTTCTCCCCGATCAATACTTTTATATATCTTCGCTCTTTCGTTTAAAACACCGCTGGCGTAAATCGTCCGATTGTCATTTTCATCGATAGCCAATCCATATATCTTAGTCAAAGGGAAGACCAATTTTTCCCAACTTTCCCCTCCATTCTTAGAAACGAATATTCCATCTTTTTCTGTTCCAACATAAACAAAGTCAGTATCAAATGGATCGATTTTCATTGAGAAGATGTTAAGCAGTCCAATGTTACTAGTTTCATTGACCTTAACTTTGTTTTCCCAGTTTTTCCCTCCATCAAAAGATTTTAAAACGCTTCCAGTCTGCTTTTGGACAGTGGTGCTAGTTGAAGAAGTTGTTCCGCTTCCTCCCAGGGAACAAGCCGAAAAGACAAAGACTAAACAAAAGCAAAAAATTAAGGAAATTATTTTTCTCATATATTGAAATAATAGCATACTTGAATTATTTGGTAAATGGAGCTTTACCTCAGCCATTGACTAATATTCTGGTTCTTGTATAATTTTATTTGTTGAGTTAAAACGATTTATTAATGATGTTCGGTCCGCTCAGGTCTGCGGATTTTTAAGTAGTTTAGAATATGCGCTGTTAGCTCAGTTGGTAG
>CAZXKY010000024.1:0-10600 GCA_964641975.1 uncultured Bdellovibrionales bacterium | reverse complement strand
CTACGGCCGTAGTTTCGTGATACATTTTAATTATGCATAGATTCGGACCGGTTCAAAAGAAAATTTTACTTGCGCTCCTGGGGGGAGTGGCTTTGGGATGTTCCGGAAATCCACGCCAATATTTCAGAACTTTTCGAAAAATAAGAAATGAGTGGAAGATGATTGATCAAAGAAATTTTAATCGAACAATCAAAAAATTATCAAGCGAAAAACTTGTTAAAGAAACGGTTCTTCCAGACGGATCCTTTTGTCTTAAGCTTACAAAGAAAGGAAAATGGGAAGCCAGGGTTCTTGATTTAATGGGAAGCACAATTAATTTCAAGAAACCAAAAAAAATGGGATGGAAAATGGCGTCTGGTTTTTTTCGATATTCCGGAAAAAGAGAGGCAATTTAGGGATATTCTCAGACAGCATCTCTATAAACTTAATTTTTTCAAGATTCAGCAAAGTGTTTTCGTTTCTCCTTATCCATTCGAGAAGCCAATTTCAGATTTAATTTCAATTTATTCCGCCGGTTCGTATGTCAGAGTAGTTACGGCAATAAAAATGGACAATGAATCCAAAATCAAAAGGTACTTCTTTGATAAAAAATAAAACGTGTCATTTTAACTACGGCAGTAAAGTGAGAACACACAATTTTTTTAAAAGTTATCCACAGGGGACCATATTGACAGTGATTTTATAACACTGATATAATATCACTGTAAGGAGGTTGTGCTTTTAAAAAATAAATAATAAAAAAATACGCCATCCGGATAACTCAGCTAGCAGTTTGTCCGAATGGCGCTAAGCGCGATAAAAAACAATATGGAAATAAAAAAGCAGGAAAAAGTTCATTCCCAGATGCTTCGCTCCGGGAATAAAAATTATTTCTTCGATGTGAAGAAAGCGATGAATGGAAGCAACTATCTCACCGTTGCTGAATCATACAAAGGAAAAGACGGGGCGAGTGTAGTAAACAGAATCATGATTTTCAAAGATCATCTGGCCGATTTTCAAAAAAACTTGGAAGAAGTTCGGCAATATCTATAGTTTGATTTTAAAGCGGACTACTCGCCATCTTGGCGGACAGTCCGCTTGCAGTTTTATGCTAAAAAAGAATCTTCTGAAATATTTCAATTTTTCCGATTTTCGTCCGGGGCAGGAGGAAATTGTGCGGAAAATAATGGAAGGGCGGGATGTGGTGGCACTAATGCCGACTGGAGGAGGAAAATCTCTGTGTTATCAGCTTCCGGCAGTCATGAACAAAGGACTCTCGGTGGTCATTTCTCCGCTCATCGCTCTTATGAAAGATCAGGTGGATTCGCTCAGCGCCAGAGGGATTTCAGCTGCTTTCATTAATAGCAGTCTCAACTCGGAAGAAGTGAAAGAGCGAATGAAGGATATTAAAAATAAGAAAACAAAAATATTATATATCGCTCCGGAAAGATTCGGAAGCAGAGATTTTTTTGATTTTTTCAGGGATATCGAAGTTGATTTTTTGGCGGTTGATGAAGCTCACTGCGTTTCCCAATGGGGACATGACTTTCGTCCTGATTACTTGCGTCTCAAGAATCACATAAGCCTTCTCAAAAAACGTCCAGTAGTGGCGGCTTTTACAGCAACGGCGACTCCGGAAGTCAAAGACGATATTATCGAAAGGCTGGATCTCCAGGATCCAGAGATATTCATCCGAGGATTTGACCGCCCGAATTTGAAATTTTTTGTGGAAAACGATTTGAAACCCAAGGAAAAATATGCGGAAATTTTGCGGATAATAAACAACATATCCGGAGTGGGAATAATCTATACCCTAACCAGAAAGGAAGCCGAGTTTATTGCTGAATTTTTGTGCCAGAATAAAATTAAAGCGGCGGCTTATCATGCCGGCATGGAAGGAAAAGAAAGGGAACGGATCCAGAATGATTTTATGGAAAATAAATTCAAGGTGATCGTGGCCACTGTTGCTTTTGGAATGGGAGTGGACAAGGCCGATGTCAGATTTGTGATTCATGGCGGAATGCCCGGGAGCTTGGAAGGTTATTATCAGGAAGCGGGAAGAGCAGGAAGAGATGGCGAAATGGCGTATTGCATACTTCTTCATGGCAAAAAAGATGCCAACACCCACAAATTCTTTATTCGTCAAAGCCAGAATGAAATGTTTTCGCAGGGAAAAAAATGGGAAGAAATAAAAAGAGTTGTTGATGTGAAATATGACCGGTTGGAAAAGATTATTGAATATTCCACCAAGTCGAATTGTCGGAGAGAAATGATTTTGAAATATTTTGGCGATCCGGAATACGGAAAACATGGGAAAAATTGCCAGGGTTGCGATATCTGCCTTGATTGGAAAAAATCCGAAAACGATATGATTAAAAGCAAATCTTTCATACAAGAAAGCAAAAGCTTGATAACCAAAACTGTTCAAGTTTCAGCGGATTTTTACGAGGAGGGTTTTTCGGCGGGGAAAATCGCCAAAGTGCGAGGTCTTGGCATAAGGACGATTTTGGATCATCTTGTAAGTTGGTATAAAACTGGAGGGAGATTCAGGATAGAAGATTATCTTGCTCCCGAGGAGGAGGAAGCTATAATCTCAGCGATAAACAAAATCGGGAGCAGCCAAAAGCTAAAACTGATAAAAAACATTTTGCCGGAGGAAATCGGTTATGAAAAAATAAAAATGGCGGTAGCGAAAAAACAGAGGGAATCAAGGCAATAAAGGGATTTATCAAAAAATAACAATCAAAACTGGATCTAGCCAATGGTCTTGTTTTACGCTATTTTTGTGGCGTGATATAATTCAAGCAAGTTTGTATTTTGCAAAATTCAATCAACTTGATTTTAAAGCAATTTTCTTGGAAGATTTAAGGAGAGTTGCGAAAAGAAAAGTATGCTAGATGATATTGGGCTAGGGAATGTCATGGCGAATATAATTTATTTAATAGTTGTTGCGATTGGAATTATCGGATTATGGTTTTTTATTAAAAAGAAAATAGTTTGGGGAATAATATTTTGGATATCATTAACTTTACACTTTTTTTGCTATTTATATTTCATGGGCAACTATAGACTTTATCCAAAGTTTTTCTATCAAGTCATAAATAAGTATTGGATTTGGTTAGACTGCGTTCTATTTATTTTACTAATCATCAGCTTCATCAAAAATAAATATGCAAAAGAAGAAAAATAATTAGAAATTTAAAATTAATAATTTAAAGTTTTCCATTGT
Source organism: uncultured Bdellovibrionales bacterium (assembly GCA_964641975.1). GTDB lineage: Bacteria > Patescibacteriota > Minisyncoccia > Moranbacterales > JAKLHP01 > JAKLHP01. The sequence goes on along the minus strand of CAZXKY010000024.1, from coordinate 7,392 downwards.
GTCCAATTTATTAAAAAACAAAACCACCAAACTTGCCTTGAAGATTTTGTTAAGTGCTTTTTTTATTTGGCTTCTTGTTATTAAAATTAATTGGAGTGAATCATGGCAATACCTCAGAAGAATCGAAATTTGGCAGATCGTGGTTTACTTGGCGGTTATTTTCCTGGGAATTTTCATTTCCACCAAAAAATGGCAGAAGCTTTGTCTTTTCAAAGGCTTCAAAGATTCTTTCATAAATCTTTTTAAGCTTTATCTAACCGGAGCTTTTATTAATAATTTTGTTCCTTCAACTATCGGAGGAGATATTTTCCGGGCTTATCAAATTGGAAGAAAAGAAAAAAGGTATTCGGAGGCGACATCAACGGTGGTGACGGATCGCTTTACCGGGCTTTTGGCTCTTATACTGATGACGCCAATTTTTTTCCTGATTAATTTTCAGAGAACCTCAGAAATTTACTTTCTTGTTTTGGCCAATTTAATTGTCTTGGCATTTCTGATTGGGATATTTATCTTTATAAAAATAAGGAAAACTGCTTTTGCGAAAAAAATGCTAGGATATTTTCCTGGCAAAGCGGTAAATTTTCTTCATGAACTAGCGAGTTTTGGAAGTGATAGGAAGATTTTTTGGCAATCAATGGCTTTTTCTTTCCTTTTTAATTTAATTGGAGTCGGACTAGCTAATCTAATTTTGTTCTGGAGTCTGGGAATTAATATAAATGTTTGGGATTATTTTTCGGTTATTTTTCTTATTAGCATCGTTTCTTCCATTCCGGCTGGAATAGGATTTAAGGAATGGGCTTATGTGGCTTTTTTTGCTCCGCTGGGAATTGATACATCAGCAGTGGTAACGGTAGCGATTCTTAATCGCTTCCTGCAGGCGTTAGTTAATATCACAGCCCTTCCAATTTACCTAAAGAGAAAAGAGTAAAAAAGACAGAAATTAATATTCAAAACTTCGCCTATGCGGGGTGTGTGCTCGTCTGCCGGCGAGGCAAATTTAAAACTTAGTGTCATTCTGAACGAAGTGAAGAATCTAGTAGTGTATATTTTTTAAACTTTAGCTTTTTCAGAAATAATAATAAAATTAAAAATAAATAAACACGCCCCGATTTATCGGGACAAAAAAACCATCAGCGGTATAGCTGATGGTTTTCATTTATTCTTCTGACTGGATAATTTTCACAAATTCTCTGGGTTTGTCGTTTATGTTTATTTGCCAATACGGTTCTTTTTCGTAATAATAAGAGCTTTTTTTGTTGGCTAATTCTGGATATTTCCAAAGAAATTGATGGCGGATCGCCCCTCTTTTTGAAAGGACAAAATAATCCGGTATGGTTTTGTTTAAATCTATTTTGTAATCTCGAATGCAGCGTCCTTTTATAAACTGGCATATGGCACTTCGGTCGGTCCAGATTAATATTTTTTCTGGCTCAGGAAGACTGTTGAGATATTGGGCGGCTTCATAGCTTCCATATCCCCAGGAGTCTGTAATCAAAAATTTTTCTGGAAGAATGAAATTTGAATAATTAAAATAGAAAGGTTTTATTTTCCAGAGAGAAAAGATTCCACAAGTAATAATCAAAATCAGAATTACAATTTTTGTTTTTCTAAACTTGATTTTTTCCGCTAATTCGTTAGCAGCTATTCCTCCAAGAAAAGCAAAAATCGGATACATCATTATGCTGTATCTTATATTTGCTAAAACATTAGAGAAAATTAGAGCTAAAAAATAAATAACAGGAATCGTAGAGCAAAAAAAGATGTAGCTTTTGTATTTTTGTATTCCTTTGAATATTATTTTTATCCAAAAAAAGAAAACGATTGCTAAAAGCAGGGGGAGCTGGGAAAAAACAAAAGGATAAAATTCAAGCAATAACTCTTTTATTAGTTTGATTGGGTCAGGGTTGTCCAGAAGGATTCCGTCAAATATCTCCTTGCCGTTTCGATATATGTCTTCTCCTAATTTATCAAAGGGAATTAATTTCTGTCCGGTCCAGGTATTCAGAATAACAATAATAAAAATAAGAAAAATTAAAGCGCTTGAAATTTTAAAAATCTTTTGTTGATTCCGGAAAAACCAAGAACCAATTTTTTTAAGGAATAAATTTTTTAGGATAAAGCTGTCCAAAAAAATCAGCATTATAACAGCAACCAGGGGTCCGACGATCATTGAAAATCCTGGAGCTCCAATTGTTCCGCGATAGAGATACTTAGCTTTAACGAAAACTGCTGGAAGAAAAATAGAAAAGGTTATCAAGGATCCCAGAAAAATAAGAAAAATTCGCAATATATTTCGGGAAAAATATTCTTTAATTTTATCTTTGTATTTTTCAAAGTCTATGAAATATTCGGAAAAAAGAATGAAAAAATAAAAAGGAAAAAGAATATTGGCGGAATATTTGGAAAGAAGACTGAAGCCGGTGAAAAGGGAAGTGAGGACGATAAATTTTTTCTCATTTGTTTTCAAGAGGGCGAAATAAGAAAAAATGGAGGCGGCGCTGAAAGTCCAAAGAAGGGAATCGGGGTTTAATATTTGGGAAATTCCAATGAGAACGGGGGAAGTCGCCATGAAAATAACCGAAAAAATGGCAATCCAGTCAGAGTTGGTAATTTTTCTGATAATCCAAAAGAAAAAAAGAAAAAATAATCCGTTGAATATCAAAATGGGAAAACGAAGAGCGAAGTTTATATCTTCTGTTTTTTTCTCGTTATATACAGTAAAAAGATTATCTTGAGTGGCTTCTTTTTCTCTAATTCTCAAATTTTCAGGATGAGGTTCCAAGAGGAGACCTGCGCCCGACAATAGCGCGACCGTTACTCCGGGTTTGTCATTTATATAAGTTTTTTTAAGGTCGTGTTCTTTTATTGCTTTCCAATATTGGGGAATTCTTTCGAATTTCCAAAAGTGCTCGTCAACGGTTTCAAATTTAGCCAAATGGTAGAAGCCAAAGGCGTAGAAAATCAGGATTGAAAAAATTAGTGAGGCTGTGATAACTATTTTTTTATTTTTCATTTTTTATTAGTTTAGTAAAGTTTCAGCTTTTATTATTTTCACGAAGTTGTTTGGTCTTTCTCCGATTTCCAGTTTCCACTCCAAATCTTTTCCTTCAAGCTGATAGAACCTATCTAATCTTGTTATTTTATCGTTTCCCCCATTAAAGCGGGCTAAAACCATCTTGCTAGTCCGGCTTTCTCTTCCTGAGGAGACGACAAAATAATCAAAATAATCCCCATTCTTTACATTGCCTACGCTGCTACTGCAAGATAATCCCTGAAAAAAAGTGCAAACCCCGTTTTTGTCAGTCCAAATTTTTAGGTTTTTTAAGTCAGGAAGGCTATTCAGATATTGAGCGGCTTCATAACTCCCGTCACCCATATCCTTGAGGTTTAGGACATAATCCCTGGGCAAAAGGCTGGAGGCGTAGCTAAAGTAAAAAGGCTTTATGAAATTAAGAGCATAAATGGAGAAAATAATAATGGAAAAATAAGCCAAATATTCAGGAACATACTTTTTGATTTTTTCATTGTTTATTAATTGGATTATTCCGATGGCGGCAATAATTAAAGCGAGTGGATAGGTTACTATTTGATATCTGACGGTAGCGCTGACGTTGTTTATTGTGGAAGCAAAATAATAAAGTAAAATGAAAATTACCAGATAAAGGGCGGTTAAATTTTTATTTCCAATTTCGGGCTTTTTGATAATTTTTACCAGTAGAAAAATCGAAGCCAACAGCGCTAAGGGCATAATGCCAAAAATCATCGAATAGAAGTTAGCTCCCCAGAGACCCAGAAATTCGCTATTGAGATAGGAAGATTTTGGTGAAGCCAAAATGGATTCAAAATCGAACCATTTCATTTTTAGATAGACATTACCAGCGGTAAACAGGACTGAGAAAACAAAAATTGAAAGAAAAAACTTAATTATTACTTTTTTAAATTTGGATATGAAATTTAAAAAATTAGACATCAATTTGCCCTTGATGAGATAGATGTCTAAAAATATAAAGATGATTAATCCCAGAAACAATGGCCAAACCTTTTGAAAGGCCTGAGAAAAAATAGTGGCCTCAAAAAGTCGAGATGTTTCTAGCCAGGAAGCGGGAAGAAAAACCAGGAAAGTCAAAAGCGAGAAAAAAATGATAATGAAATAATCAATTAGTGATTTTTTTAAATACGCCGATACGGATCCATCACATCTTTCCTTGCTTAAAACATATTCCAGAAAAATAACAAGAAAAAAGAAAATATAAAGGATGTTGGCAACATATTTTGTGAGGATAGCCAAGCCCAAAAGTATGCCGGACCAATATAAATAAGCATTTTTATCTTCTTTTCTGTAGACCAGAAAACTTAATATCGAAAGAGGAATAAATACCCACAAAAGCGAATCCGGATTTATGATAGTTGAAATTCCCAGAAGTATCGGAGAAAGACCGATAAGAATTGTTCCCAGAACAGCTGTTTTTTTGCCCAATAATTTGCTGAGAAAAAAATAAAAAACAAAAATCATCAAAGCATTAAAGAGGAGGATGGGAAGCCTAAGATCAAAATTCATTTTTAGAATATTTTTCGAAGTAGAAGCCTCTTTTTCTGCGTTTTTTGCTTCGTATTCGGCAGGATTTACCCAATTAAGTCCAATTCCGGAAATTAGAGCCACGGTTATTCCAGGTTTATCGCTCACTCTGGTTTTTTGCCATTCTCCGTCTGAAACATTATTCCAATATTTTGGAATCCGGTCATAAGTCCAGAGCGCTTCGTCGACGGCTGCCATTTTGGGAAGGTGGTAAATTCCAAATCCAAAATTGAGAACAAAAACCATAAATACAATAATAATTGGCATTTTTCCTTGTTTCTTAAACCAATCAAGAAAACGATCTGATTTTTGATGCAAATTATTTCTAAGCTTTATTATCAAATAACCAATTAAAACGAAGTAAATGACAGTAAAGAGGGGAACTAGATTATTAAAAATTATGCAAGCCTTGCTTAATATTGGGCAATAAAGCATTTTTATTCCGTTTATTTCATAGAGAAAAATTGCCTGGGTTGGAAGATAGACTAGTAATATTTTTTTAACAGTTTTTTTGAAGTCAAATTTTTCATTAAAAAAAAGAATTGTTCCAAGCACCAAAGCGGAGAGAAAAAAATAAATAAAAGCTATTAGGGATGCATAATCGGGACCACCTGAAAAAGAGATACGTTCGAATTTCTGGATAACGAGAAAAATAGAATTGACTGTTAGGGCGATAGAAAGAAGAAATAGGACTAAATTTTCTTTATTTTTGAAAAACTTCTTTATTTTTTGCATAGGAGCTGTTATTAAAAATAAAACAAGTATTTGTTCCCTTGTAAGAGTTTGAAATATAAGCTAAAATTTAGTTAGTTTTATTTTATAGGCACATTTTAACATATAAACATAAAAAATGTAAATGACTTATTTTCTTTCAAAAAAAGGAAAAATTGCCGTAGTTCTGCTGATTATTGCCGCAGGAATTTTTTTTCGTTCCTATCATTTTTCCGATTGGCTCCATTTTGAGCTGGATCAGTCGCGTGATGCCAAGATTATTGATTTGGCGATAAAAGAAGGTCCTGGTCAGCTGCCTCTTCTCGGACCGAAAGCAGCGGGATCATTTTTGCGTTTGGGGCCGGTTTTTTATTATTTCAATTATTTCAGCGCACTGATTTTCGGGAACACACCTTCAGGCATGGCAATGATTATAATGATTTTTGGGATTTTGGCTATTCCAGCTTTTTATCTCTTGGTTCGAAGATATTTCAACAAATGGACTTCCATCTCGCTCCTTTTGATATTTTCCACTTCATTATTTTTAATAATGTATTCCCGTTTCAGCTGGAATCCAAACGCTCTGCCTTTCTTTACTATTATGACCGCCTATTCTTTACTTAGGGCGGTGGACAGGGAAGAAAAGAAAAGGGGGTCATGGCTTCTTCTCGGATCATTTTTTTTGGCAGTTGCTACTCAGCTTCACTTCTTGGCCTTTGTTTCGGTTCCGGTTATTGTCGCGGCATTTCTTTTGATAAAAAGGCCGAAAATAAAATTGGTTTATTGGATTGGTGCGATAGCCATTATCTTATTCATGAATTCTCCGGTATTTCTCAATGAAGTGAAGACTGGAGGAAAAAATTTCAAAGAATTTCAGGAGGTAGCACTTGGAAAGTCAAACAAAGATAGTGAGAAAACTTTAATTGAAAAAGTGGCTAAAAATTATACAGAAAATTCTCTGGGACATTTTTTGATTTTAAGTTCACAAAATGCAGAGTTCCCCAAGCTTGAACAGAATCCTGAATTTGACATCAAATGCGACCAAGAATGTCGGGATAATCTTCCACTTGGAGCACTGGCAGTTGTGCTGTTTACCTTGGGAATTATTGCAATGCTCAAAAATTTGATTTTTGAGAAGGAACTGCAGAAAAAAGACTTCCTTTTGATAATCTCGCTTTGGTTTATCACGGCTTTTGGGCTTTTTATTCCTTTGGCTTTTGACATTTCTCCTCGCTTTTGGCTGCTAGTTAGCATTATGCCGTTCATATTTTTGGGATTTACTTTTGAACTTCTGAGAAAAATTACTCCCCAAAAATTCTCTCTAGTTTTAATAGCGGCTATTGTTTTGGGATTAACTGGATCTAACTTATATCAAACTTACAAAAGATTCGACGGGCTTCAAAATGCTTCCAATGAAGCAGTAAAAATTTCTGCAGACAGGATTTTAAAAGAAAGGCATTTTGTGACACTTGAGCAGCAATATCAAATTATTGATTATGTTGAAAGTTTTTACAAAGAAAACGGATATCCGGTTTATCTTAACAGTGATCCGTTTTATCGAAGATCGCTTTTATTCCATCTGGATATGAGGAATGTTCCTCGTGATGATTTTCGAAATGTAACTAGCAGCAAAAAGGTTTATCAGAACGGAAATTACTTTCTGGTTTATCCGACCAATTCAAACTTAGAAAAAGAATTAAATGAATATTCATTGGCTTACAGTGAAACAGGACAGAAGCAGTTTGGGACACTTGTTGTTATTCAACTTGTTCCAAATGCTAGTTTTGTAACGGACATCCAGCAAATAATTGAACCGAAAGGAAAATCCAAAAGCGCTCCTGGAGTGCCGGAACGCTACACCTGGGAAGAAATATTCAATAGCGCAGAGGAAGAAGGTGATGAATAATAGATTAGAATAATTTTAAATTTTAAGTTTTAAATTTTAAATGAAATCTAAGTGAATAAATTTTTAAATTATTTTGGACATTTAGAAATTTGAAATTAATTTAAAATTTATAATTTATAATTTAAAATTTCACGATTATGTTTTCTAAAAAAAATCTCTATATCATATTAATCGGAGTAATTCTTTTGGGAGCGTTTCT
>CAZXKY010000023.1:0-10794 GCA_964641975.1 uncultured Bdellovibrionales bacterium | reverse complement strand
AATGAAGATTTTGTGAAAACCGATATGGTGATTAAAAATCCTTCTGTTCGCTGGGATAGCCCCCATATCAAACTGGCCCTTGAAAACAAAATTCCAGTGGAGATGGATTCCAGTTTATTTTTTAAGCTTTGCAAAAATACGATAATTGGGATAACTGGCACCAAGGGAAAAACAACCACTGCGGCTTTAATTTTTGAGATTCTTAAATCAGCCGGGAAAAATCCAATCAAGGTGGGGAGCGGACAAATTTCAGTTCTTGATAAGCTAGACACGCTGGAGAAAGATTCTGTTGTAGTCTTTGAGCTTTCCAGTTGGCGCTTGTCAGCGCTTAAAAAAGAAAAAATGAGTCCACATATTGCGGTCATTACTAATGTTCTCCGTGACCATCAGAATTATTATAAATCAATGGATGATTATATCGCTGATAAGAAAAATATATTTCTTTTTCAGAAACCTGGCGATTTTCTAATCGCCAATGATGAAAGTGAAAAAATAAAAGAATTATATCCTGAAATCAAAGCAGAGATTCTAAAATTTTCCCTGAAAGCATTCAGTGAAGGTAAAACAATCTTTATCCAAGACGACGCGATTTTTATCAATGACGGAATTGATATTAAAAAAGTTATTGATATCAAAGATATCAAAATTCCCGGCAAGCACAATCTTCTCAACGTGATGGCGGCAATTGGGGCAGTGTATCCTTTCGGGGTAAAAATAGAAGAAATCAAAAAGGCGATAATTAATTTTTCTGGAGTTAAGCATCGCTTGGAATTCGTGAGGGAATTTCAAGGAGTGAAATATTACAATGATACGGCGGCCACCATTCCAGATGCGGCGATGATGTCGCTGGGATGTTTCGGAGACCCGATTGTTTTAATTGCCGGAGGAACGGACAAAAAACTGGAATTTGCGGATTTTGGAAAAGAAATTTCTCAAAAAGTAAAAAAAGTAATCCTGCTTAAAGGAACTGCAACGGAACAACTTTTGCCGGAAATAAAAAAGAATGATGGAGGAAACAAGCTGGGTGAAATTCCGATTGTCGATTCGATGGAAAAAGCGGTGGAACTGGCGTCTCAAGTTTCCGAGAACGGAGATATCGTCTTGCTTTCTCCTGGCGCAGCCAGTTTCGGACTTTTCCTTAATGAATTCGACCGGGGAGACAAATTTAAAGAAGCAGTAAATAGCTTGAAATAGGCTAAACGGCCGAATCGCTATCTTAGCTGTTAAAATAAGGTTGATTGACCAAAAGAGGGATTTATAGTAAAATAGCTTGAAGTGGTTTCATTAAAAATAAGGATTCAAGCACAAAAATTCGAGGAGGTTAAAGTGAGGCCAGTTTTTGTAAAAGGAATTTTCTATTGCAAGGAGCCGAATGACAAATCCAAAAGGGTAAAGGGCAGTATCATTATCCGTTTTTTTGAAAAAGGAAGAAGGATAATCTCCTCAGTGAGTTTTTTTGTCGGGGAGGAAATACTGGACAGATTTAATTTATGGACTCTTACTGGAGTAGAATGCAAATTCGAAAAGAGTATTGTAGAGGGCATTCTGCGAGATGATGACAGTATCCTTTTGGATGCGGCAGAGATAATCCTAAGAAGAATCGCTTCATCTGATCCAGATCTCAAACTGGGAGTGCTATCTGTTGTTTATGATGAAGAGATGAAACAAGCGGAAGTTTTTGCTTGAAGCTATAGAGAACGAGGGCCGTGCAGGAAACTATCTGCTCGGCTTCTTTTATTTTCAACGGCTAAATCGCTGGTTTAGCCATTGAATTTTCTCGTTTTTCTTGCTATTGCCCTCGATAAACGCTATAATTTGAGTAGTGTTTTTTAATTTTAAAATATGCCCAGTAGTGAAAATTCGACTGATTTTTCTCGGAAAAATCGAGGAATTTAACGTGCTGGGTGTTTAATTTAATTACAGAAATTTTGGCAAATTAGCTTAAAAAATGCGCAAAGCAAATTGTCGAATTTCTACTACTGGGTATGGCTAAAAATAAGGAAAATAATGAATTAATGGAAAAAATTGTTTCTCTTTGCAAGCGGAGGGGATTTGTCTTTCCTTCTTCAGAAATATATGGTGGTTTCTCAGCTATCTATGATTTCGGTCCATATGGAACGGAATTAGAAAATAATATTAAAAAAGAATGGTGGAAAGCGATGGTTCAGATGAGGGATGATATTATTGGATTAGATAGCGCTATTTTTATGCATCCAAAAATTTGGGAAGCCTCAGGGCATGTTAGCGGTTTTTCCGATCCTCTAGCAGAATGCAAACAATGTCATTCTCGGGTTAGGGTCGATCATTTGCTTGAAAAAATTGGAGTGGAAGCTGATGAAAAAATGGGACTCGAAGAGTTAAATAAAATTTTTGAAGAAAATAAAGAAAAATTAAAGTGTCCAACTTGCGGGAAAAGTGATTTTACGGAAATTAAAAAATTTAATCTTTTGGTTAAATCTAATCTGGGAAATTTTACGGAGGATTGGAGCAAAGATCCGGTATATCTACGAGGAGAAACTTGTCAGGGGATTTATGTGAATTACAAAAATGTTTTAGATTCAACGCGAGTAAAAATTCCTTTTGGCATTGCGCAAATCGGAAAAGCTTTCCGAAACGAAATTACTGCCCGCCAGTTTATTTTCCGAACTCGTGAATTTGAACAAATGGAAATGCAATATTTCACGAAACCGGATGAAGAAATGGAAGAATATGAAAAACTCCGAGAATATCGCTGGAAATTCTATCTGAATCTGGGGATTAAGGAAAAAAACCTGAAATGGCATAAGCATGAGAATTTGGTTTTTTATGCCAAAGAAGCATATGACATTGAATATAATTACCCGTTCGGATTTTCAGAACTGGAAGGCGTGCATGCAAGGGGCGATTATGATCTGACTCAACATTCAAAATATTCTGGAAAAGATTTGTCTTATGTCGATCCAATAACGAACGAAAAATATATGCCGCATATCATCGAATCTTCAGTGGGGACAGCCAGGACATTTTTGGCGGTTCTTTGTGATGCTTATCAAGAAGAAGAAATTGACGGTGAATCAAGGATGGTTCTCAAGTTGGACAAGAAACTGGCGCCGATAAAAATTGCGGTGTTTCCGCTTCTTAAAAATAAGCCGGAGCTTGTCAAAAAGGCCAGAGAGATTTATGATAGCTTGAAGTCCCAATATATGTGCGAATTTGATGATAATGGCAATATCGGCAAAAGATATCGCCGTCAGGATGAAATCGGAACCCCGTATTGCATTACCGTTGATTTTGACAGTTTGGAAAATCCGCCAGCTGGCGGAGACGTGACGGTGCGGGACAGAGATACAATGAAACAGGAAAGGATAAACATTGAAGAATTAGAAAATTATTTCAAGGATAAATTAAGTTGTTAAAACCCAGAAGTATGAATTTGCAGCAAATCTACGAACTAGCGATTGAAATGGGAATCAAATCCGATTTTAGGTCCAAGGAGCATATTGCGAAAGAGCTCAAAAGAACCAGAGAAAAATATGAAAAGCTTTCCAAAGATAAGAAAGAAATTTTTGACTTGGAAAAATTGACGAATCCATATTCCGATACCCGGATCCATTTCGATAATGGGGAAAAAAATATCAAAAAAGTAATGGCGGGAATTGATATTGATACTGCTGAAATAATGCTAGCCGAAGAACTGGATATCGAAACTGTGATTGCTCATCATCCAATCGGAATGGGATTAGCCGGCCTTGATGATGTGATGCATCTTCAAGCGGATGTCTTGGCGCAATACGGAGTGCCGATAAACATCGCCGAAAGTTTGATGAAAACAAGAATCAGCGAAGTGAGCCGGGGAGTCAGCGCATCAAATCATTATAAGGCTGTTGATGCTGCAAAACTTTTGAATTATAACCTGATAAATGTTCATACTCCGGCCGATAATCTGGTGGCTAATTTTGTGGATCAAAAAATTAAGAAAGACAAACCGGAATATATGGGCGACATCATCAAATCTCTTCTGGAAATTCCAGAATACAAAGAAGCCGCCAAGAAAGGTTTTGGACCAATGTTATTTGTTGGCTCAGAAGACAATAGGGCTGGAAAAATTGCGCTCACGGAAATTACCGGAGGAACGGAAGGCAATTCGAAACTTTTTGAAAAACTTTCTCAAGCTGGAATAGGAACGGTCATTGGAATGCATCTTAGCGAAGAGGGTAGAAAGGAAGCGGAAAAAGCGCATATTAATATCGTAATCGCCGGCCATATTTCCTCTGATTCATTGGGGATGAATTTGTTTCTGGACGAATTGGAGAAAAAAGGAATAGAAATTGTTCCGTGCAGTGGACTTATTCGAGTAAGCAGAAATAAGAAAAAATAGCTATGAATTACAAAAAAACAACTTTGCCTAATGGACTTCGTATTCTCATGGTCCCAATGAAAAATACGGAAACAGTGACAGTGGTAATTATGATTGGAGTAGGCTCAAGATATGAAACCGAAAGAGAAGCTGGACTTTCTCATTTTATTGAGCATATGATGTTCAAGGGAACAAAAAAAAGACCGACAACTTTGGATATTTCTGAGACTCTTGATTCTATTGGAGGAGAATTCAACGCTTGGACTAGCGTAGATAAAACAATGTATTATGCCAAAGTGGATGCTAAACATATCGGAACAGCATTGGATGTTGTTTCTGATATGTATTTAAATTCAAAAATAGAAGAAGCAGAAATAGAGAGAGAAAAGGGAACAATAATCCAAGAGCTAAATATGTATGAAGATACTCCAACGGTTGACGTGGAAATTGTTTTGGGAAATCTTTTATATAAAAAAAATCCCCTAGGAAGAAGCATAATCGGCCTCAAGAAAACAATAGCCTCTTTCAAAAGGAAAGATTTTGTGGATTATATCAGTCGTTTTTATGTGGCTAATGATACAGTTATATGCATTGCTGGAAATTTTGATGAAAAAAAAGCTTTAGATTTAGCGAAACAACATTTTTCCGAAATGAAAAAAGGAGTGAAGCCAAAATATGAAAAAGTGGTTGAAAATCAAAAGAAACCAGAATTAAAAATAAAAAATAAAAAAACTGATCAGACCCATTTTATTATTAGTTCTCGGGCATACAATTGGAGTCATAAAGATCGTTTTGCTTTAAGCCTTCTTTCAGTAATTTTGGGCGGGAATATGAGTAGCCGGCTTTTTATTGAGGTCAGGGAGCGAAGAGGATTAGCTTATCATGTCCGAACTTCAGTGGGCGCTTTTGAAGATTGCGGATATCTTGAGACTCAGGCGGGGGTAAATCATGACAAGCTTGAACTTGCAATCGAAACTATTTTGAATGAATATCGAAAAATTGCTACCGAGAAAGTGGGCAAGAAAGAACTTCAAAACGCCAAGGATTTTATCAAAGGAAAAAGCGTAATGGGCTTTGAGTCTTCAGATGAAGTAGCAATGTTTTTTGTCGATCAGGAAGCAAAAAAGAAAAAAATAATGACGCTTCCAGAAATATTTAAGAACATAGACAAAGTGACAGAAAATGATATATTAAGAGTAGCAAAAGAGATTTTTCAAAATAAGAAGCTTAATCTGGCGGTTATCGGACCGCATAAGGACGGGAAAAAACTGGAGAAAATATTAAAGTTATAAGCTTATGTTTAACAAGCATACGGTTGATATTTCTACGGGCATTATTTTCAGGACAGTCTTGATTCTTCTTGGAATCTGGTTTTTATATATGATTCGGGATGTCGTCGCGATTCTTTTTATTTCAGTGATTGTTGCGGCGGCGATAGGGCCGATAGTTGATTGGATGAACAAAAAAAGAATCCCAAGATCTTTAGCGGTCCTTATAATTTATATTATTCTTTTTTCTGTAATCGGAACAGTTGTCTATTTTCTGATTCCTCCTATTGTTGATCAGGCTAAAGATTTTTCCCAGAATTTTCCGGTTTATGTGGAAAAAATAACCGGGGTTTTCAGGGGATTAGAAAAATACATCCAAGAACATAATGTTTCTTTTAACGAGCAGGGTTTCTTCCAAGATATTGGAAAACAACTTACCCAATCATCTTTGGCGATATTTTCCACGACCATTGGATTTTTTTCCGGATTTATTTCGATAGTTGTGATAATGTCTCTCACTTTCTATCTTTCAGTCAAAAAAGACGGAATGAAAGGATTTGTTGTGGCTATCACTCCTTCAAAATATCATGATTACGCAGTTTCTGTGGCAGATAAAATAAATGCGAAAATAGGAAGATGGATGCAGGGGCAATTACTCTTAATGCTTATCATCTTTGCTCTTGATTTTCTGGCGCTATATTTTCTTAATGTTCCGTATGCCTTGATACTTGCAATTTTGGGGGGACTTTTGGAAATAGTTCCTTATCTTGGACCTATAATTGCGGCTGTTCCGGCTGTGATTTTGGGATTTTTGGTTTCTCCTCTTACTGGAATTTTAGTTTTAGCAGCGTATATCATTATTCAACAAGCTGAAAATCATATACTTACTCCCCAAATAATGAAAAAAGCCTTGGGACTAAATCCTGTGGTAGTCATTCTGGCTCTTTTGATTGGGGCAAAAATTGGAGGGGTGCTCGGAGCGATTTTATCAGTTCCAATAACAACAGCACTGAGTGTTTTCGTGGATGATTTGGTGGAAAAAAAGAAAGAGGAATAAAATAATAGGAAAATATTATCAAATAGCTGCTAGCGCCTGCTAGCATTTTTTATTTGCCAAAAAAGCTAGCCGGTCTTATTATAGAATATACCCTTAAGATTAAATCTAATGCTTAATAACGCGAAAAAACAAATAATGATGACGGTTGCTTATTACGACGAGATGGATTATCCTCTGACGGCTTTTGAAGTCTGGAAACACCTAATAGCAATTGAGGGAGAAGATGGTAGTAAACAGGAGAAACTACTTGAGTTATCCTTGGCTGATATCGCAGATATTCTCGAGAAAAAGGAATTGGGAAACTATATTGAAGAATATCAGGGATTTTACTTTTTAAAAGGAAGAAAGGAATTAGTAGGCAAGCGTCTCAAAAGAAATAAGATTGCATCGCTTAAAATGAAAAAACTTCGAAAAATTGTCTGGTTCATCCGCTTCATCCCATTTATTAGAATGATTGGAATAACCGGACGGTTGGCGATGAAAAACACAGGGAAAGGCAGTGATTGGGATTTATTGGTAGTGCTTAAAAAAGGAAAAATTTGGACTGGAAGAACTTTGCTTACCGCCTTTGTCCATTTAATCGGGAAACGAAGACATGGAAGCAAAATAAAAGACCGGATCTGCCTTAATTATTTCATTACCGATGAATCTTTGAAGATAAATATTTCTGAAAGGTCATTTGAGGTAAATCTCTTTTCAGCCGGAGAATATTCTTTCATCGTTCCGCTTTTCGGATTTAAAACTTTTCGAAAATTCCAAATCAGGAATTCCTGGATAAAAGATTTTAAGCCCAATTACGGATTATCGGAAGTGAGAAGCGCAAGAATGGTTTCGGATAGTCATTTTTCCAAATTAATCAGAAAATGCGGAGAAAAATTACTAGGTTTTGGTTTTATTGAAAATCTTCTTCGCAAGCTGGAAATGGAAAAAATTGCCAGAAATCCCAAGACGCATCTTCCCGGAAGCATCATTGATGCCAATAATGAAACCTTGGTTTTTCTTCCTGAGCCGCAAGGGAAAGAAATATATGAAAGATGCAGGGAAAAACTGGTGGCTTTGGGAATATATTTTTAACTTATGGAAAAAGATAATATTAAAAAAATTTCTTCTAATCCTGGAGTTTATGTTTTTAAAGATAAATCCGGAAAGATTTTATATATTGGAAAAGCGACGAATCTGAGGGGTCGAGTGTCTTCGTATTTTTCGGGAAAAATCGAGAATCGCCCGGTTCAATATGCAATTAAACAAATAGAAAAAATAGAAACGATTGAGACTGATTCAGTTCTGGAAGCTTTAATTTTAGAGTCAAACTTAATTAAAAAACATCAGCCGAAATACAACGTTGATTTAAAAGATGACAAAAGTTTTTCATATGCGGTGATTACCAAAGAAAATTTTCCAAGAGTTCTGACCTTACGAAAGACAGAATTGAATGACAATAAAAATATTACTAAATATTTATTTGGTCCCTATACATCAAAAAAACAACTGGAAATAGCGCTGAAAATAATCCGGAAAATTTTTCCGTATCATTCAAATAAAAAGCAGACTGAAAAAGGATGTTTGGATTTTCAAATCGGGCTTTGTCCTGGACCATACTCCGGAACAATTTCCAAAGCAGATTACCTCAAAAATATCCGGAATGTCAGAATGATTTTAGAGGGAAAGAAAAAAAATCTGGTGAAGAAACTGGAAAAAGAAATGAAAGATTATGCCAAGAAGCATGAATTTGAGAGAGCCGGAGAAATTCGCAACAGGATTTTTGCTCTTAATCACATTCGCGATATAGCGCTCATCTCCAAAGACATAGAGCATGGAACCCTGAAGGGGAACAAGTTCCCTGCAGGGCAGGCATGGAGCATAAAACATAATTTACGAATTGAAGCTTATGATATATCAAACATATCAGGTCAATATGCAGTTGGCTCAATGGTGGTTTTCAAAAATGGAGAACCGGAAAAATCACAGTATCGGAAATTCAAGATTAAAGCTATTCAAGGCGCGGATGATGTCGGTATGATGCGGGAAGTTTTGACAAGGCGTTTTAATAATGACTGGCCAAGACCGGGGATAATATTATTAGACGGTGGAATGGGACATCTGAATATGGCTTCTAATTTGCTGAAATCTTATAAGCTTGATATTCCGATTGTTTCAGTAGCCAAAGGACCAGATCGCAAAAATCTAGATTTGAGATTTAAAGAAGCGAATAAATTAGTTAGAAAGATTACAAGGAATAGAAATCTTATCAAACAAGCAATGGACGAAGCACATCGTTTTGCGATAAGCTATCATAAAAAGTTAAGAAAGAAGAATATGTTCCCTGAAAACTAAATAAAGCAAAAGGAGGAATTTATGAAAATCGGGACTCTAGCAAGAATATTTAACTGACTGTGATGTTAAGTGATGTCCTGATTATGGGCGGTGTGGCGGTGCTGTTTTACATTGATCCATTCAATCCTTTGGTATGGATTATCTCTGCTCTGGCATTCTGGGTTTGGAATAAAACAGGAGGTTTCATGGCCTGGAAACCCAAAAACATCAAGATGTTTCTGAAAGGAGGCGGATGATTTTAAGGAAAAATAGAGCCCTATGCACGTCTACGTAGGGCTCTTTACATTTTATAAAAAATACTATACACTTTATCATTAGCTAAATATTCTTCTCACATTACAAAATATGATAAAGGACAATTTATCCAAGCGGGATCATATCATCATTAAAGGAGCGAAGGTCAATAACCTCAAAGACATTGACATCAATATTCCGCGGGATAAATTTGTTGTAATTACGGGACTTTCTGGAAGTGGAAAGTCTTCGTTGGCTTTTGATACCATTTATGCCGAAGGAAATCGGAGGTATATGGAGGGGCTTTCTTCTTACGCTCGAAATTTTTTGGATGTGAGCGCTAAGCCTGATGTAGATAAAATTGAAAATCTTTCTCCTTCAATTGCGATTGATCAAAGAAGCATCAGCCGAAGTCCGCGTTCAACTGTCGGAACGCTTACGGAAATTTATGATTATCTTAGAATCCTTTTCGCCAAGGTCGGAAAACCTCATTGTCCTGAATGCGGAGCTTTGATGAGGCGAACTAGCAACAAAGAAATATTGGAAGAAATTTCCAAGCTTTCAGACAAAACTCAAATCACGATACTTTCCCCGATAAGCGCCAGCCTTAACAGCACAAAAAGTTCCAAGGAAATTTTAAAGCAAATCCAACAGCTGGGATATGCCAGGGTGAGGTTTATGAAAAAAGTGATGACGGTTGAAGAAGCCCTTTTGATTGCCAGCAGTGAAGTAGAAACGGAAATTGACATTGTTGTCGACAGGATGGTCTTGATTCTTAAAAATATCGATAAGGAAAGAATTTTGGATTCCATTGAAACCGCTATTAAGCTCGGAAACGGTTCTTTAGTTATTCTGGCTGACAATGAAAAAGAGATGAACTACAATCGCGATTTTATCTGTCTGGAATGCGGAGTAAAGATAAAGGAAATAACCCCTCGCCACTTCTCTTTCAATAATCCGGAAGGAGCTTGTGATTATTGCTCGGGGCTGGGAGTAAAACTAAAAATAAATCCGGATCTCATTATCCCGAACAAGAATTTGTCATTAGCCGAAGGAGCAATCAAGCCCTGGAGCCGATCAGATGGAAGGCTGAATAATTCCGGAAGCTATTTTTCTTCTCTTAAATCTTTGGCGGAAGAATACGATTTTTCAATTGATACTCCGGTCAAGAAACTTTCTCCCTGGCAGATGAACCTGGTTCTCTATGGAAGCAATGATGAAAAAATCACCAAAAAACTTGGCGATATGGGAGGAATAAAAAACGTCTCTTTCTCTTTCGAAGGAGTGATTCCGGAACTGGAAAGAAAATATAGGGAAACCAAGTCAGATTATGTGAGGAATGAAATAGAAAAATATATGATTACGGAAGTTTGTCCCGAGTGCCAGGGGAAAAGGCTTAAAAAAGAATTCCTCTCCGTTTTGGTAGGAGAAAAATCAATCGACGATCTGGTGAATTTAAGCATCAGTAAACTTAAAAATTTCTTTTTGGATTTTAATGTTAAAGTTCTGAGCGAGGAAGAAAGAAATATTATAAATTCCGTGGTAAAAGAAACAACGGCTCGACT
>CAZXKY010000022.1:1165-11735 GCA_964641975.1 uncultured Bdellovibrionales bacterium | reverse complement strand
AAAAGAAAATATACAAAAATATGTTGGCTCAGTTTCGAGTTAGCGCCAAAGACAAAGATAATGATAAGCTGAAATTTGTCTGGGATTTTGGAGATGGGCATAAAAGCTATAAGCAAAACACGTCGCATAAATACTTGAAAAAAGGAACCTATCAAGTCTCACTGAAAATTTCAGATGGCAGTGAAGATATTTTTGAAACATTTGAAATAGAGGCAGGAAATTTTCCGAAAAAAGAATTAAAAATTGTCGGAGTGAAAGCTAATCCCAAGGGAAAGGACACAGAACGAGAAACTATTAAGATTAAAAACAATTCTAAAAAGAAGATAAACCTAAAAGGTTGGAGCGTGGCGACTGGCTGGAAAGAACTATATAATCATCCGATAAATAAAAAACTAATCATAAAACCAGGAGAAACAAGAGAGCTAACTCGAAAATATTCTGCTTTCACCCTGAACAATAAGCAGACCAAAATTGAGCTTCGTCGTCCGGACGGGAGCATCGCTTCAAAAGTAAAATATAGTAAAAAAGAAGGAATCCAGGATGATGAGGTTTATGAAAAAACAGAGGATGGTTGGCAGTGGATAGAGTCACAGTTCAATATAGACTCAACGCCAATCGATACAAATAAAACACAAACTAACGCAGATCAAACGCAAGTTGAAGTAGAAGATGTCCAGAATGTTGTCAAAAACAAAGAAGAAGCTTCAGTTCAAGATGATGCATCAGTAGAGGAAGAAGTGCTGGGAGCGGAAACTGTTAAAAGCAGTGAAGATTCTTTTAATAAAAAAGCAGTTTCCGGGAACTTTTTCCAAAGAATTTTTTGGAGCACAAATCAATTCATAAACAATCTGATTAATTTATTTTTTTGAAAAATAAAAAAAGCCATGTTTAGAGACTTGGCTCAAAGTCTTTTTCAGCACCTCCTTTCTTTTGCTATTGTATATCCGCAATCTTCACATATGCCCACTATTTCAACTTCTTTCCCAACTTCAATAATCACAACAAATGAAAACTGGCCCAACTCTTTCCCGCAGATAAAACAATAGCTTGTTTCCCACTCGCAGACTATTTTTTCTAAATAATCTCTGAATGAGAGGCAAGAGGATAAGATTCTATCCGCTTGCCAGTTGGTCTACTTGATGCGTTGAATCAATGCGTCGACAGCTTTCGACCAGTCTTTCCCTACCCTCTTCACTTTTTGGTTCCATCTGGGACCTTCTTCGAGCCAACCGAATGGTAATCTCCATTTAAGCTTGTAGAGAAGAGGTGCGATATAGCTATCGTGAATCCAGGAAATTGTTTTTCCATGATGCCCTTCTGTCTCCTTGTCAAAGCAATTAGTGCATACTACGACTGGTTTCAAAAGGCTAAGGGCATGAATGATGACCAGGAGACCGCCAGGCGGAACATCTGTCGGTTTGCCCAGGAAACCCTGCGGAAGAAACATTAAGTCAGTAATAACTCCGTCAACATTCTGCATTTCTCTGAGAATCGCTTGGAAACTTATTTCGGGATTCATTGCTACGCACTCATGTCCGGCGTCTTTCACGGCCTTCTCGGCTTCTTCTAGCTCTTCCCGCCTGTCATCAATAACCATAATCTTCATTTTTCTCTCCTTTCCCGATGCTCTGTAGTCCGCGTTGGGTATCTGCATCGGTTTATTTCTGAAGAACTTTTTCTCTCAGAGATTTCGAATTGCTTCAAAATCTCAATTGAGAGGCAAGAGGATAAGATTCTATCGCCCTTGCCACTTGGTCTATCAGATAGTGGAGACCTTTTTCCCCTGAAGAAGACCGCTTATTGCGATTAATAACCCACCGAATGGGATTCGTCCTCCGAAGAAATTTTCGGAAGTGATGTTTACCGCTACTTCATCCGCATATGCTACTTCCCTCAGCGCGGTTAGAAATACTACTGATTCTGCGTTATATATTCTATCTCCCTCACTTCTTGTCATTTCTTGGTGCGGTTCTTTTATGCCAAGTTTTTTTATCTTCATTTTTCTCTCCTTTTACTGATGCTCTGTAGTCCGCGTTGGGTGTCTGCATCGGTTTGATTTCTATATTATTCTGGGATTCTTCGCCAAGGCGGCTCAGAATAACAGTGAAAATTGGAAGTGATTTCTGAAGGTACTGTGTTAAGTGGTCCCTCTTTCAGATTTCCAGCTTAACACCATATTATACTGCCAAAAGGGGAAACCGTCAAAGTAAAGCGTCAAGTAAAATGATTAATTGGCGTATTTAAGCCAAAGTTAGGTAAATATTTGTGTTAAAAGTTGACGGAAAGTGTCGACAAATGTTATAATGAGTTTAGTTTACTGGATTTCGGACTTGATCCGGAATAACATGAATAATATGGAAATTAGGGGAATATTGGAACAATTGGATTTGGAAGGCAAAAAAGCAGATGTTTATCTGGCTACTTTAGAATTAGGCGGAACAGCAGTTATTGAAATCGCCAAAAAAGCAGGCATAAAAAGAACCACTTGCTATGATGTTTTGCTTGATTTAAAGGAAAAAGGACTTATTTCCGAAACTATAAAAGGCAAAAAAAGGCTCTATTTAGCTGAGGATCCGGAAAAGATCCAAAAAGACCTAAAACAAAAAGAAAGCTTGTTTTCAGAAATACTCCCTCAGCTTAAATCAATTCACAACACTGGTGGAAATAAGCCAAAAATCCGTTTTTATGAAGGAAAAGAGGGTTTGCGGGAGGTTTATAGCGATACTCTGAAATATTCCGGTGAAATCTTAGGTTTTGCCTCAGAAGACGTGGTTCGGATTTTGGGAAAAGATTGGGTTGAGAATTATTTAAAAATGAGAGTAAGGAGTGGTATCAGGGCAAGGGCAATTATGCCAAAAACGGAAGTTATTGAAAAAGATTATGCCTTAAAAGACCAAGAACAACTTCGTTCCTCTAAGCTCGTTGATCCTAAAAAATACCCATTTTCAATTGAAGTTAATATTTATGGTTATTCAAAAGTAGCTTTAATGTCATCCATGGAAGAAACAGGCGTTATTATTGAAAGCACAGAAATTTATAATACCATGAAATTAATTTTCGAACTTCTATGGGATAATTTGCCGGAAATAAAAATTGAAGATCACAAAACGCGTATTGCATAATGCAAAATAATAAATTTTTTCATTTTTCCTTGAAATCGAGCGCAGTAAATGATAGTATGAAATTATAAAGCGCATAGTATGGAATATATAACAAGTGTTCTATGTTTCATGTTCTATGTTTCATGATTATGTCAGGACATTCGCATTTTGCTGGAATCAAGCATCGAAAGGGAATAAACGATGCCAAACGAGCTGGCGTTTTTACGAAACTTGGACGACTCATTACCATTGCGGCGCGTGATGGAGGAGGAAATCCCGAGTTTAACTTCAAACTTAAGATGACAATTGAGCAGGCTAGGGCGGCCAATATGCCCAAAGATAATATTGAAAAGGCAATTAAGAGGGGAACTGGAGAGCTTAAAGATGGCGCGGAAATTCAAGAAGTGATGTATGATGCGTATGGTCCGGGGCAAGTTGCTATGCTGATCAAATCGGCGACGGACAACAAAAACCGAGCCCTGGGAGAAATCAAAAACGTATTAACTAAAGGTGGCGGGAAAATGGTGGCCGAAGGAGCGGTTAGTTTTATGTTCAAGCAAGTTGGATGTATCGAGGTAGAAGCGGGAGAAAAAGAGAAGGATGAAGTCGAAATGAAAGCAATAGAAAGCGGAGCGGAAGATATTTCATATGAAGATGGATTTTTTTCTGTTTATACCAAAATTGGGGATTTAAAGGCGGTGAAAGAAAATCTGGAAAATTCCGGACTAGAAATTGAAAATGCCGAAATTGTTTACGTTCCGACTCAAAAAACCAGTATTTCCGAAAAGGACAAGGAAAATTACGAAAAACTTCTTGAAACGCTGGATAATCTCGACGACGTTCAGGAGATATACGATAATTTATAATATTTTGATTATGAAGGTGCTTGGTATTGATCCTGGAACAGCGACAACGGGATGGGCGATTCTAGAAGAGCGAAAAGGTATCGTTAAAGCTATTGCTTATGGACATATCAGCACTTTACCTGAGAATTCAACGGCAGAAAGACTGAAAGAAGTAGCAGATGATATTGAAGACATTATTAAGAAATATAAACCTCAGGAATCAGCCATTGAAGACATTTTCTTTTTTAAAAACCTGAAAACTGCAGTAAAGGTAAGTCAGTCTCGGGGGGCGATGCTGTTGACACTTGAGAAAAAAAATGTTAAAATTTTTTCTTACACGCCTCTTCAGGTGAAACAGGCAATTACCGGATATGGCAGAGCGGAAAAAAAGCAAATTCAACTGATGGTAAAAAATATTCTGAAATTAAAATCCATTCCCAAGCCGGATGATACGGCCGATGCAATTGCAATTGCAATCTGCCATTTAAATAGCCGAAAATTGAATATTATCAAAAGCTAATCCTGTTCCTGGTAGTGAAATTTTGACCGGGCTTTGCTCAAATTTTATAATTCTTATTTTTTTATCATTAATATTTTTGTTTAAGAATTCTGGCAATATACAATGATTGTTTTAATGTCAAAATTCTACTACCAGGTATGGAAAAAGTTAATCCACTCATAAGTTATTTCGTGAATCAGGGAGTTCCTTTTACAACAATAGTGCTTCTTCTGATGTTTCCAATAATTGTTACGATGATTGCTTTTTTCCGACAAGTAATCGGAATTAAAGCTTTTGGAATTTATACTCCTTCTATAATTATCTTTGCTTTTTTCGCTACAGGCATAAAATATGGTGTTGTTTTGTTTGCAAGCGTTATTTTAGTAGGAATGATTGTGAGGCTTCTCCTGAAAAAAGTCAGAATCCTTTATCTTCCCAGGGTTGCCATCACCCTTAGCATTGTGGCCTTAACAATGCTTTTAATGTTAGTTTTCGGCGGATCCATTCAAAGAACGGGTCTGGCTGCTGTTTCTATTTTTCCGCTTCTGATCATGATTACCTTGGTTGAAAAATTTATTGCCACCCAAATCGAAAAAGGAAATAAAACCGCTTTTTATCTGGCATTGGAAACGCTCATTATTTCCGTTATCGGTTATTTTCTTTTGAAATGGGGAGGGCTTATTAAGATGATAATCGCTTATCCTTGGATGATATTATTGACCATTCCAATCAATATTTTGCTTGGAAAATGGACCGGACTTAGAATAAGTGAGTATTTCAGGTTTAAAGAAGTTTTTAAAAAAATGTAATACTGGATGATGTTTGATTTTATAAAAAATATAAATAAAAGAAAAAAAATACTCGGGCTGAACTCTCGCAATCTTGAATATGTTAGAGCTTGCAACTTAAAAAAAGCAAAAGAGATTGCCGATAATAAAATTTTAAGCAAAAGAATTTTAAAAAAAGGAGAAATTCCGGTTCCTAATCTTATCGCCAAAATAAAAACTATTGAAGAACTGGAAAATTTTGATTGGAATATTCTTCCGGATAGTTTCGCTTTGAAACCTAACCGAGGATTCGGTGGAGAAGGAATTCTGGTTGTCTATGGCCGCAAAAAGAACAGAACCGATGCCTGGGTTAAAGCTGATGGCTCAATTATTACGATAAGCGATCTCAGGAGTCATATCCAAAACATTATTGATGGGGCATTTTCCCTCGCCAGTGTTTCTGATACTGCTTTTTTCGAAGAAAGGCTCAGGCTTCTTAAAACTTTTAAGCCTTATACTTTCAAAGGAATACCGGATATCCGAGTGATCGTGTATAATAAGGTGCCAGTAATGGCGATGCTTAGGCTTCCCACTAAGGAATCTCAAGGAAAAGCCAATCTTCATCAGGGAGCAATCGGGGTGGGAATCGATTTAGCAAATGGGGTAACCACCACCGCTCTCCATAATAACAAAATTATTGAATATGTTCCAGGAACCAGGATGCTTCTTTCCGGAATAAAAATTCCATATTGGAATGATATTTTGAAGCTGGCGGTAAAGGCGCAAGAAGTTACAGGCTTGGGTTATCTTGGAGCAGACGTAGCGATAGATAAGGAAAGAGGCCCGGTGTTTTTGGAGCTTAATGCTAGGCCGGGACTTTCTATTCAAATTGCCAATCTCGACGGACTCAAAAGAAGATTGGAAAGAGTGAAAGACATTAAAATAAAAACTGTAGAAAAGGGAGTACGAATGGGAATGGATCTTTTTGGCGGAGAGATTGAAGAAGGAGTGGAGGACATTTCTGGGAAAAAAGTGATTGGAACAGTGGAAAAAGTAAAAATTATTGGCAAAGATGGGAGAGAAATCGAAGTAGAGGCCAAAATTGACACAGGAGCTACTTCAACTTCAATTGACACAGAGTTGGCAAAACAGTTGGGCTTTGAGGATCTGATAAATTTTTGGAATTTGATAGAAAAACCTAATAATTTTTCTAGAGAGGAAGGAAAACTGATTGATGAAAGAATGACAAGGGAATATTTAGGAAAACATCCAGATCTTGTTGGAATCTCGGTTGTTTATTCTTCAAGCGGCTCTTCTATTCGTCCGAAAATTAAAATCAGTTTTGTTTTGGATGGGGTTATTGTTGCTGCCAGTGTCAATATTGCGGATAGAAAAGAATTAGAAAAAGAAATGATTATTGGCCGAAAAAATTTAAACAAGTTTTTAATTGATGTAAATAAAATATGATAAAAAATCCACCTATAATAAAGCAAGCTGTTCAAGAAATGGGAGGAACTATTGAAAAAATTATTCCAGAAAGAGGATGTTTTTATATTAAACTGAAAGGAGAAAAAATATTTGTTTCTAGAAAATTTGGAATATCCATTGATTTTTTTACAGGAAAAAGTCCTACAGCATACAAGGATATAACCTATCATATTTTGAGGGAAAATAAAATTCCTACTCCCAAAACAGTTTGTTTTTATAAAAAGAATTTTGATAAAAAAGATTTTAAGAAAAAACTTGGTCTTTTAAAATATCCTATTGTTATAAAAGATGCCAATGGTTCAAATAGCAAGGGAGTTTTTGTCAATATTAAAACGATTGATGAAGCAGCAGACATAGTAGAGAAAAAATTGAATAACTTTCCCTATCTAATAGCTCAAGAAATGGTTTTTGGAAAAGAATACAGGGTTTTAATTTTAAATAATAAAGCAATAGGTGTTCTCGAAATGATTCCTCCGAGAATATTTGGGGATGGGAAAAGCACGGTCAAGGAGCTCATAGAAAGAAAACAGTCAAAAACACACAAAAGAACCGAATTCAATAAAGAGTTAGATACGATACTTGCTAATCAAGGAGTTGAATTAAATAGTATCCCAGAAAAAGAAAAAGAAATTTTTATAAAAAACAATTCGTGTTTGGCTGAAGGTGGAGAAACAAACGATTCAACTGAATTAATAAATAGCAAGATTCAGCTTCTTTGTTCTAATGCGGCCAAAGTTACGGGAAAATGCTTGGCGGGAATCGATATTATTTGTGATGATATTAGCAAAGATCCAAATGAACAAAAATTTACTATCTTGGAAATAAATGGAAAACCGGATCTTTATATCCATTACAATCCAACTCACGGAAAGACAAGAAATGTAGTCAAGGATATTATAGAATATATAATAAAACTAAAAAAAATTTAATTTGCCAATATAAAGAAATAAAGAAATAGTTAGAATTTTTTGCATCGCTTAATTTAAAAAAGAAAGAGCTTCTGTTTTCATGAGGAAAATTTTCTAAATTGTAATTGATATTAATAAGATAAATTAAAAACAGAATGAATTATGGAAAAAAAGTAAAAGAGCTCAAGCACGGAGGAGTCAGATCTCTTGTTAAAAAAGCCGTTGATTTAGGAATGAAAATAGTTTTTCTTACAGGCGAACATCCTTTAATTAAGATAGAATATAGGGGAAAAACTATTTTTATGCAAAAAGGAGTAGTTCCCGTAAAGAAAAGGATGGGAAACATGACAAGGAATAAAGATTTAACAAAGGTAATTCTTGGGGAATTTGGCATTAAAACGCCCAGAGGGATTATTGCTAAATCTTTTAACGAAGCCGCAACACTGATAAAAAAAAACAATCTTTCGTATCCTCTTATTGTCAAACCGCTAGACGGTTCTTTGGCCAAGGGTGTTACTTGGGACATACGTTCCAAGGAAGATCTAAAAAAATCTATAAACATTCTTAATAATAGTGAATCTTTTAAAGAATCTAAAAAATTTTTAGCAGAAGAAATGTTTGTTGGAGATGAATTTAGGGTGTTAATTTTTAATGAGAAAGTGCTTTCATGTGTAAAAAAAATTCCAGCAAGCGTGATTGGAGATGGTCATTCGCCCATTAGAGAATTGATAGAAAATTTTAATAAAAAAAGAATGAAGGGATTTGAAATAAAAATAGATATAATTGTAAAAAATACGCTTAAAAAAAATAAATTAACACTCAATTCAGTCCTTTCTAAAGGTTTTAATTTAAAACTAAGAAACAACTTAAATATGTCCGATGGAGGAAGATGTGTAGAATATACGGATAAAATGCATAGTTTCTTTAAAAAGATATGCGAAGAATCAATCAGGGCACTCGGGTTAACTTATGGAGGAGTTGATTTTATGGCTAAAAACATCGCGTCTAAAAAAAGTCCTTATATTGTGATAGAAGTTAATCCAAATCCTTATTATAATATGCACGAAAAACCATTGGTTGAAGGTAGGGGTGTTGATGTTTCCCATGAAATTTTAAAAAGTATTTTTTCAAATTTAAAATAATTTTTTATGCAGCCAGTTTTTGTCAATTTAAAACCCAGAAATATTAAAAAATCTTTTCGAGAGAGTCGTTGGAAAACAATAAGGACTTTGTCGCTATATTTAATAGCAGCCATATTTCTTTTCGTGGCTGGAATATTTTTGTATTTCTCCAAAGATCTTCCGGATGCCAACGGGCTAAGTGATAGAGTGGTAGTAGAATCAACAAAAATCATGGACCGAACCGGACAGCATGTTTTGTATGAGGTCCATGGAGAAGAAAAAAGAACCATAATTCCATTTAGTGATATGCCGGATAATATTAAATATGCCACCATTGCTCTTGAAGATCAGGATTTTTATTCTCATCACGGAATCAAACTCACTTCCATAATCCGAGCGGCACTCAAGGATGTCATTGGCCAGGGCGCTTCACAGGGCGGTTCGACGATTACCCAGCAGTTTGTGAAAAAATCAATGCTCACGGATGAAAAAACTTTTACTCGAAAAATAAAAGAGGCGATTTTATCATTGGAACTGGAAACAAAATATTCCAAAGATGAAATTTTAGCGATGTATCTTAATCAGATACCGTATGGTTCTAATGCATATGGAGTAGAAGCGGCAGCCAGAACTTTTTTTGGAAAAAGCGCCAAGGAATTAACTTTGGATGAATCTGCGCTTATTGCCGCTCTTCCTCAGGCTCCTAGCTACTATTCCCCCTATGGTTCGCATCTGGATGCTTTGAAGGGCAGACAGGAATATGCGCTCAAGCAAATGGAAAAACTTGGATACATTACGGATGAGCAGTTGGAAGAGTTTAAAAATGTTGATATTTTGAGTAAAATAAAACCATTTCAGGAAAGTATTAATGCTCCGCATTTTGTGATGTATGTTAAGGAATATCTGGAAAAGACCTATGGGGAGCAGGCGGTAGAACAAGGGGGGCTTAAAGTTTATACTACTTTGGATTGGGATAAGCAGCAGATTGCCGAAAAAGCAGTGAAGGAAGGGTCGGAAAAAAATGCCAAAAATTGGAATGCCTACAATTCATCTTTGGTGGCCATGGACCCCAAGACCGGACAAATTTTGACAATGGTAGGATCTCGAGATTTTTTTGGAAAATCAGAACCAGAGGGATGTGTGTCTGGAAAAAACTGCAAATTCGAACCACAAGATAATGTTTCTATTCGTGATCGCCAGCCTGGATCATCTTTTAAGCCTTATGTTTATCTCACAGCTTTTACCAAAGGATATACTCCGGAAACCACACTTTTTGACGTGGAAACAAATTTTGGTTCTCAAGGCAGCAACAAGGATTATGAACCCCAGAATTATGACGGAAAATTTCGTGGTCCGCTTCAGATGAAAGAAACTTTGGCGCAATCGCTTAATATTCCGGCTGTAAAAACTTTATATTTAGTCGGAGTGCAAAACGCAATTACTACTGCTAAAAATCTAGGAATTACCGGGCTCAACAACAAATCTAATTATTATGGACTTTCCTTGGTTCTTGGAGGCGGAGAAGTGAAGCTTCTTGATCATGTTCATGCGTTCAGCACTTTGGCAACCGGAGGGATTAAACACGATAAAACAGCCATATTAAAAATCGAAGACAATAAAGGAAAAATTTTGGAGGAATACAAGGCTAGTGCGGGAGAAAGAGTAATTGAGGAAAAATATGTTGCAATGCTCGACCATATTATGTCTACTAATGATTATCGAGCGCCAGTTTTTGGAGAAAATAGTCCGCTCCGTTTTGACAATCGCCAGGTGGCAGCTAAGACCGGAACCACTAATGAATTTAGGGATGGATGGGTTGTTGGATTTACTCCTTCTCTTGC
>CAZXKY010000022.1:0-1155 GCA_964641975.1 uncultured Bdellovibrionales bacterium | reverse complement strand
GGCGGTGCGCTCTGAGAGTGTTCATGTGCCAGACCCGGATGAACAGGCCCTGTTTGAAGCACGGGTGGAAAGCGTGTACGCCATGGGCAAGGAGGTCTTGGGCTATCTTGACATCGGCGGACACAGCTTCCGCGCCTATCTGGAGGGATTTTTTGGATAAAGTTTTGAATAATTATTCTGTAGAAAAATTTCCCAAATACGAAGAAGAGGAAACAGGAAAAGATGTTTTGGATGGAAAATTAAAAATAGAAGAAGATGTAAAAGTTTGTAAAATATCAGAAAAAGATGACAAGGTAAAATATTGCCTTTCAAGCGATGTTTGCGAAGATGATGACAAAAAGAAGGACTTTGTGGACGCTCACACAATATTGTATTATGTAGACAAGGAAGATCCCCGCGGTGATGCTCCGAAGGATCCGGAAAAAGACTCTCAATTCGAAAATTGGGAAAAAGGAATTAAAAAGTGGTATGAGAAAGAAGATAAAGATTATGTATTAGGAGAACCTCCGGAAGATGAGTGTGAAGAGAGTGATTTTGATTAAATATAAACCACAATATGATTGCCAAGCTCAAAGGCACAATCGAATATATCCGCGATTCATATGTTGTCGTCGATACAAATAACATTGGATACAAAGTTTTTGTGACGCCGTATGTTTTGGGAAAAATTGCCGGAAATCAAGAAGTGAACTTTTTTATTCATACTTATGTGCGGGAAGATATCCTGGCACTTTATGGATTTTTGGTCTTGGAAGAATTGGAAATGTTTGAACTTTTAATTTCTATTTCCGGAATTGGTCCCAAAGCGGCAATGGGAATTTTATCGATTGCCGATGCCAAAACTATCCGAACCGCAATTTTGAATGAAGACCCTTCAGTCCTGACGAAGGTTTCCGGAGTTGGAAAAAAGACAGCTGAAAGAGTGATCTTGGAACTTAAAAACAAGATTGCCGGACTTTCGGATTTGGAGAAAAATGAAGTCATGGCCGATAGCGATGCGCTAGAAGCCCTCACTTCAATGGGCTATTCTGTTTCTGAATCTCGCGAAGCGCTGAAATTGGTGCCAGTGGATATTAAGGATGTAGGAGAAAGAGTAAAATTAGCGCTCAAAAATTTGGGGAAAAAATAGAAACAAAAAAATCGAGAGAAATCTCG
>CAZXKY010000021.1:0-12005 GCA_964641975.1 uncultured Bdellovibrionales bacterium | reverse complement strand
AATATAAAAATATGAGTCAAATATATAATGTTTATTGCGATGAAAGTTGCCATTTAGAAAATGATCATCAAAAAGCCATGGCTCTTGGTTGTGTTTGGTGCCCCCTAGAAAAAGTGCCAGAAGTAATGAAGAGAATTCGAGAAATAAAAAAACAATATAATTTAAATGAAAAATGTGAAATAAAGTGGACAAAGATATCTCCATCTAAGATAGATTTTTATAAGCATCTAGTGGATTATTTCTTTGATGATGATGATCTTCATTTTCGATGTTTAGTTATTCCTGATAAATCAGTGATAGATCATAAAAATTATAATCAAACGCATGACCAGTGGTACTATAAAATGTATTTTGATTTGCTAAAAACTATTTTCATTCCAGGTGACTGCTATAGAATTTATATCGACATAAAAGATACGCGAGGAGGAGATAAGGTAAGAAAACTTCATGAGATATTGTGTAATAGCAAATATGATTTCGACAGAAAAGCGATTGAAAGATTGCAAATTGTTCGTTCGCATGAAGTTGAGATAATGCAACTAGCCGATTTGTTGACAGGAGCAATTTCGCATATCAGTAGAGACATTAGTGAAAGTGATGCAAAAAATCAAATAATTTCCAAGATAAAAGAAAAGTCAGGTTATTCTCTGAAGCAATCAACTTTGTATGGGGAAAACAAGTTTAACATATTTATTTGGAAAGCGTCATAGGAATATGATAAAAATGCCTAAACTAATTTTATTGGAAGATTTTAATGGAGATACGGAAATTTATCTTAACGAGGTTTTTAGTGTTTTTAAAAAAGACTTCATGAACAACGATTTGAAATGCAATGGAATAAAAGTTTTTTATATACATCAACCAGAGTATAAGGGCAAGCCGTTCAGCTTCTGGCATCTTGTATCTGAAGGAAAAATAGAAGACCAAAGAAATACCGATTTGAGGAGGTGTGAGAAGATTGGATGGCCGAGGGTTATAATCGAGAATCCAAAAGATGAAAGCATAAAGACATGGAAAACCGATAGGCGAAATAAAAAGGGAAAAATCCAGAAAAGATTATGTTTGTGCTTTGGTGAGTGGGAATATTTAGTAGTTTTGACAATACGAAAAAATTTCTTTGTGCTTTGCACTGCATATCCAGTATCAACGAATCGTAGGCGATATCAGCTAAAGAATGAATACGATAATTTCAACAAAGATAAAAAACAAACACCGCCCAGTGGGGCGGCATCCGATGCTCCTTCTACATCGTGGTAGATGAGCTAAATAAATTCCGTGATTGTTAATGATATCGTAATCCTGTTTCTCTGTCAAGTACTACAAAGTAAGGAGTAAAATATTGCATGTCATTATAAGTATAATAGCACAATTTGATAAATTTTTAAAAAAGTTATCCACAGCTAGTTTTACAATAATTAGTGAAAAAGTGTAAATTAACTATATTGTAATTAAAGCAAAAAACGATAATTTTACAAGAAATTTTATGACCACAAACACTCGTGAAATTGGTTTTGAGGAATTCATTGAAAAATACCTCGTCGATATAAATAAATATAAAAAACGCTTGCCAAGTGCATATGGCAAAGTTCTCTGCTTGGACAAAGAGATGGTTTTGCAATTCGTTCAAGAATCCCAAAAAGAAGCTTGGGACAAATTGTCCGAGCAACACGGAGAATATGTCCAAGAGAAATTTTTCAAAAGACTCGATGATGAAATTCGAAACCAAGGGCTTTTGAATGTTCTTCGAAAAGGAATCACCGATCATGGAGTCCGTTTTGATTTGGCATATTTCAAACCCGAAACCCAGCTAAATCAAGAAACCCAAAAACTCTACAACTCAAATATTTTCAGCGTAATGCGGCAAGTGAAATATAGCCAGAAAAATGAAAATTCCATCGACATGACTTTGTTTTTGAATGGTCTTCCAATTTTCACCATCGAACTCAAAAACCAACTTACCGGACAATCAATCAAAAATGGAATTGCCCAGTATCGAACCGATCGCGATCCTAAAGAAACCCTGCTTTCTTTCAAAAGATGCTTGGTGCATTTTGCCATTGACACAGAACTCGCTTACATGACTACCAGACTGAGTGGTCTCAAGACCTATTTTCTTCCATTCAATAAAGGCAACAACAATTCGGCCGGTAATCCTGTGAATGCAGATGGATATAAAACAGCCTACATCTGGGAAGACGTTTGGAAAAAAGACAGCATCTTGGAAATCATCGGAAAATTTGTTTGTCTGCAGAAGGAAGAAAAAGAAGATGATAAAGGACGAAAATATGAAGTAGAAAACCTGATCTTTCCCAGATATCATCAATTGGATGCAGTGCGAAGGCTAGTTGCCAATGCACGAGAGAATGGAGCAGGAGAAAATTATCTGATTCAGCATAGTGCTGGAAGTGGAAAAAGTAATACCATCGCTTGGACAGCGCATCAATTGGCGGAACTTCACAATGAGAAAAGCGGAAAAGTTTTTGATAGTGTGATTGTGGTCACAGATCGTAAAGTCTTAGACAGACAGCTTAGGAATACGATTATGCAATTTGAGCAAACTGCCGGAGTGGTAAAACCGATCATTGAAGGATCAAAGGAGCTGAAAGAAGCTTTGCAAAATGGAGAAAAAATAATTATTACCACCTTACAAAAATTTCCAGTAATTGTCGAAAGCATTGAAAAAGTGAAAGGAAACAAATTTGCGGTGATTATTGATGAAGCTCATTCTTCGCAAACTGGAGAAAGTTCCAAGAGCTTGAAACAAGTTTTGGAAACTTCTTCCCTAGACGAAGCGGCCAAGGAAGATAATTTCGAAAAAGAAGAAACGCTGGAGGATAAGATTATCAAAGAAATTAGAAGCCGCAGAACAAATACGAAAAATATCAGTTTTTTTGCTTTTACTGCAACTCCAAAGCAAAAGACTTTAGAAATATTCGGAGTGAAGAATCCATTAGATGGAAAATTCTATCCGTTTAGTCTTTATTCAATGAAGCAAGCCATTGAAGAAAAATTCATTCTCGATGTTTTGGAGAATTATACGACATATCAGATGTATTTTTCTTTATTAAAAAAGATCGAGAACGATCCGGAATTTAAAAAGAAAAAGGCACAGAGAATGATGATTGAATACGTGGAAAGGCATGAGCATGCGATTAACAAGAAAGTGGATATCATTGTGAAACATTTTGCGGAAAATATTGCTTCCAAAATTGACGGACAAGCCAAAACAATGATCGTGACAAAATCTCGCTTGCATGCAGTAAAGTTTAAGCTAGCAATGGATAAATATTTAGCGGAAAATAATTATAGTTACAAATCTTTAGTGGCTTTTTCCGGGACGGTGAAAGACGGAGAATTGCAATATACTGAAGCGCAAATGAACGGAGTGCCGGAAAAAAACACGGCGGAAGAATTTAAAAAAGACGAGTTTAAGTTTTTGATTGTGGCGGAAAAATTTCAAACGGGTTTTGATCAGCCCTTGCTTTCGGCGATGTATGTGGACAAAAAACTTGGGGGAGTAAATGCGGTGCAAACGCTCAGTCGCCTCAATCGAACTCACGCCGACAAAGAAAATGTTTTTGTTTTGGATTTTGTGAACGACACAGAAGAGATTAAAGAAGCGTTTCAGCCATATTACACGACGACTGTTTTGTCGGAAGCAACTGATCCCAATATTCTGCATGATCTGCAAAGAGATATTCTGGGTTACAAGATTTTCACTGAACAAGAAATCGATTCCTTTGTGGAAGATTATTTCAATGAAGCAACTCCGGCCAAGCTGAATAGTTTCTTGGATGAAATTGTAGAAAGATTTGGAAAATATCTTCCGGAGGAAAGACAGGAATTCAAGGGGAAAGCAAGTGATTATAAAAGAAAATATTCTTTTGTCTCCCAGATTATTTCTTTTGAAGATACCACACTGGAAAAATTATATATTTTTCTTCGGTTCTTGATTAAAAAATTACCAATTGAAAAAGATCCATTGCCGACAGAAGTTCTGGAAAGCATCGACATGGAAGCCGTTAAAATTGTTAAGAAAAAAGAAGGGAAAATAAAATTAGAAAACGAGCAGGGAGAATTATACCCAATGGGTGGCGGAGGAGGGATGGTAATAAAGGACGAAGAAAGTGCGCTTTCTAAAATCATCAAAGACGTGAATGATCGTTTCGGAACAAACTTTAATGATAGCGACAGAGTGATTCTCAATAACCTGAGCGCTAAATTAATGGGCAATAAAGTACTGGAAGGTTCAATAAAAAATAATTCCAAAGAAGCAGCACGTATTAAATTTAATCAAATATTTCAAGATGAGCTGATAACCATGCTTAACAGCCATTTTGATTTGTATAAGAAGATTGATGGTAGTGTTGAACTCAAGGATTATGTTAATCAAAAAATGTTTGATTACGTGCATAATAAGCTATTGGTGCGTTAATTAGTATTTGACAATGTTTATGTCAGGGCCACTTGGATGGGTAAAAATATTGTTTGGATTTTTATCAAGAGGAACTCAGAAAATTATGGGAAGACTTCTTATTATTTCTATCGTGATAGCATTTATATTTTTTCCAATTCAGTATAAGAAATGGGGCGGGATTATCTTTAAGGCATTTATTGAACAATTTCAAATTGAAAATATAAAAGAAATACAACCGATGATAGATAATTTTAGCAAATCAATACAAAGATAATTTTAATAGAATAAATATACACTAAATTAAAAAATTAATAAGTAATTAATTACGTAACATGTTACGTAACAGTACAAAAGCGTGGTAAACTATGACAAATATTTATCTTGATATTGACGGAGTTCTTTTGGCCAATGAGAAAAATCTGGCGAAACATGCCGATGAGTTCATCAAGTATGTGGTTGAAAATTATCCTACTTATTGGCTGACGACACATTGCAAAGGCGAGGATAATTATGCTGCCGAGCTTTTGAGCCGATATTTTTCGGAAGAAACGATGAAATATATCCGGCAGATCAAGCCGACCAATTGGAACACCTGGAAAACCGAGGGGATTGATTTTTCTTCCCCCTTTCTCTGGTTTGATGATGATCTTTTTAAAGAAGAAAAAATTGAGCTGGTAAAACATGGCGCATTGGATAATTGGATCGAAGTTGATCTTCGCAAAAATGAAAATGCCCTTGGCTCATTTCTCGCTAGTTTCCCAATCCCGATAGAAGCAGTAAATAAGTAATTAAAATTAAAATTATGAGTATAAAAAGCTGGCTTATAAAATCTAATATAAAAAGTACGACAAAAGCAATGTGTTTTTCTCTCGCTATGGCGGGTCAAATGGCGAAAAATAGGGAGCTGAAATTAGACTCACGCATAGATTTATTGGCATGGGCTTTATCCATGAGAACACCAACGTGGACCAAATATCGGGATTATACTTTTATGAATAATAATTCCATGGAAATGATCACGGTAGGCGCGGACGATAATATAAAGACGCTTACGCTTAGGGTAGTCCTCGCTGAAATGGGACCCGAGCTCGAAGCTAATGGGTTTGAGGAAGATGATATCTATGAAATTATCGATGAAGAAGTTAAAAATTATGTTAGGTAATAAAAATTAAAACCATTTTTGTTGTGAGTTTAATAATTGCATTCATTTTTATTGGCTACTTTTTTGGCATTATTTTACTCAAAAAATAAGCAGGGATGGCAGCTTAACGGCATAAATAGTTAATTACGTACATGACGAAACTAGCGAAAAATCATCCTTTCATAATCGCAGTTTTGAAATTGGAAGAATTGGAAAGAAAAAAAGGCGGGGTTTCTGATGAAATAATTAATGCTCGGTTAGGATTAAAAAATGAATTCCCTGAATTTTTTGAGGAATATATCTTGGCCAAAAATAACAAGCAGCGGGAAAGAATTCAAGAAGAGAAAAAAGAAAAGGAAGAGCAGATGAAGACAAGAGGATGCGAAACAGTTAGCTATTGGAAAAAAATAAAAGAATGTTAAAAAAGGAAACAAACTTTTTGATAAACATATTTACGCCAAAGTAAGTAATTGATTACTTAATCAAAAAAATAAAATATGATTTGGATTATTATATTATTTTTATTCATTATCTCGGTTGCTATTATTGAATTACTTATCAAAAAGAAAAAACGGAAAGTAGATCTTTCTTCATATAAAAAGAAGGAAAAAATAATGAATGAATCGGAGCAGGCGCTTTTTATAAGTTTACGCAAAGCTTTAGGCGATGAATACGTCGTGTTATCTAAGGTTAGGATCGAGGACTTTGTTGAAGTGAGCAAAAAGAATGTATCTGATTATAATAATCGCTGGAGTCTTCGCGGTCGAATAAAATCACGTCACGTCGATTTTCTAATTTGTGATCTCACCAATACAAAACCATTGCTTGCTATTGAATTAGACGGGAAATCGCATAATGATGCGCAGAGACAAAGTCGCGATCAGTTCGTAGATGAATTATACAAGGCAATCGATTTACCAATAGAACACATTTGCGTAGATGAGAACTCCTCTCAAGCGGTGCAAAAAATCCAAGAAATTATTAAAATAAGTAATTAGTCACTTATATAAATAATATGAAAAAAATAATCATAATCCTGGTTTCTATCGTGGTGCTGGTAATTGCTAGCGGATTTTTTTGGATTTATCTTACTGTTAGCAAAACTTGCGATTCGGCCAAGGAAAAACACGGAGGAAAGTGCCAGAAAGCACTGGTAAAAGTTCTGGAGGATGAAAAAGCCAATCCCAGGGAAAAGAATGACGCCATTTGGGCGTTGGGACAAATGGCTGAATCGGAATCATTGAGCGCTCTTGAAAAAATATATGTTGGAAAAGTGCCGGAAGGCAGGGAACCGCTCGATAAAGTCGTTAGTCAGTATGAAATCGAAAAAGCCATCCGCTGGGTGAAAAATGGAAACTGGACCAGCTGGATGTATGGACGCCTTAAAAAATAGTTTGGTAATTTTTTGGCGCAAGAATTGTATTATAGGCAATAATATTTTTAAAATAAAAAATATGGAAAAAGTAAAAGTTGAACAGCAT
Source organism: uncultured Bdellovibrionales bacterium (assembly GCA_964641975.1). GTDB lineage: Bacteria > Patescibacteriota > Minisyncoccia > Moranbacterales > JAKLHP01 > JAKLHP01. The sequence continues at coordinate 4,966 of CAZXKY010000021.1, read as the reverse complement.
TGCTCGATGGGAATGTTTTGGATAGCAGCATGGCTGTTTACAATTGGTTTTTTGCATCTGACTTTCTGGAAGGGAGTGCTTGCTGTAATTGTCTGGCCGTATTATTTTGGTGTTTACGTAAGCGCGTTGCTGCAGCAATAAGTTAAACAAAATTGATTGCCTGAAAAAAAGCAGCCCCGAAAGGCTGCTTTTCGCATGATTGAACAGAAGATGATTTTGCGATATAATTGAAATTGTCGTTTGATAATAAATTAAGATTTAATTTTATGCAAAAAGAAGAAGTAAAGAAAATTGTGAAAGACAGCTACACTAAAATTGCCAAAGGCAGCGGGTGTTCTTGCTGCGGAGCGAAAAAAGAACAGGAAAGAATCGCTGAAGAAATCGGCTATTCCAAAGAAGATATTGGAAAATTTTCCGAGGCGAATCTGGGATTAGGATGTGGCAATCCGGTGGCGATGGCGGAAATGAAAGAAGGAGATGTTGTTTTGGATCTGGGATCCGGAGCGGGGTTCGATTGTTTTTTGGCAGCCAGGAGAGTAAAGGAGGCTGGAAAGGTAATCGGAGTAGACATGGTTCCGGAAATGGTGGAAAAAGCCAAGGTCAATGCCGGAAAATACAAATATGAAAACGTTGAATTCAAGCTGGGTGAGATTGAAAATTTGCCGATGGAAAACGATTCAGTTGATATTATTATCAGCAACTGCGTGATTAATCTGTCGCCTGACAAAGACAAGGTTTTTGAAGAATCTTTCAGGGTTTTGAAAAACGGAGGAAAGATGTTTGTTTCCGATATCGTTCTACTCCAGGAACTTCCGGAAGAGATTAAAAATAATAAAGAACTTTTATCTGGCTGTGTGGCGGGCGCGCTTCTCAGGGAAGATTATATTTCTAAAATGGAAAAAGCCGGTTTTGCAGTAGAGGTGCTTTCGGAGGACAAAGAAATCAGTAAAAAGCAATATTCCGGCATACCCCTTGAAAGTTTAAAAGTAAAAGCGATTAAAAAGTAAAGTTTAAGTGTAATTTTTCAGAGGTAGGGGGTGTAATATAATTTGTATCCTGAAGTATATTATAAAAAATATGGAAAAAGTAAAAGTTGAACAGCATTGCTCGATGGGAATGTTTTGGATAGCAGCATGGCTGTTTACAATTGGTTTTTTGCATCTGACTTTCTGGAAGGGAGTGCTTGCTGTAATTGTCTGGCCGTATTATTTTGGTGTTTACGTAAGCACCCTGATTGGAGGATAGAAAGTTGATATTTAAATATTAAATATCAAGTAAATAAAAAATATGAATAATTATGGCTGGTATCAGCAATTGATCAAGCCTTCCTGGTCTCCTCCTGCTTGGCTATTCGGTCCAGTTTGGACATTTCTCTATGTTTTGATTGCTTTTTCTTTTGGCACAGTTTTTTATAAAACGGCAACCAAGCAGATTTCATTCATCGTTGCTCTTCCTTTTATTCTCAATCTTATTTTTAATATTATTTTTACTCCGATTCAATTTGGACTCAAGAATAATTATTTGGCTGCTCTTGATATCCTTCTCGTTCTGGTGACTTTGGTTTGGGCGATGGTGGTTATTTATCCTCATGCGAGATGGATTGCCTACATTCAAATTCCGTATTTGCTTTGGGTCTTATTTGCGACAGTTTTGCAACTGACCATTACCTATCTGAATAAATGATCAAATAAAATCCTTATTTCAACTTTAGGTTTGCATTGGTGTCTAAGGTTTTCCAATTTTGGAGAGCCTTTCCCTTTTGCGCTTTTGTCGTCCTTTGCCAACGGAAGCAAGCAGCGGTGGCAATCATCGCAGCATTGTCGCCGGTATATTCCATATCGGGTATTTGATATTTTGTAGCGGGTATATTTTCGCGAATAGCTTCGCCGAGTTGTTTTCGTAGTTCTGAGTTGGCAGCTACGCCCCCGGCCAGCATAATAGTTTTAGGATTGTATTTCCTGGCGGCTTTAATTGTTTTGGAAACCAGGACATCGACAGTAGCTTGCTGGAATTCATGGCAGATTTCGGTAATATATTTTTTATCCTTGAGAAGCTGGGGATGTTTTTTAGTTTCATATAAGACTGCGGTTTTAAGCCCGGAAAAGGAAAAATCAAAATTATTTCTGTTTAGCATCGGACGAGGAAGCGCAATATCGTAATTTTTAGTTTGCGGCTTATAATTTTCTGCAATTTTAGAGACGGCTGGTCCGCCAGGATATCCGATGTCTAAAATTCTGGCTACCTTGTCAAAGGCTTCGCCGGCAGCGTCGTCCAAAGTTTGTCCGATTATTTCGTATTTAAGATGATCTTTCATCAGAACTAATTGTGTATGTCCGCCGGAAACAACCAGGCACAATATCGGGAATTGGGAATCCTTGCTGATGAAGTTGGCGTAAATGTGTCCTTCGATATGGTGGATTCCGATAAGCGGTTTTTTCCAAACATAGGAAATGGTTTTGGATGAAGATGTTCCGATAAGAAGCGCGGGAATTAGTCCGGGACCGTTGGTAACCGAAATTAAATCCAGGCTTTCAGGTTTTATTTTTGCTTCCTTAAGGGCTAATTTCAAGACGGGAACGATATTCTTGAGGTGTTCGCGCGCAGCAAGATTGGGGACAACGCCTCCCCATTTAGCATGGAGTTTGACCTGAGAGGATATGATATTGGAAAGCACGTTAATCCCATCGTTTTTATATTCAACGACAGAAACCGAGGTCTCGTCGCAAGAGGTTTCAATTCCTAATGTTCTCATTAATTTTGGTTGATTTTTTAGTGGTTTAGTGCTATATATTGATAATAAGCCTAAATTTGAAAAAATCAATGGTTAATACCAAAAAAGGCTTAAAATTGAAACTTAACACTGCAAATCCGGGATTAACAGGCGTACAGATAAAGAAGTTGAGTGATAGTGACCTCATCAGGCTTCTTAAATGCAATAGCCCCATTGTTCATGATGAGCTGATAAATCGATATCAAAGAAGATTGTTCATCTATATTTATCGTTTTTTGAGAAACAAAGAAGAAACCGAAGATCTTCTCCAAAATGTTTTTTTTAAGGTTTACAAATACTGCAAAAATTTTGATACTAGTAGAAAATTTTCTTCTTGGATATATCGGATTGCCCATAACGAGGCGGTGAATTATATTAAAAGAAAAAATATCAAAAAATTTATTTCACTTGAAGAATTCGTTTCCAATAAAGACAGAATAGAAACTAAGACAGATGCAAAGTCTCCGATGGAAGTCTGGCTCAAAAAAGAATTGAGAGGGGAAATGGAAAAATCGATGAAAAAGTTGCCTGTTAAATATCAGGAAGTGCTTAAGATGAGATATTTTTCCGAGAAATCTTACAAAGAAATAAGCAAAGTATTGAAGAAGCCAGTAAACACAGTTGGAACCCTTATCAATAGAGCGAAGAGAAAATTGGAAGCGGTCATTTTAGTTTCCGAAAAAGATAATAAAAGCAAGCAAAAGAAGTCATCTCGATGATAATATTTCCAGTAAAAACCAGGATATTTAAAGCCAATGAATCGTTGGCTGATTTTATTGTTTCTGAAATACCGAAACTAAAAAATAAAAGTATTCTAGTTGTTACTTCAAAGATTTTGGCTCTTTCGCAGGGCAGGGTCGTGGAAAAAATAAAAAACAGGAAAGAAAAAGAAGTTTGGATCAGGAAGGAAAGCGAAAAATTTTACGAGACCAAATGGTGTTATCTATGCCTCAAAGATGGGCATTGGTGCGCCAATGGCGGGATTGATGAGTCTAATGTCGAAAGTGGGGGAATCATTCTTTGGCCGAAAAAAAATTATGAAGCAGCGGAGGATTTGAGAAAAAAATTACTGAAGCATTACAAGATTAAAAATTTGGGAATTCTTTTTACCGATAGCCGGATTTTTCCTCTTCGCTCCGGAGTGGTCGGGGTATCTTTGGGATATGCCGGATTCAAGGGGCTAAAAAGCTATATTGGCAAGAAAGATATTTTTGGAAGGAAGTTTAAATTCGAGAAAGTAAATATGGCCGATTCATTGGCTACTGCGGCAATTCTAGTCATGGGCGAAGGAAAAGAAAAAGTTCCCTTGGCGGTAATAGAAAATGCACCGGTAGAATTTACCAACAAGAAGATAAACAAGAAAGAACTCCGAATTAAGCCGGAAAATGACATTTTTCGGGTTTTGTTTGAAAATTTGAAATAAGACTTGATTATTTTTGGTTTTATTGCTATTATTTTTATCGTTATTATCTGCTATAATGTTTAAAGCGTTGCTTTAGATATTTTTTATTTTCGTGTTTTTTTTGGCCCTATCGTCTAGTGGTTAGGACAACAGGTTTTCATCCTGTAAACAGGGGTCCGATTCCCCTTAGGGCTACGAGTATCTTGATTATCTGATGCATTTTGTTATAATTTTAGATGCTTTTACAATTTAATATTCCGCGGTAGCCCCGACGTAAAGTCGGGGTCCCGACAGCAAAGCTCGTCGGGACTCAATAAATATATGGCTTATGTTTATTTCTTAAAAAGTCTACGGGATGGGAGATATTATATTGGGAGTACGGATAATTTAGAAAAAAGATTAAAACATCACATGGGCGGACATACTCCATCAACAAAAAGATTCGGTGGCATAGAGTTGGTATTTAAACAATGGTATGAATCGCTAAAAGATGCGCGGATTATAGAAATGAAATTGAAAAAATTAAAAAGAAAGGATTATTTAGACAAGATAATAAAAGACGGGTTTATAAAAATGGGAGTTTGAAAATTTAATATTCCGCGGTAGCTCAATGGTAGAGCAGTTGACTGTTAATCAATTGGTTGCAGGTTCGAGTCCTGCCCGCGGAGCCAAATTGTATGTTCAGCGTTTGTTGCCTCGGCGCAAAGCGCCTCGGCACGCCCGCCAGAGGCGGGCAAGGCTGATTTTGAAAGGATTTGCCACGCTCCGCGTGGCTCAAAAACCAATTCCCGTTC
>CAZXKY010000020.1:0-12044 GCA_964641975.1 uncultured Bdellovibrionales bacterium | reverse complement strand
AGTTTTTTCCAATCTTCCTTGCCAAGTTCTTGCGCTCTGGTGATTCCTGGGATTCCGGATATTTTTAATTTTTCTTCTACTTCTTTTTTATCCAGATGAAAACTATTGGCTAAATTGTTAGCCAAAGTTTTTCTTTTGGCGCAAAATCCTGCCCGCACTATGCGGAAAAAATTATCAATCTCTTTTCGCTCTATACGTTCTGCATTAGGCGTTATTCTAATTACCGCGCTATCCACTTCTGGCACAGGATCGAAATCATTTTTGGATACATAAAATAACAATTCGGGTTTGGCATAATATTGAACCGATAGCGACAAAATGCTATGTTGCCCTGGTTTTGCCACAATTCTTTCGGCCACCTCTTTTTGCACCATCAAAATCATTTCTTTGGGAGGAAACTTATTTTCCAGAAAAAATCTGATGATTGGCGAAGTAATGTAATAAGGGATATTGGCAATCAGCTTGTATTTTGTATCTAATTTTCCCCCATTTCCTAACCCCCCCTCTCTCTGGGAGCGAATGGATTCCGCCTCGGAATCCAGGAGAGGGAATTTTAAAATCAAGCCAGATACATTATTTTTCAATATATCACCTTCCACTATTTCCACTTTTTCATTCCCTTTAAATTTATCTCTAAGTATTTTCACTAAATTTTTATCTATTTCCACTGCCACGACTTTTCCGGCTATTTTGGCTAATTCTTCCGTCAAGACTCCCTTTCCCGGACCGACTTCCAAAATCACATCTTCCGCGCTCAAATTGGCGGCGTCTACAATTTTTCTGACAACGTCTTTATTCTTAAGAAAATTTTGTCCTAATTTGCTTGGCATAATTATTAAATATAACTTTTAATTTTGCGTTTTTAACTTTTAATTCAATATCTGTTCCACTTTGACATTAACTACTCCCGCGCCTAAACTGGCTATTTTTTCAAAAGCGACTTTGTCCAGATCGATAATCCTTCCTTTTCCATATGGACCGGAATCATTAATTTGCACCACTACCGTTTTCCCGTTATCTTTATTGGTCACCTTGGCATATCCTCCTCTTGGAATTGAAAGGCTGGCTGCAAATAATCCCCCCTTAAAGGCATACCAGGTCCCCTGCCCGCTATTTGCCTTTCCTAGCTTCATATATGTTCCCTGAACGGAAATTTCCGGTGTTGGATCTTTGATTCTTTCTTTTGAAAGCAATTTTCGAGAAATTTCTTTTCCATTATGCGAAACAACCTTATATTTATATTTATCTATTCCTTTTACTCCTTTCTGGCTTACTTTTTTCGTTCTCCAACTGAGCTTATCGTCTTCTGTGGTTTGCTTTTCAAAATCAATTTCTTTTTTTACTATCTCCTCTTCAATATCCACTCTCACCACTTCTACTTTGGCGTTATTTTTCAGCGGGAAATCTGAAGAAGGAATAGAAAAATCATCTTCTCCTAGTTTAACATTGCTATCCCAAAGCGCCATGGCCACGTCTGTTCCAAGCGTATTTCCTTCAATTTTTTTCCCATCAACATTGATCAAAACTTTTTTGTTTCTTTCGATGATTATTTTTGATCCGCTATATATTTTTGCGTCTTTACCGGGAAAAATAAAATCATCTTCTTTTGTTTCCACTCTATTATCCTTCAAAAAATCTCCCACTGTATCAGCTTTTACATTTCCAAACCAATATGAAGCACTTTCATCATTTAAAACGATTGATTTGCTCTCAGTTGAGAAATTTCCTTCAGTTGCGGTCTTTTTGGAAAAAAATAATTTATAAAAAACAAACCCCAAGATTAGAAGGAGTAAAAATATAAATATTTTGTAAAATCTTCTTTTCGAAAACATCTATAAAAACTTTTTGAATTAATCCGTCTTAAACCTGTATTGTATTGCCTCTGCCAAATGATCCCGATTAATATCCTTGAATCCTCCAAGATCAGCAATGGTTCTTGCAATCTTGATTAATCGATAATATGCCCTGGCGCTAAGTCTCATTGAAGAGACCGCCATCCTAAGAAGTTCGACGCTTTTTTCGTCCAACGGACAAAATTTCTTGATCTGATGAGAACTCATTTCGCTATTTGTAATAATTCGGAGATTTTTGAATCTTTCTTTCTGAATTTCTCTCGCTTTTTCCACTCTTTCCCGTATTTCAGCGCTAGTTTCTCCCACTTCTCCGCTTTCTAATTTTTCGAACTTAAGCCGCGGAACCTCAATATGGAGATCGATTCTATCCAGAATCGGACCGGATATTTTTCTTTGATATTTCACTATTTGAGCCGGGCTGCAAGAACAAACTCTTTCCGGATCAGTCGCATTTCCACAAGGACAGGGGTTCATAGCTGCCACCAAGATAAAACAAGCTGGAAATTCCAAAGACCCTTTAGCTCTTGAGACAGTTATAATACCATCCTCAAGAGGCTGGCGCAAGCTTTCCATCACTGGACGGGGAAATTCAGCAAACTCATCCAAAAATAGGACTCCTCTATGCGACAGGCTTATTTCACCCGGTTTGGGAAAGGTTCCTCCTCCCACCAAAGAAACAGAACTGGCGCTATGATGAGGAGCCCTGAATGGTCGAACAGCAATCAAAGCCTCTCCTTTGGGAAGTTTTCCAGAAATGGAAAAGATTTTGGTTACTTCCAGGCTTTCATCTAGAGTCATTTTAGGAAGTATTGAAGGCATTGTTTTCGCCAAAAGCGTCTTGCCTGATCCCGGAGGTCCGTTAAAAAGAACATTGTGACCTCCGGCTGCAGCAATCTCTAACGCTCTCTTGGCATGTTCCTGTCCTTTGATATGAGACATATCCAGCTCATATTCTCCTTTTTTAATCAGGGAATCAACTTGAACTTGCGGATGAGTTTTAATATTCTTTTCTCCTATCAGATGTCCTACTAAAGAATAAAGACTGTCGACCGGAATGATTTCTATGCCTTCAACCACACTGGCTTCTCCGGCATTTTCTTGTGGGACATAAACCTCTTTCATTCCTTTTTCCTTGGCCAAAAGCGTAATTGGAAGAACTCCCTGAACTGGTCTGGTTTTTCCATCCAGCGCCAGCTCCCCGATGAACAATTTATTTTTAAAATCAAAATTCATCTGGCTAGTCGCCAAAAGAAATCCCAAGGCCATTGGGATATCGTAAATCGGAGTCAATTTGGGAAGGTCGGCAGGAGCCAGATTCACGGTGATTCTCCCACATTGATGTGGAGGCTTGAATCCACTGTTTTTAATGGCAGAACTCACTCTATCGCGTGATTCTTTGACTCCGGTATCCGGAAGACCGACAATTGTGAAATTGTGCAACCCTTGTCCCAAAACATCTGTTTCTACTTCCACAATTTCACTGCTGAGACCAATCGTCGCCGCAGAAAATATTTTCGAAGGCACTGATTTAAAATTAAAAAACTTAAAAAATTTGAAATTGATTTAAATTATAATTAAACGTTTACCGCTTCTCCATATTCTTCCTGGTCCTCATTTTGATTACTCTATTCTTCATTGCTTTTTTTATTTTTCTTTTCAGTTTTTCTTTCCTGCAAAGTCAAAAGATACATCATAGAAACAGCCGCCGTTTCCCAGGGAACAAAATTTAAGCCAAAAAGAAATTCTACCGTAGTTCCGGATAAAAGAATTATTACCTTAGTAAACATTTTGGTTACCATTTTTGCTTTTCCCGTATCTACTAATAGTGACAAGAGGAATGCGGTTATTGAAACGCATATCGTTATCACGGTCCCAATAGCAGGAAGGGATCCAATTCCAACTAGATCTAACAAATCCTTGAGAAGAGCTAAAAGCCAAGCAACAAAATACGGCCAGTCTCCAATTCTGGCAAACCTAAGAATAAATGGATCAGAAACCGCTTTTGCAATACCAACAGCGTCTTTCACTGTTTGAGCAGCTTTTCCCTTTTTCGGAGAAGATGACTGTTCGCCGTCCCTCCTTCTTCTATGCTCATCCAGATTGATAACATTTTTTATTTCTTCTTCAGTCGGCATAATTAAAGATTTAGGTTTTATACATTCTCATCTTCAAACTCTTTTTTTGCTTGTTCAATTTCAAGAAGCTGATTGGGGTCAGTCGTGATGATCTGATCCTCGTTATATGAAGCGATTACTTTGATCGCCGCATGTTTGGCTCCGGCAAAGAAAATTCCTTCTCCAACATTGCTTTCGAGGAGCAAAAACTTTTCTTGGTCGGTAAGATAAAAAGTTTCCATAATAGTGTCTACCGCTGCCGGAGACTGGCGAAGCAAAAGCTGGAGTGAAGAATTGGTCACAATCGGCTTGCCATAACGGGATGCCAAGAAATCGGTAATATCCTGGGTAATTGTGGTGAGTCCGGTAAAATATTTTCGACATCTTTTGGCAATTCCAAACATAAAGGATGCCGCATCATCATGTTTCATCATTACCCAAGCTTCATCCACAATTACCAAGCGTTTTTTCATATTAGAACGCATCTCATTCCAGATAAATTGAAGCACTACGAACATTGCAATCGGGCGAAGCTCATCTTCCAGATCCCTGATATTAAAAACCACCATCTGATTATCAATTTTGACATTAGTCGGATGATTCAGGAATCCGGAAAAAATCCCTTCCGTATATTTTTCCAACCTGACTGAAAGAGAATCGGCTCCTTCCATATTGCTCAGCACTTCATACAAATCAGACATAGTTGGGAAAGAATTGGGCGTGAAAGAAGCAAAGTTGCTTTGAGCGGTAATGTCCCGCAAGGAATAGGTTTCTCGGATAGCTTTGTCCAAAATTGAATCTTCTTCCGGAGTAACAGAGCCCAACATAATATGGAGAAGACCGATAAGGTTGGCAATATTGTTGCGAATAACATCTTCCGGATCTTCATCTTCTCCTAATTTTGGAAGATCAAACGGATTAAGCCGGGAATCAGAATTGAGTGATATTTTAATAAACGTTCCCCCCACGGTTTCACAGAGATATTTATATTCGTTTTCTGGATCAATAATAATTATATTCGTTCCCATCATCATAGAGCGGAAAGCTTCCAGTTTGATGGAATAACTTTTTCCGGCACCAGACTTGGCAAAAACTACCATATTGGCATTTTCCATCTTAAAGCGATCAAAGAGAATCAAGCTATTATTATGCCGGTTAATTCCATAAAGAATTCCGTCATTGGAAGAAAGATCTGAAGAAACAAACGGAAAAGTGGTGGAAAGAGGAGAGGTATTGAGATTGTTGGCAATATCCAGCTCATCATTGCCAAGCGGAAGAGTGGAAGAAAATCCTTGTTCCGCGCGAAGCACAGCCGGTTTTACGTATACCATTTGGGCTTCCAAAATCGCCTCGAGTTCCTTGCTGGATTTATCAATTTCTTTAACATCCAAACCATAAACCGTTATATAAATTCCGACACGGAAAAATTTTTCCGTTCCTTGCATTAGTTGGTCGCGAAGCTCTTCGATGTTTTGGATAGCAGTTTCCTTCATTGGATCCCTGATTTTTCCTTCTTCCTGCTCAATATTAATTTGAGACTCAACTTGAGTGGCGCTTTTTCGGAGAGTTTTCATAATTTCCCTCGTATCGACCGGATGCATAAAAATTGAAATGTCCATCGGAAAATCAATATTGATAATCGGAGAAAACCAGCTCGTGCGAAGATATTTTGGGTAGGCAATAACAAAAATTGTCTTAGCAAAAGAACTTCCAATCTGAATATAGTTGGCATTAACTTTCATTGCTGAAGGAGCAATGAGATCTTTGATGGTTGCTAAGCCTTCTTGATATATTTTTTCGCTCTCAAGAACTTCATCTGGCTTAGCATTTTTATTTTTATTTATTCCAAAAAACATAATATTAGTTTAGTTCCACTTTATCAACGTCTTTAATAATAACGCTCTTAAACACGTTAGGATTATATGAATTATACAAAAGCTCGATTATTTCTTCAGTTTGGAGCGGAACGATTTTCAGTCCAATTCCGCTTAGTCCCGCAATAATGTGATCCACTCTTTGCCAAAGTTGGTTTTTGTAGGTTTCAAATGTTTCTCTTTTTCTCATTATTTCCTGCTTAGGAGAAAGGAGTGCTGAAACTTTATTGAACAGTCCGCCCTCCTTAGTTTCTATTGGAGAAAACGGAACAACGATATAGAAAAATTTTGTCATTATATTGGAAACTTCGGTTAAATTTTTGATAAAATTCCTATATTCGGAAATCTGAAGACGCAAAAGTTCGTTGGTCTGTTTTTTCCCTTTTTCTCCGAGAAAATCAAGATATGGCTCAACATTCAGCCTTCTTGAATTTATCAGTATTTGAGCTGGAAAATCAAGGGAATTTAGAAATCCCTGATATTGCTGAATTATCGCATCTTGTTCTTCAGTCGATTTCAAATCAAAATTGATAGAAGAAACCAAAAGAATGGAACGGAGTGAACCGCTTTTCAGCACAATTACTCCGTCACGTATTTCTTCAACATCAACATACTTTTGGGTGCTGCTTCCGGATTTTTCTCCTGAAATTTTTTTCGAGTGTAATCTTTCCATAATTTATAATTTTTTCATGCTTGCAAATTATCGCTTGTTTCTGGTTATATTACTTTTTATTATTTTCAATATTTTTTCGTTTCGTTCTTTTCCCTCCGAATCCAATGTCCTGGCAAAATCAACAATGTTTTTTGATAAAATTGCTTCCTTTTTTTCTTTCTTCTCCTCGAAACTGTCAACGCCTGCTTCTGGATTTTTTTCCAATCTCTTTCTTTTTACATAATCCCTTTTCCAGGTATACGTTTTGGGACGGAAAGCAAATGAGATTCCCCAAAGAATAAATTTAATGAGTGGCTGACCGTGAGGTCTATAAAATGCCAAAGTGCAGAAAATTAAAGCAACAGGAATAGCAGCTATAATAAAAGCTCCGGTTTCCAGAATGCCCCATAGAATGAGGAGAACTGCCCCCATTCCAAACATCCAGAGCAACTGCTTGGCAGTAAGCGGCCCGGCAATCCTGTCTTCGATTTCAATATATTGCGGAACATTAAAAAGCATATTTTTTAAGTAAGCAGTTTCGCTATTTGTTTTACGACCACCAAAGAGGCAAGAGAAACAGCAATTCCGATAATCGAATAGGTGACAATTTTTTTGGCAGTTTTTATCCTGTCATCATCTCCCGCAGAAGTAAGATACATTATCCCTCCGACAATCAGCATTATGAGAGCAAGCACTCCAACAATTGCCAACAGGAAATCAAGAAAATTAAGAGAGATTTGGGTAAGCGTAAGGCTACCACTTATGGAGGTTTTATCGATATCAGAACTATCTCCTCCCATAATAGTATATATTTCCTTGAGAAAAGAAGGAGCGGCAATTCCGACCGCCAATCCAATCATTGAAGCAGTGATTGCTCCCTTGGCAGCTGTCATTCTCTTTTCGTTTCCAGCTGAAGTGATATAGAATATTCCTCCCAAAACAATAAAAATTATCGAAAGAACCACAATAATTGACCGGAGTGTTCCCAAGACGTTGGTTGCAAATTCATTAACGGTTTTGTATTTGAGGGGGTTGGTGAAGATAACATCTCTACTGTTCTCAGTAGGACCAGATATTCCTCCACCCTCTCCGGAAGGAGGTCCTGTTACCCCAGATTCTTTTTTTTCAGTATTAACATTGGATTTTGCGATACATTCTGAAATTTCTGAGCATTTCTTTCCTTTTTCATATTTCCAACCACTTGGACAAGAATTTTGAAAAACATTGTCTTGACATGTATTTGTCGTTGGTTTTATACAACAGCCAGCATATTCTTTAAAGCATGGATCGCAACTAGTAGCATTGACATATTGTGTTCCAGAGCATGACAGTATGTCTTTGACCATTTTACATGGACTCAAGGGACTACTTGTATCGTAACAACAACCAGGAACATCAGCCGCTTTTGATATCTGCATACTAAAAGAAAAAATTAATAACAGGATAAATAAGAATAATGATATTTTTGTTTTCATTTTATTTAAATTTAAAAATTGATTATTAAAAAATTATTTTGACGTTGCTGCACAATAATACTTTCTGCTCGGACAATCAGTTTTTCCACTGACATGGCACGTTTCCGAACAATAGCTATGCTAACTTTCGATATAACAGGCCTCCCTCCGTTAGTGCCGCAATATAATAACTTTAATGATAATAGCATCAGTTAGCCTTTCTTGTTCTTGAACACGTAAAGGTATTCCACGTTCCAGGTATTTTTTCAACTCCTAATTTTTCCTTTGTTCCCATAATCCACATTATCGTGTTTACAATCAACCACGCTCCAAGAATCAAAGAAAATCCAATTAGAGCATTCTTCATTAGGCCTTTGGCAGTTTCCATCATTCCTTCGTTTCCCGCAGAAACAATATATATTATTCCCGCGGCAACCAACATCACCAATCCCACCACAACCATAATTTTAAATCCAAAATCAATAAGTCCTTTGATGCCAACAACAAGATGACAAAGGGTGCATGACTGGCTTTCGTCAAAATTCGTCGTAGTTTTATCATCTTCTCTTAGTCCACAAGGAACTAGAGCCGCATTAGAAATTGAAGGAAGAAATAAATAAAGTCCGAATATAATCAAGAATAACACTGGAATAATTTTTGATATTGAATATTTTGACATTTTATTTTTCACTCTAAGCTAAAATTTAAAAAAATATAAAAAAGACGGACTCGGTGTTATTTTTTCAAGACATTAATCCGATTCACCGCCAAATCTAGCGCTTCATGCACTGTTGATTTACCTAAATTTACCGAGTTAATAGCTTCGGCTAATATTTTTTCCGTTTCTTCCGGATTCCATTGATACCAGCTTTTGGCAATCAGATTTCCATAGGCAAATGGTCCAAGAATTGGATCGTTTTTTTGTTTTTCAATCAAGTCTCTTCTGGCTGCCGGTTTTCCTGTGTCAGTCAAATAGGTTTCCGCTGGATCATTTTTCACCGCAAAGCTAGCTTGATTACCATTGAGACTATTGAATAGCGTTACGCTTCCATTATTTTTAAAAGTCAGATATTTCAAAAACTGCCAAGCTTCATAGGTTCTTGCTTTGTTGTAATTTGTTTCCGCAAGTCCATTTTCCGCAAGCTTGGTTTTTTGGTCTTGGGACAAAATCTTGTTCTTTGATACCGCCATTCCCCAATAATTAGCATAGTTCACCGGACTATTGATTGAAACTTGCGGAACTTTGGCTACTGCGAAATTAAGCTTAGAATTCTTGTTTTTAATCGTGTTATATTGCCAAGAATAATTAATCATCATCGCCGTGTTTCCCTCATAAAAAGCATCAATAGAGTAATGCATTCGCGGATTCCAAGTATAAACTGAAGAGTTTCTCCTGGCGAATTGGGTATAAAATTCCAGGGTATTTTCTACACCTTTGACATCCTGTCCACTGGAAATATTAACATTTTTATTAAAAGTAACTTCGGTTTTTTCATTATTGGTCATTTTTACCCCATTTTGAAACATGAGAAGCCCCAAAATATCCGTGGAGCGATTAATGTTATAGGCAGTTCCTATCGCCGCTCCGGCCTGAGTAATATTGTCATTTTGATCAATCCTGGTTATCTTTCTGACATCTTCATTGAATTCTTCCCAGGTCCGAGGAGGAGCAGTAATGCCAACAGAATTAAAAATATCTTTATTATAATAAAGCGCCAAAGAATCAACTGAAAGCGGAACGGCGTATATTTTCTTGTCAATAAGAAAGTCATTGATGGCAACGTCCACAAAATTGCTTCTAAATTCGCTTTCGTTAGTAAGCCAGTCGAAAGCCGGTTCAACTTTATCTTTGAAAGAAGGGGTCCAAGTATTATTAATCCAAAAAATATCCGGGCTTTGTCCAGAAGCCAGCGCGTCAATCAAATCATTTTTGTATGAATCAACTGTAAATTTTCTATATTTTATCTCTCCGATATGCGGATTTATTTTTCTATATTCTCCGGATATTTTTTCCAGAGAATCACTGCTGTCAAAAACTCCCCAAATTTCAAGATTAACCCGATAATCGGGATTTTTGGATTTCATGCATCCGGAAAATATAAAAAGAGATGCTACAAAAATAAAGGCAACAAAAATCTTTAGATTTTTATATATAATATTTTTTATATTTGTTTTCATTTCTACTTTAAAAAATTTAAAACCAATATTTCGCAAGCCTACTTGGCGTAAACCGCCCCGTGATGGAAATCCCCCGTAATTAAATCTTTTTCTTTCTTGAATCCTTGGCTTTCCGCCAGTTTATCCATTTCTTCCTTGGAAATCCTGATTTTTTTATCAGGTCCCACTGGAGCGTTTTGGTCATTCCATTCGACCGCCAAAAGCTTCCCCCCGCT
Source organism: uncultured Bdellovibrionales bacterium (assembly GCA_964641975.1). Lineage (GTDB taxonomy): Bacteria > Patescibacteriota > Minisyncoccia > Moranbacterales > JAKLHP01 > JAKLHP01. The sequence goes on along the minus strand of CAZXKY010000020.1, from coordinate 1,704 downwards.
TTTCAGAACCCTTGAAGCCTCTTTCAACACCATATCTTTCATCTTATTTTGGAAAAGCATATCTTTCATGATTACCCACTCGACGCTTTCTGCCGGAAGTTTTGAGCCCCCTTCTTTTTCCAAATTTACTCTTTGGGGAATAATATTGGAAAATCCTGCCAATTTTGCCTTGCTTGCAACTGATTTCAAGGCAGAAGGAAGAACATCCAGCGAATAAACTTTTCCGCTTTCTCCAATAATTTCAGCAAAGGCCAAAGAAAAAAATCCGCTCCCACATCCAAAATCAGCAACTGTTATTCCCTGGGGAATATCTATTTGGCTAATAATATTTTTTGGATCAAGAAAGTTTTTTAGGTCCATAGTTACCCTGTTAAATAAATTATTTTAGAATTCAAATCTGATTACAGATTTACACTAACTGTTTATATTTTACAACAAAAAAAGGAAAAATACAAAATTATTACCTCGATGTTTATTCAATAGAAGCGGACTTGATACTTTATAAAAAATAATAGATACTATTTATGGAGGCGTGCCAGAGCGGTTGCCTTTCCGCCTTTGGCGGAAATTGGACTGCCTCGCCCCACACCAAATTTTTTATATTATTTCAGGTGGGATGCCAGAGTGGTTGAATGGGCCGCACTCGAAATGCGGTATATCCGAAAGGGTATCGGGGGTTCAAATCCCTCTCCCACCGCCAATTAAGCCAAATTTAAAAGGACAGCTCGTGTTTTACCACTTACTGTCCTTTTTTTGTAGAGCGCATCGGATTGGTCATTCAATGCGCTTAATCTCTATTTTGAATGCTCCTAAATTCTGACGAAACACGTCAGCTTGATCTCCTTTTTCTGCATAATTTTGCGGTAGATTTACAGTCACCTGGAGCTTCTTTCCTTTGGGAAGTAACATCTTCATCTCCCTTCCGATGTAGAAAGGAACTCCATCTCTTCCAATTCTTCCAATCATACAACCCACAGGTCGATCGGGCATGGGAAGTTTGTCCTCGTATGGAGCTTTCCAATCTGGAATTCCAGTCGGATAAACTTCCAGATAAGGATCCGGATACCTATTTATAAAATATTGCCTGTAGGATCCGGAAGCCCGGACGACATTCCTTCCCTGCAGTCCTTCAATTTCTCGCCACCCAAAATCTTTTTGATTCCAGATGTTGGGAGCAAATTGGAAGACAACGGTTTTTTCATCAACAATTGCCACTTTTCCCAAAAACCAAGCAGCAACGTTTTTTCCGATGATAATTGCGGCAATGATACATGCAACCGCCACAATTCTTTTGAAGGTGATAGCTTTTAAAATGGAAGCAGCAACGCTAGATCCCGTCGCTGTCCCTAACGTAATTGTTGTTCCTGTTATTCCTCTCCTGAAATTCAAAAAAATTACCAGTGACAACGCCAATAAGCCAACGAGAAAAAACACCAGTTTGATCATTTTCTGCCTCCAAATATTTTTTCAATGACCTCTTCGAGGCCCCTCACATTAAATTCTTTAACATCTTTTGTCGCCTGACCTTTCCAAACCTGAATAGCTTCTAAAAGCTGCTGATCGGTAAGGTCAGGAAACTCTTTCTTGAGGCTTTTCATGCGCTCTAGATAATGATTCCATTCTGTAGTCTCACTCTCTTTTTGGTATTTCTCCTTTTGTTTATCATCTCTGGCTTTTTTGAGATCTCCAACTGGTTCTATGCCA
>CAZXKY010000019.1:0-12101 GCA_964641975.1 uncultured Bdellovibrionales bacterium | reverse complement strand
GTGTTTTTTCTGCAAAATTTGCAATACTTCTTGAGTTCAAGTTTTTCTTTGAGTTTTTTCTTGTTTCTCGTGGTGAAATGAGTTATATTCTTGCATTCGCTGCATTTCATCTTCGCAATATTTTCTCGTGCCATATTATTACATTTTAGCTTTTAGCTTCATTAGCTTTCTTGAAAACTATCGAAACAATAAAAACTATTCTTAATTAATAATTTATCCTGAGCCGTTGTCCGGATTTGAACCGGAGACCTACTCCTTACCATGGAGTTGCTCTACCAGCTGAGCTACAACGGCTTTTTAAACATATTATCTATTTCAATATCAAGCTGCCTTCCTCTCTTCAAACTTTTTAAATATTTCTCATACCGCATAGCTTCAATTTTTGATTCAAATTCTCTAAAGCATAGCAAATTAAATGGCCTTCTTTTTTTCGTTGATGGATTAAGACCCGCATTATGAAACTTCAAACGAACTTTAACGTTACTTGTAAACCCTATATATCTCTTACTATCCTTTATTGATTTTAAAACATATGTAAAATACATAAATACTCTTTACCATGCCCCGCAGATGCGGGGTACCAGCTGCCTGCCCCGCTACTGCGGTGGAGCTACAACGGCTTTTTGTGCTATTTGTGGGCCGGGACGGATTTGAACCGCCGTAGACCGAAGTCGCCTGATTTACAGTCAGGTGCAATTGACCACTCTGCCACCGACCCACTTGAGCCACCTGTCAGGCTTGAACTGACGACCTACGGTTTACAAAACCGTTGCTCTACCAACTGAGCTAAGGTGGCAATTATTTTTAAGGAAATTTATAAAAAGTATTACAATTTATTGCTATAAACAATTTTTTGGAGCCGTCTCATTTTTATCTTTGCTTTTCTGCTACCCGGACTTAATTTTAAAACTTCTTCAAAACAAGACAAAGAATCATTAAAATTTCCAATTTCAATATAATAATCTCCCAATCTTTCGTAAGCCTCAATGTCTTTCGGATTAAAAGCAATTCGCTCAATCAGCGCTTTTTCAAACTCATTCCTTATGCCCTTTTTTGAATCCGGATGGACAACCCTTTTGCTTATCATTGGTTCAACTTCAATTTCATCCTCTTCTTTTGCTATTGAAGCTACATTATCAACCCTGATTTCGGTTTTTCTTTGAACTGGAATAATTTCCCGGGGAAATTCCTGCCTCCTAATATTTCTTTCCGATTCTGCGCCATTATTAAAAACTGATCTTTTTTCCCTTTTTTCCTTTATTGAATGGAATAGATTGTCTGTCTTATTGTAAAATCTGAGTGAAAACAGTTTGAAACGCTGCATTATTTTTTCAGTAATTTGCAGAATCAATTGGGTAAAACGGAATAATTTTCTTCCTTCAGATCCAGCGCCTCTAGCTTCCCTTCTTTTTTCTTCCAAAATCAACTCTTCCGGAATTCTGGCGCTTTTTCTGAAAAGGAAAAAAATCAGTGCGGCAAGACTCAGAACGATAACAATTGGTGGAATGATGTAGCCCAGCATTTTTTTGCTTTATTTAAATTAATCTATCTAATCTCCTCTTTTTTAACCATTGCTATTTTTCCATTTTCCATTTTTATTTTTACTTCTTGCTTTATTATATCCAGTTCAATAACTTGCCCTTTTCCTTCCTTAGTTTTAACACTGCTTCCCAGCTCCGGCATTCCGGAAATCATTTCCTGGTATTGTTTAGCTTCATACGACAAACAGCACATCAGCCTTCCGCAAGCTCCGGAAATTCTTTCCGATCCCCGGCTAGCCACTTGCTGAATCCTGGCCATTTCTGTCGAGATGCTCGGAATATTTCCCGGAAAACGGACACAACAGAGCTCCCTTCCGCAAATTCCACATCCTCCAAGCCTTCTGGCTTCATCCCGAGATCCGATCTGAAGCATTCTAACGCTTCTATGAAAAATCTTTGCTAAAGTTTTAACCAACTCCCTGAAATCAACCCTCTCGTCTGCTGTAAAAATAATCACCACATTGCTTCCATCCAGTCCTATCCTCGCATCAATTAATTTCATCTTAAGATCTAGCCTTTTTATCTCGCTTTTGCAAACCTTGAGGATTTCTTCCTTCTTCTCTTCGTTTTTTTCAAAAGCTTCAATGTCGCGAGGCGTTGCCACTCTCACGATAGGCTGTCCTTCTTCTTTGATTTCCAATCCGATCTCTGCCACTACTCCAAGATCATTTCCAAATTCCCCTTCGAGAATAACTTTTTCATCCTTTTTGAGTTCCACATCCCCGAAACACAATCTGGGATTTTCCCAGCTATACAAACTGACTAAATACTTTGCCATTTAGATTACTTTAAATTTTATTCGGAATTGGCGATAGACAAATCTCACCCCCTATAGTTCATAACGAATGAACTCTCCCATTTGGATATTCTCTCCGATTACTCCGATTTTTTCCGCAATAAGCTCTCCCACAGTGATGTCCGGATTTTTCACGAATGGCTGGGTAAGAAGCGCTGATTCTTCTCTGATTTTCTTTTCTTTTCCGGCCATTATTTTTTCCAGCATCGCTTCCGGTTTTCCTTCTTTCTTTAACTGTTCAATCCAAATTTCTTTTTCCTTTTCAATTGTATCAGATGAAACGTCTTCTGGCTTTAAAAACTTCGGATTCATTGCGGCAATATGCATCGCGATATCCTTGGCAAGTTCCTGGAAATCAGAATTTCTCGCCACGAAATCGGTCTCGCAAAAAAGCTTCAGCATCACGCCGACTCTTTTGTTAGAATGGATATATGACGCCACGACTCCTTCTTTGGCAGTCCTTTCGGATTTTTTCACCGCCTTGGCCTGTCCGTTTTTTCGAAGAATTTCAATGGCTTTTTCTTCGTCTCCGCCTGATTGTTCGAGAGCTTTTTTCACGTCAACCATTCCTGCTCCGGTTTTTTCTCTTATTTTTTTTATTTTTTCAAGCATTAATTTAAATTTACAATTTTTAATCCGCCAGTCGGAGGATCAAGAATTGATCATTGAAAATTTATTTTACTGGTAGTTCCTCTTTTACTATTTGTTTGCTTTCTATTATTGCCTTGCAAACATAACTCAAAAGCAGTCTTACGGATGAAATTGCATCATCATTAGCTGGAATAGGATATTCAACCAGTTTTGGATCAACATTGGTATCAGCCAACGCCACTACCGGAATTCCGGCTTTTTTTGCTTCCTTAATAGCTAGATCATTCTCCTTGATATCTGTTACAAAAACGGCTCCTGGAAGTTCTTTCATATCTTTGATGCCTCCCATTTTAAGCTCAAGTTTTTCCAGTTCTTCCTGCATTTTCATCTGTTCAAATTTGGTATACTTCTTGGCTTCTCCCTTTTCGATTGTTTCTTTGAGGTCTTTGAGATACTTGGCTCTTCCTCGAATAATTTTATAATTAGTAAAAGTTCCACCCAGCCATCTTTCCACTACATATGGCATGTTGCAAAATATAGCTGCGCTTCGGACAATGTCCTTAATTTGTTTTTTTGTTCCAACAAAAAGAATCTCCTTTCCTTCGGATTTTAGTTTTCCGATAAATTCCAAAGCTTCTCTCAGTTTTTCCTCCGTCTTTTGAAGATCGATCAGATTGATTCCTTTTCTGGTTCCGAAAATATATTCATCCATTTTCGGATTTCTTCGCGATTTTTGGTGTCCAAAATGGACTCCTTTTTTCACCATCGCTTCCAAACTTATTTCCAAATCTGAATAATCAAGGTTAGCAAAATAATCCTCTTTGGAGGATTCTTTCTTGCTATCCTTTTTCTCTTCAGCCTGGATAGACTTGTTTTCTTCCATTGTGTTGTTTGTCTCCCGCCATAACCTTTATGGCGAGTGAGTTTACCTTAATATTTATCTGCTTTTTCCTTTTAATGGCCCTAAATCCCTGCAAATCAGAGACAGGAAGGACCCAGAAAAAAGCATGTTTTGTATCTTGACGATACGTATAACAGTATACCAAACTATTGCCTCTTGTCAATTATTCCTTTATATGCTAGACTTTCTGAGTTAAATAACCTAATTCTCTAAATATCATGAAGAAAGGAATCCATCCGAAATATTACAAAGACGCGAAAATAAAGTGCTTTTGCGGAGCTGAACTTGAAACCGGATCAACCCAAAAGGAAATCAATGTTGAAATTTGTTCTCAATGCCATCCTTTCTATACCGGAAAAAAGAAGATGCTAGATGCTACTGGACGTGTTGACCGCTTCAAAAAGATGACTGAAAAGGCTACAGCTAAAAAGGAAGCAGTCAAAAAGGCTAAATCCGCGAAAAAAGAAATGAAAGCCAAGCCAGCCAAGAAAGCAAAGAAATAAAACGTATTAGAATTTCTAAAAAACCAAGCATAGTCCTTGGTTTTTTTATTTGCAAATAAAAAGCCGCTGGGCAAACCATGCGGCAAAATTAAGACTTTCAAAATCTTAGAACTTCGGATTTGTAAACTACTTCTCCGAATTTCCTGATTGTCCATGAATATATAGTATTACCTCCTATTATTTTTGCATATTCACGCACATCTTCCTCCCTGGTGAAATAGACATAACTTCCTCCGGATGAAATTGGATTCAGACATATTCCGCCAGCATCCATTTCCCAGTTATACTGAGAATTAAAAGAAAGAATACTGATGTCAATGAGAATACGAGAATAAGAGTTTCCATCCCTGTTGCACCCAGCAAGATATTCTTTCCAATTTATCTTGATTATTTCCTCTTTGACTGAAATAATCTTGTCGCCATGCTTCTTAAATCGTTCAATGGAATTGTTTTTCTGGCACTCGGAACACGTCATCCCATCCTTGAAAACTGAAAATTTGATTCCCTGATAATTAAATTCTATCGTCTTGGATTCATCAGCAGGATTCTTTTTGCATTTATAGCAGAGATTTTCCATAATTACCTCCTTGTATATTCAATTTGGAAAACAACATCTTAATATAAAAAGGATATCATTTTAAGATATCCTGTCAAATAATATGAAATAAACTACTTATAAAACAATAAATTCAATATTTTCCCCGTCATCCACCAATTTTGCATAGACCAAAATTACTTCTTTGTCAGGATATTTTTCTGAAATGATACTTTTTGCTTTCTGAAGCTCTTCTTCATGAAATTTTTGTTCTGCTTCGCTGTCGCCATTAAACTTGGAAGATCCGCCATATGCTCCGCAATCGGAATGGTTTACAATGACTATTTTTTTGGCGTGGTGCAAATCGCACGGAACGCTCACGCATCCCAAAGCCAAATCACTTTTTTCATTAATCGCCTTGGCTGCTCCCGGAAGAGACGGAAAATCAAAATCCTTAAGCCCCAATCCGCCAGCTGGCGAATTCTCGACAAATTCCACTGTTTCCCTCCAAAAGCGAAAATCAATGCAACAAATAACAACAGCTTCGCAAGAATGAATATTCTTGTAGCTAAATTTGGTTTTCATAATAAATATTTTAATCAATTTTTATGCTGCTCTTGGTATGATGCTTTCGAGCAATCCTGATCCTTGCTGATTCTCTTTCGATTGCCGCCGCCACTTTGGCATATTCCTCATCATCCATTTTGACACGAGTTTTCATGAGTTCTTCTGCCCGAGCTTTGGCTTTTTCCGCTTCTTCAACGTCAATTTCTTCTATTCTCTCAGCTGAATCCGCCAAAAATACCAGAGTATTTTTGTCGAACTCGACAAATCCCCCCGAAGTTGCAAGGGTCGTTTCCTTACCTCCTTTTTTGAAAATAATTTCACCAGGCTTTAGTGAGGCAATATATGACGTATGATTCGGAAGAATAGTCACTTCACCGTCAGTCACCGGAAGCGTTACCTGGTCAACTTCATCCTCAAAAATTTCTTTTTCGGGAGTAACGATTTTAAATTTAATTTTCATATCAGTGAACAGTGAACAATGAGCAGAGAACAATAATTACTCATTCTCACAATCTAAATTTTTTAATTTATTGGAAATCGTATCAATACTCGACCAAAGCATTTTGCTAACTTCTTCTGAATCTCTATAAAAATCAAGATATTCTTTTTTATTTATATAATCCCTCTTATATGCAAAATAAATTTGATATTTAGCCTCAGCTAATGATGCATAAGATATTTCCAAAAAATTAAGGAATACCTTGCTTTTATTTCTGGAATACCCCTCTATCAAATTGGATGGCACCGACACTAGCGCTCTTCTTATCTGTGATGTTAAGCCAAATAATTCATCCTTAGGAAATTTATAAGTCAGATCATATCCCTTATGAGCCAGCAAATCTGCTTTCTTTTTTAATATACTGTTCATATTTTCCTGTTCTCTGATTACTGTTTCTTGACCTCTGAAATATCCCCTTTCATATAGAATTCCTGCTCAGCAACATTATCATATTCTCCATCCAATATTGCTTTGAATGCTTTTACGGTATCGGCTAACTTCACATATTTTCCAGGAGTTCCGGTAAACTGTTCGGCCACAAAAAACGGTTGAGAAAGGAATTTCTGAATCTTTCTGGCGCGAGCTACAGAAATCTTGTCTTCATCATCCAGCTCTTCCATTCCCAAGATGGCAATAATATCCTGAAGATCTTTATATCTTTGCAAAACCTTCTGCACGCCTCGAGCCACCTGATAGTGTTCTTCTCCAATAATATTCGGATCTAAAATGGTTGAGCTAGAATCCAAAGGATCTACTGCCGGATAAATTCCAAGCTCTGAGAGTTGTCGGGAAAGCACCACAGTTGAATCCAGGTGCCCGAAAGTCGTGGCCGGAGCCGGATCGGTCAAGTCGTCAGCCGGAACATACACGGCCTGCACGGAAGTAATTGATCCTTTCTTGGTCGATGTAATTCTTTCCTGAAGTTTTCCCATTTCCTCAGCCAACGTCGGCTGATAACCCACGGCCGAAGGAATTCGTCCTAAAAGCGCCGATACCTCAGAACCTGCCTGGGTAAACCGAAATATATTATCAACAAACAAAAGAACATCCTTCCCCTCATCATCACGGAAATATTCCGCCATCGTAAGAGCGGAAAGAGCTACTCGCTGGCGAGCTCCTGGCGGCTCATTCATCTGCCCGAACACCAAACAAGTCTTGTCGATAACTCCGGATTCTTTCATTTCATGGAACAAATCGTTTCCTTCGCGAGTTCTTTCTCCCACTCCAGCAAACACAGAGTATCCTCCATGCTCTTGGGCAATATTTCGAATAAGCTCCTGAATAACTACCGTCTTTCCTACTCCGGCTCCTCCGAAAAGTCCGACCTTTCCACCCTTAACAAACGGACAGATAAGGTCAATAACCTTGATTCCGGTTTCGAAAATTTCCGCCTTTGTAGATTGCTCGTCAAATTTTGGAGCATCTCTATGGATCGGATAATATTTTTCAGTTTTGATATTTTCTTTTCCATCGATTGCTTCCCCAAGAAGATTAAACATTCTTCCCAAAGTTTTTTCTCCGACAGGAACTTTGATTGCATCGCCAGTGTCAACTACTTCCATTCCTCGACGAAGCCCGTCAGTTGAACCCATCGCTACTGCTCGAACCTTATTTCCTCCCAGATGTTGATTGGTTTCAAGAATAAGTTTCTTGCTGTCCTTAAGCGCTATTTCCAAGGCATGATAAATCTCCGGAAGCTTGTCCGAAAATTCCACATCTACCACTGGTCCGATTACCTGCACAATTTTTCCTTTGTTCATACTTTTTATAGTTTATAAAGTTTATAAAGTCTTTAAAGTTTATAAAGCCAATGCTTTACAAACTTTATGAACTTTCTAACTTTGCCAATATTGCATAAACTGACAAAAAGATAAATCAACTACTAACAACATGGCCTCGTGCAGCATCTGCACTTGGCCTTTTTTATTTTCAAAACAACTGTTCAAAACTCAATTATTTTAAGTTCTGAATCATGGTCTTGATTTCAATCCCCCTCTCCTTCGAGGAGAGGGTCGGGGTGAGGTTAATTTCTTCTTCAATTTTTAAAAATACTCCATCCAGATTACTATTCACCTCATTATTCCAAAACCTCAACATTCTAAATCCTAACTTTTCTAAAAATTCACTTCTTTTTTCATCATATCGTTCTTGTTTTTCTTCTTTGTGCTGCCATCCATCCAATTCTATTATTATCTTTTTATCTAGACAAATAAAATCAACCACATATTTTCCTATCGGATATTGCCTTCTGAATTTAAAATTTTTAAATCCTCTATTTCTCAATTTTGACCAAACGATTATTTCTTGCGGGGTTTGATTTTTTCTTAGTTTTTTAGCTTTATCTAAATTGTTCATAGGCTTCCAAACTTCATTTACCTCATCTGTCACGAGGCGCGACTTCTTCTCCTGAAAGGAGAAGAAGATTTTTTATTCTTAGTTTTCTAGTGCCGCTCTTCCGGCTGAAATTTCGGAAATTTCCTGAGTAATCTTACTTTGCCTGATTTGATTGTATGCTAGCGTGAACACTTCTGACATTTCTTTTCCGGCTTCTGTTGCGTTTTTCATCGCCACCATTCGGGCTGATTCCTTGGACGCATTTGATTCCAGAAGCGCATGATAAATTTGCATTTCAATAAGCCTCGGAAAAATGAAATCCAAAACCTCTTTCGGGCTTGGTTCGACTTTGTATTCTACCTCCGGTTCGTCAAAGCCATACTCTTTTGCCATCTGATCCATTTCCAAAATCTGTTTTTCCAGATCTATTTTTGATATTGGCAAAATCTGGCGAATTTTTGTCTGTTGTCTTATCGCTGAAACAAAATCCGTATAGGCCACCACCACCTTGTCGAATGTTCTTTCCAGATATCCATTCATCGCAATCTTAGCCAGTGGACGGACATCTTCAACCATAGAATAATAAGTAAGCTGAGGAAAACTGGCAATAATATTTTTATCCAACTTTCGGAGGAATTTTTCTCCTTTCTTTCCCACGGTAACGAAATCAAGCTTCAATCTTTCTTTGGAAACCTCCGGATCAATTTTTTTGAATCCAACCCGGTTGGTCATTAGTTTTTCCGGATTTTCAATTTCTTCTTTTATTTTTTTCAAAATCTGGGTATTATATGAACCGCAGAGTCCTTTATTTGAGGTAACCAAAATAACCAGAACGTGTTTCACTCTTCTCACTTCCAAAAATCCCGAATGGCTTTCTTTGAAAGCCCTGGATAAGTTTTTCAAAACATCCCAGGATGAATGGGCATAAGGCCGGATATGAAGGACACCCTTCACAGCGCGACGCATTTTGGCAGCCGAAACCATCTCCATCGCCCGAGTAATTTTGGCGGTGTTGTTGATTGATTTTATTCGGCGTCTGATGTCCTTGATGCTGTTCATCTTATTTTTGCATATCCTTAAATTCTTTTATTGCGCTTTCCAATTTCTCCACAACTTTATCATTCAATTCTTTTTCCTTGGCAATCATTTCCAGAACTTCTTTCTTCTGCCCTTTCATAAATTTGTGAAACTCATTTTCAAATTCCCTGATTTTTTCCACTTCCACGTCATCCAAAAATCCCTGAGTCAAAGCATACAATATCGCTACTTGATTTTCCACAAGCATCGGCTGATATTGGTCTTGTTTCAAAACTTCTACTGTTCTTTTTCCCCTTTCAATCTGAAATCTCGTTTTTTCATCAAGATCTGAACCAAACTGGGCAAAAGCTTCAAGCTCACGGAACTGCGCCATATCCAGTTTTAGTTTTCCAGCCACTTTTTTCATAGCTTTGATTTGAGCTGCAGAACCAACTCGGGAAACCGAAATGCCAACATTAAGAGCCGGACGAATTCCTTTATAGAAAAGATCTGCTTCAAGATAAATCTGTCCGTCAGTAATGGAAATCACATTGGTTGGAATATAAGCGGAAACGTCTCCAGCCTGGGTTTCAATAATCGGAAGCGCGGTGATAGATCCTCCTCCGAATTCATCGGAAAGCTTGGCGCTTCTTTCCAAGAGCCTTGAATGCAGATAGAAAATATCTCCCGGATAAGCTTCGCGTCCCGGTGGGCGGCGAAGAATAAGTGATATTTGGCGATAAGCCCAAGCATGCCTTGAAAGATCATCATAAACAGCCAGAACGTCCTTTCCCTGATCCATAAAAAATTCTCCGATTGCGCATCCGGAATACGGAGCAATATATGACATTGCTGCTGGATCAGAAGCGCCAGCCACAACCACAATTGTATAATCCATCGCGCCTTTTTCTTCGAGTTCCTTTACGATCCTGGCAACCTTTGATTCCTTTTGTCCGACTGCAACATAAATACAAATCATGTCCTGTCCTTTTTGATTGATGATAGTGTCAACCGCAATAGCTGTCTTTCCGGTCTGGCGATCACCGATAATAAGTTCTCGTTGTCCTCGTCCAATCGGAATCATGGAATCAACCGCTTTTATTCCAGTCTGAACCGGCTGATTTACTGATTTTCTAGTAATAACTCCGGGAGCAATTTTTTCAATCGGATAAAATTTATCCGTTTTTATTTCTCCTTTGCCATCAATAGGATTTCCCAACGGATCAATAACCCTTCCAATCATTGACTCGGAAACCGGAACAGAAAGGATTTTTCCAGTTGATTTCACTTCATCTCCTTCTTTGATACTCCTGCATTCACCCAGAATCATTGCTCCAATCCGATCTTCTTCAAGATTAAGAGCCACACCCATAGTGCCATTTGAAAATTCAACCATTTCTGAAGCCATGACATCAGAAAGTCCGGAAATTCTGGCGACACCGTCTCCGATTTCCATAACCTTTCCGACTTTTTCAGTCGCGACCTCAGTCTTGAAATCTGCAATCTGCTTTTTGAGTTGTTCAATAATGTAATCTTTGTTCATATGAATTTAATTTATAAGAGATTATAAGGTCTTTAAAGTTTATAAAGTATTTTTACCTTACGAACTTTATGGACTTTTTAATTTCATTTTTAAATTTTATATTGCAATCCTAAACTTTCCTGCTCACATTTGACTTTAACGAATATTGCGACTACTCTTAATTCATAAAACCCAACTAAAGGAGGTGGAAATTGTCTAAGATTGCCACAATTGCAATTACAGAGATTATTCCAAAAGGGGGCTTTCAGGTAGATGATGGCACCAAACCACAAAGTTTCATACGTATCGATTCAAAAAAGCCACAGGGACTTTGCATCAATACGGGACGCATTGTAACGTTTCAGAAGAGTCAAATGGTTTTTCCTGTTAAAATCACCTTTCAACTGAATACACGATGCCCATGCGACTGACTCGATTCGGATCCAATGGGGATTCCAGCAACCTGGAGTCCCTATTTTATTTTCTCAAAGAACCAATTTCAGTGATCAAGAGTCAGTGATCAGAGATCAAAAATTTTATTTTTTTTGTTCACTGACTCCTGCTCCCTGTTCACTATGATGTTAATGACTTTTTAAGATTTTGTAGCTGTTTGCCAATACTTCCATCCATCACTTCGTCTCCAACTTTCACAATAATTCCGCCTTTGATGTCCTTATCAATTTTTTCTATTATTTCAACCTTTTCCGCTTTGTATTTTTTTTCAACATATCTTTCTATCTCATTCTTCATTCCTAAATTCAGTTTTTCCCGGCTTACCACTTCCGCTTCGACAATTCCTTCTTTTTTATTCCAAACTTCTTTAAATTTTTTGATAATGCTTTCGGAATTTTTAACTTGGTTATTCTTCGCCATAATTTTCACAAAACTAGCCACGATTTTATCAATCTCGCTCTGGGATTTTCCTTTGGCTGCTTCATACAGCGCGTTGGCATATTGTGAATTGGATACTTTCATTATTTTATCGCTTTCTCAATTATCTCTTTGTCCTTCTTATTGTCCTTCTTATCATCCATCTTTTCATCAATCACCTTTCCTGTTGCAGCCACGACCAAATATTTTATTTCCTGGATCATTTTTCTCTTTTCTTCTTCTAATTGTTTCTGGGTATTAGATACAATCTCTTCTGATTTTTTCTTGGCTTCTTCGAGCAGTTCTTCCTTGTTTTTAATCGCTGTTTTTTCAGCTGATTCAATGATTGACTGCGCTTCTCTTTTGGCATTAGCCAGAACTTCCTTTTCCTTTTCTTCTGTTTGCTGGAGTTTCTTTCCTGCTTC
>CAZXKY010000018.1:0-12531 GCA_964641975.1 uncultured Bdellovibrionales bacterium | reverse complement strand
GTAAACCGCGGAATTGGAATTACTTTCCGAACTTCGGTCGGAAAAGCCCTTCGAAACGGAGCTGACATCATGGTCAACATAGATGCTGATGGACAATTTAATCCTAATGATATCTCTAAAATCATTGAACCGATTTTGAGTGGAAAAGCCGACATGGTGAGCGCCGACCGATTCGGAGAGCACAAGCCCAAAAATATTCCCTGGATAAAAAGTTTTTTGAATCGCGTTGTTGCTTCCATTATTGGAAAATTCCTAAATTACAAAATCAACGACCTTACTTGCGGATTCCGAGCCTATAACCGCGAAACGTTGCTCAGGCTCAATCTTCCTGGAAATTTTACCTACACTCAAGAAACAATAATAGACGCCATTGGAAAAAATTTGAAAGTAATTTGGATTCCGATTGAAGTAATATACTTCCCAGAAAGGAAATCAAGAGTGGTAAAAAGTATTTATAAATATATCAACAACAGCGGTCGAATAATCCTCAAGGCTGTCCGCGATGTCCGTCCAATGAAGTTTTTTGGAGGTCCGGGACTCATTCTAATCTCTGCTTCTTTTCTGTTATTTTTATTCTTTATTATAATGTATTTTCAGGAATTCAAAATAACTCCTTACCGAAACTATTTACTAGCAGCCATCACTTTGCTCCTCGTCGGAATGCAATTCGTTATTTTTGCCCTCATTGCCGATATGGTAAAATCCAACCGCAAACTTACCGAGGATCAAATGTATCTGATAAGAAAAGAGAAATACAAAAAATAAAATATGAAAATTTTATTTATTTCCCATACTTATCCGCCTATTGTCGGAGGGGTTGAGAATCAAAATTACGAACTTTACACCTGGTTATCAAAAAAAACAGAGGTAAAGTTAATTGCCAACAAAAAAAGATGGCTCATCCCATTTTTTTTAGTATATATTTCAATTTATGCCGCTCTGATAGGAAAAAAATATGATGTGATTCTTTTGGGCAGCTGCTTATTGGGAAATGTTGGATGGTTTGCCAAGAAAATTACCAAAAAACCGGTTATTGCCGTCGCTCATGGACTTGATCTAACCTATGCAAATAAATTTTACCAAAAATTCTGGGTTCAGAAATTCATCAAAAGTTTGGATAAAATAATCTCCGTCGGAAATGAAACCGTTAAAGTCGCCAAGGAAAAAGGAATTCCAGAAAATAAAATTACTTTTATTCCTAATGGGGTGGATACTGAAAAATGCCATGGAAACCACCAGAGATCGGAAATTGAAAAGATTATCAGTGAACCGGCTGAAAACAAAAAATTCATCCTGACTTCCGGGCGATTGGCCAAGCGAAAAGGCGTCGCTTGGTTTATCCGGAACGTGATGCCAAAACTTCCTGAAAATGTAATCTACATCGTCGCAGGAGACGGACCAGACAAGGAAAATATTCAAAATTCAGTTTCTGAAAATAATTTAGAAAAAAGAGTGAAGATCTTGGGATATGTTACAGACGAAACAAGAAACATTCTATTTAATGCGTGCGATTTATTCATTCAGCCCAACATTAAGGTTTCCGGAGACATGGAAGGATTTGGAATTTCTGTCATTGAAGCAGCCTCCTGCAAAATTCCCGTCTTAGCTTCGAATATCGAGGGTCTCCGAGATGCTATAATAGAAGGACAGAATGGTTTCCCGATTGAATCAGGGAATCCTGAAGCTTGGATCAAAAAAATCAATGGGCTTTTGCCCAATGACAACTTCCGAAAAGAATTCGGCAAAAGAGCCAGGCAATTTGTTGTTGATAATTTCAGATGGGAAAAAATCGCAGATAAATATTTGGAAGAAATTAAAAAAACTATAAATGCTTAGTTTCATATCCAATCAAATATTATTTTACATCTCAATTATCCTGGTTCTTTTTATTCCGGGTTATTTTTTGTTGCTTGCCATTGAATCCAAAAAAAAACTTTTCTCAAGCTTAGAAAGGCTTATTTTTTCTTTTGGTCTCAGCATTATTATCGTTGATTTATTAATAATGCTAATGGGAAAAATAAGTATTCCAATTACCAAAATATCGATAATGCTGGGAATTTTTATTTTTTCTGCAATATGTTTTGTAATCTGCAAAATCACAAAGAAAAATAGTAAAGAACTGGAAATAAATAATGTTTTTAGTTTTTCCAAAAATCAAAAAATTCTAATATTAGTCCTGTTATTCCTGACAATTTTTATTAAAACTGCCTATCTCAAAAATTCCATCTTTCCCACTTCTACCGACCTCGGACACCATATGTATTGGTCAAAGACCATTTCTGAAACAGAAAAACTTCCCGTTTACCAAGAAAGTGACATTGTCCAAGTTGATGGGAAATACCAGATGAGCCAGCCAGAAAAAATTGCTGATTTTATAATCGGAGAACATCTGATTTTCTCAGCTATTAATTTAATTTCCGGAATCGGCTTTATTTCCTATTTTCCTTCCCTGATTTTATTTTTAATCCACATTGCCGGAATTTTGGCAATTTTTGTTTTAACCTTAAGATTTTTTCAAAATTACACTTTCGGAAAAAACGCCGCTATCTTTTCGCTGTTCCTGATGGGACCGATTTATGCCGTTTCCTCTTCTCAAGCTAAATTTGTAAGCGGGGGAGTAATTGGAAACACGATAGGGAACTTACTGATCCCCTTTGCGGTATATTTTCTGTTCCGCGCGCTAAAAGAAAACAGTCCCACCTTTCTATCTCTTTTCATTTTTTCCGCACTGGGACTTGCCTATACCCATCACTTGAGCACTTTCATCTTCATCTTTGTCTTTATTTTCATATCCGCCACATTTCTTTTGCTTAATATTAAGAATCTTCCTCTTTATCTCAAAGATTGGTTAAAAATAATTTTAAAACCGCAAATAATAATATCTTTTATTTTTGCTATTTTATTTTTGCTATTTATTTACACTCCCACCTATCTTGATTCCGAGGCGGTAGGAACAGCGGTTGGCGGACCCTCCAAGGAAACACGCGCCGGACTCACTTTCAATCAGCTCAAGACAACTGCCGGAGAAGCCAGGATGGTTTTTGGACTAATCGGAATCGTAATTCTCCTGGCCATCAAAAAAAGAAAAAGCTATGAGAATGTTTTCGTCTTAGGCTGGACAATTGCGATATTGATTATGTCTCTCAAGCCCCAATGGCTTTTTCTCGATCTTCCTTCTACCCGAATCGCCAATTATATTTCATTTCCCTTGGCAATTTCCGGCGCTTTTGCTTTGGCTTGGACCCTAGAAAAGATGCAACCTTCTGAGGGAAAATGTTACCTAAACCAAAAAACATCTTACGTTCTTTGCTTCATGCTCTTTGCTTTTATGCTAGCCAGCGGATTTTATGATAATTCCCAGTCAATAAACACAGAAAGTAATTATCAAAAAGCGATGCAGACCAAGAACGCTTCGGAATATGCGGCTAAATATTCAACTAAATCAGAATTAACCGTTAAGGACCACAACTATCTCACTGCTGATTCCTGGATAAAACTTTCTTTTATGGGTGATTATAATTATCCATTTTCCCGAGGCTATTTCAAAAGATATGAAGACGCAACCAAACCGCGCGAAATGTGCACCCTTTGGATGATATCCGAACCAAACACTTCAAATGGTCAAAAATGCTTGAATGACTTGGGCGTAAATTTCGTGATGGTAAATCCGGCATTCGACAGCACGCAGTTCCAAAAATCAGAGGAATTCTGGCAAGTATACAGCGGGAAGGAAATAAACATTTATTACAGAAATAAATGAAAAAAATTATAATTTTACTGATAATATTTCTGGGTTCAAGCTTTCTGTTCTTGGCCTGGAATGAAACCCAACAGCAATCCCCAACCAGCCAAAATTGGTGGGTTGTCTACTTTTCAAACCCAAAAGATGAAAGCCTGGATTTTATCATTGAAAATAACAGCGATGAAACTGGATTTCATTATGAAATATCAGATGAAGAAAACGGTTTAGAAGAAGCGGATGTTGAAATTGCAAAAGGCGCTAAAAAAGAAATATTTTTAAATAAAAATATAGCAAGTGAAAAGATTATTATCCGAGTAAGTGCTGGAAGCGAGAGAAGAGAGATTTATAAAAATTTTGACAAATAAAAAACCCGGGGACATAGTTTTGTCACACCGGGCCGGAAGGAAGGAATCGGCATCAAGTTTGATGCCCTGAAAAAAGAACGTGGAATTGGCATCGAGTTTGATGCCAGAACTCAATTCGGATAAGTGAGGGGTGGCATGGGAAGGAATATGCACCATATCCCATGCCAGGATGCTGAACTTAGCAGAGAGTTGCGGATAGCGGGACCGCACGAAAACCCCCTGCTTCACCGTGAAAGACCTAAAAAGCTTAGCAGAAATATTTTGAAATGTCAAGTTCCCCCAATAAAAAAAGAGGCCCAGGGAATTAAAAATGGTTTTTCGAAGGAAAGTTCGCCTTTTATGCATAAAAGACTTCGAAACTTTCAACCATAATTAACTCGAACGTGGGCCTCAAACCGAGATACCTCCCGCTGCTCATAAAAAACCCCCTTTTCGGTTTTACTTTTTACTCTACAAAGAACTGAAACAACCTTGTAATATAATTAAACAAATCACCAATAAGAAATATTTCATTATTCATCACTATGAGAAAAATATTATTAGTCACCCGCCCAATCTGTCCTCCGTGGGACGAAGCATCCAAAAATTTCGCCTATTATCTCTCCAAAAATATCAAGGATTCGGAAATCCACATTCTTACCAATGGAATTTTGCCAAATCTCCCGCAAAATATTGTTCAGGAAAATATTTATAACTCCAGCCGCTTTAATCTTTTTCAAAAAATAAAGCTTTTTAAATTCCTCAGAAAAAACAGGAATGATTTTGATATTATTCACTATCTTTTCACTCCCACAAGACAGAATTCATTTTTTATTAAAAACTTCGCAAAGCCGACAAAAGGCAAAACTATCCAAACCATTGCCACGCTTCGAGAAGATTTATACTCAGAGGAAGATCTTAAGAAAATTATTTTTGCAGATTCAATAATTACCTACTCCGATTATTCAAAAAGAAGACTGGCTGACTTGGGATTCAAGAACACCCAAAGAATTTACCCCGGAATAGACTTGGAGCTCTATTTCCCTGCTTCCAAAGACGAAAAGATTATGGAAAAATTTGGAATTAAGCCGGACGATTTTGTTGTCACCTATCACGGAGAATTTACCCGCCTTGGCGGAATTGACAAATTAGTTAGCGCCATCCTTCAGAATTCCGACGTATTAAGAAAAGAAAATATAAAAGTTATCTTGGCTTGCCGAGTGAAAAACGACAAAGATGAAAACAAAAGGAAAGAAATTGACAGAATCATAAAAAACAACGACTTGGAAAATTGCCTAATACTAACAGACAGAGCATTCACCACAATGGAAAAAATTTATAACCTGGCTGACGTGGCTGCTTTTCCGGTGGAAAATATGAAGGGAAAGTTTGATATTCCCCTGGTGGTAATTGAAGCTATGGCTTGTGAAAAACCCGTCATCATTTCTAATTTGCCAATTTTTGAGGAGTTCGCAAATAATCAAAATTCTGTTAAAATAGAAACAGGAAATATGGAAAAATTTTTCCAGGTTTTTTTGGATGTTAAAAAAAATCCCGCGCGTTATTCTGAAATCGGAAAAAATGCTCGGAATTTTGTCGAAGAAAATTTTGACATCAAGAAAGTAGCGGAGAAATATCAGGAAGTTTATAAAATTTTATAAGATTTGCAACTTAGCTATGCCCAACATAACAAGCCTGTCAAACAGCAAGAAACAATTCCAAACTCCCGAAATGAAAATTCCGGTTATTTTTCATGCTAGTGAAAATTTGCTTCCAGACCAAGAAACTTTTGAAAAATTGGAAAAATTAGCCGAGGACCCGAGGATGTTCCATCATATTGCCGCTATGAGTGATGTCCATTCCAAAAAAGGACGCAAGGTTCCGACTGGAACAGTAGCTGCCAGCCAGAATTTTCTTTTTCCTCAGATTAATGATACGGCTCCCAATTGCGGAATGAGATTTTTGAAAACCGGACTTGATGAAAAAAACATCACTCCTGAAAAAATAAACGAACTTTTTAAGGAGTTAGTAAAAACTGTTCCGACTAAAAAATATTTTGGAGAAAAAATTCCCTATTCTCTGGCTCTCGAAATCTGCAAAAACGGGATTGCTCCAGTAGCGGAATATCTAAAAACCAGGACCACCAACGAAGTTGAAAATACTTACAAAAGAGGGAATATTTTCGGTGATGAACGCGTGAGCAATCGGGAAATTTTTGATGTGATTCCGAAATTATTTCTGAAAATTGGATCGAAAAGATTGGGGATTCTGGGCGCGGCTGGAAACCACTTTCTGGATCTTATGAAAATTACCGAGATAAAAGATCCCGCCATCGCTCAAAGATTCGGTATATATCTGGGACAATATATCTTTCTTATCCATACCGGATCGGGGCTTATGGGACAATATGTTTCCTATATGTTCACTCCAAAAATAAAAGAGCATAAAAGCCAGAAGATGATGCTTGATTTTGGAAAAATCACTTTTGATAGCCAGCTCAAGAAAGTTTACTGCCATCTTTCTCAAAAAATAAAAGAATTTCAAAACAGCAGCCAGTTTTTTGGATATGGAGATCAAAGCCTTGAAGGAAGAATGTTTTGGAAGGCTTACCAGGCTGCCGCTAATTTCGGTTTCGCCAATCGGACAATCATTACCCATAATATTCAAAAATCGATGGAAAAAATTCTTGGAAACGAGGCAGGAATGGATCTTCTTTATGATACCCCGCATATTTCCATTGAAAGAGAAACTCATTTCGGCGAAGATGTTTGGGTCCATCGAAATGGATCAGTGAGAGCCAATGGAACGGAAAAGATGAAAGATCATTCAATTTTCGGTCTAACCGGAGAACCGATTTTTATTCCGTCTTCAATGACTACTCCTGCCTATATCGGCGTTGGAACCAATGAAAATGAATCAACATTTTTCTCTGCTCCACACGGAACCGGAAGAAGAAGGGAATCAGAAGCCGACATCCCGAAAGACAAAAAAGAACTTTTCGAAAAAGTAGAATCCAGAAACGTAAAATTGTATAATGCCGCTTCAAAAGGAGTCGTTCTGCAAGACAGCGCGTATTACAAAGACGTGGAAGAAGTGATTTCCGGAATGGCAGAAAATAAGATAATCAATGTTGTAGCCAAAATGGAACCAGTGGCAGTTCTCATGTATTAAAAAATTATAAAATTTAAAAAATTTGATGAAGATAATTTCAATTTCTGGCCTCGACGGCTCTGGAAAATCAACCCAGATAAAATTATTACAGAATTATTTAGAATCACAAGGAAAGCGTGTTTTTTATTTTCACGCTATCCAATTTGGAATTGCCAAAAAAATATCAGGTTTATTCTTGAAAAAGTCAACAAGCAAAGAGGGAAAAAGCGTCACTAGAGCAAACTTTTTTCAGATTTGGATTCGAAAAATATTTCTTGGAATGGATATCTGCCGATTTGAAAAATTGGTTCTGAAGTTAGAAAAAGAAGGCTATGACTATATCCTGACCGACCGATATTTTTACGACAATATCGTCAATATTGAATATTTGGAAAAATACAGTGAATGTCATTCCCGCGAAAGCGGGAATCCAGAAAATAACAATATTACTGGATCCTGCATCAAGTGCGGGATGACAACAAAAATTAGAAAACCGGATGTGGCCATTTATCTCAAAGTCGATCCGGAAGTTATTATGCAGCGAGAGAGAAAACCGGATCAAGGAATTGAATATCTCAAAAATAAAAAAGAAATTTACGATAATTGCGCAAAAATCTGGAATTTAAAAATTATTGACGGAAACAGGTCGCAGAAAGAAGTTTTTGAGGAAATAAAAAAAGGAGTTTTTGTTTAAACAAACCAAAAACTCCTTCAGGAAAACAGACATGCAACTCAGGGAATTTTTACTGGTTTTATCCCTCTCCAGTCAATCATGTATCCGCCTGCCCAACCTCCAAAAATCCAACCCAGACTGCAGATAGCTGACTCGTTTATATACACCCATTTTCCATCAACAAAACTCTCAATCCTTAGCTCGTGACTTTCTTGAATCGTTGAAACATGACTATCGACGATCCTGTAAATTCCCTTTGGAATTATTTTTTTTAAAATCCCATCTTTATCAGTCCAGAATTCAACCGGCTCCACAATCTCGAAGGGTATACCATTGGATGGACGAATAAAACCGCATGAACAAAAAACAGATTTTTCTTTGCCGAATAGTTCATGAATATGCCGCCTAACTTCCTCATCCCCAATATTTACGCATGATTTCATACGAAAATCCCCCCTTTCATTTAGTATTGATAAATATACAATAACAATAATTTATGTCAAATAGCATAGCAAAATCAGCCTTATGGATAACATTTTCAGAGATATTGTTTAATCTTTCCGGTTTTGTCATTCACAGTGTCTTGGGACGATTTTTGGGACCAGCGGATTATGGACGATATGGAATTATTATCACCCTTACGACCATGGTCATCATCCTTATTGGAAACGGGATTCCGACCGCAATGTCGAAATATATCAGCGAGTATTTTGAAACTAATCTCGGGATGGTAAAAAAAATAAAAAGCCAGGCATTCATCCTTCAATCCATCTTAATTGGAAGCATAACCATTTTATTTTTCCTTTCTATTCCTCTGATCTGCAAGGCCCTTGGCGATCCGACCCTCATTCCCCTCTTTCGAATTTCAACTTTGATAATCCCCGCCTTTGCCGCCGCTTCCTTCTACTTTTCCTATTACACTGGCCTACATAAGTTCAATCTGCAAGCAATACTCAAAACGCTTCGTTCAGTTTTCCGAATCGCTTTTGTAATAGGTCTAGCCTATTTCTGGAAAGTGGAAGGTTCGATTGTCGGATATATTATTGCTCCGGGAAGCGTTTTTTTGGCGGCCTTTTTGATTGATAAATTTTACATAAGTCCGCAACTGGAAAAAAAATCAGAAGCGCAAGCATCCAGTGATAAAGATATTGATTTTGATTGGAAAAAACTTACCAATTACGCCTGGCAAATAATAATCTTTTTCCTGGCTTACGAACTTTTGATCAGCATCGATTTATATCTGGTAAAGGGAATTCTCCGAGATGACAATCTGACTGGAATTTATAATGCCGCTTTGACTGTCGGTCGCATTCCTTACTACATTTTCTACGCTATGACAGTTTTCCTCCTTCCGATGATTTCCAAATCTACTTCTCAAAATAATCACGAAGAAACCTCGAAAATACTGGGGCAATCAATCCGAATAATGCTACTGCTTCTAGTGCCAATGGTCATTTTGATGTCGGTTTTCGCCAAACCGATTCTCATTGATTTTTATGGCGCCAGATATGCCGCAGGCGCTTTCCCGATGTCTATTTTGGAATATGGAGTAGGATTCCTAACTATTTTCTATGTTCTGAGTTTTGCCATGAATGGCGCCGGAAAAACAAAATTAGTAATGAGCATATCAATCGTTGGTTTTGTCATAAATGCGATTTTGAACTATATCTTGATAAAAAAATATTCCATCACTGGATCTGCCATCGCCACCACAATTACCTCTTTTGTTATTATGGTTTGGATGCTATATTATTTGTGGAAAGATTTTGGCGTATTGATTAAGTTAAAAACACTTCTAAAGACTCTTTTTGCCGCAGCACTCACGTATATCGCTTCGTTGTTTTTCTCCAAAGGAGAAATATCTTTCATTTTCTGGTCCATTATCTTGTTTGCCCTATATCTGTTTATTTTATATCTGGTTAAAGAAATAAAAAAGGAGGATTTAGCAATCCTCAGAGAAATAATCACCCGAAAAAAGAAGGAAAACGTTCAAGAAGAATTATCAGAAAATTCATCCGGTGAAATAATTAGTTAATTTTTCGTGCGGAGTGGAATTTCGCAAATAACCAAAAATAATTCTAGCGAACAAATAAATTTTATTTCACTGGATGAACCCAACGCATAAAAAAATGATTAAAGAAAAGATTTCTGTGATCGTTCCCTGTTTCAATGAAGAGAGAGCGATCTATCAAAATATCAAGAAAATTTTTCAGTATCTCGAAGCTAACTTCGAGAGTTTTGAAATGATTGCCGTAAACGACGGAAGCACTGATGAAACAGTGCGGGAATTAAAAAAAGTTCAGGATGAAATTTCCCTTACTATCATTGATAATTATACCAACGAAGGAAAAGGCAAAGCTGTCCGGGATGGGATACTCCAAGGCAATGGAGAGATCATAATGTTTTTGGATGCCGATTTGGCCATTCCAATTGAAGAGCTTTCCAAGTTTGTTGCCAAAATAAATAATGGCTATGATATTGTCATTGCTTCAAGATTTGTTCCTGGGGGAAAAGTGATTCGAAGAGTTCTTTGGTATCGCGTAATAATGGAAAAGATGTTTAGGTTTATTAGGACTGCAATCATAAACAGCTACGAAGTCAAAGACACCCAGTGCGAATTTAAAGTATTCAAAAGAGATGCTGCTATGAAAATTTTTCCAATAATGACAGTCAAGCGCTTCGCTTTTGATGCAGAAATAATTTTTCTTGCCGGAAAATTCAGATATAAAGTCAAAGAACTCCCTATCACCCTTCAGAACCCAATAAAAAGCCATATTCGAATTTTTCGCGATTCTCTTAATATGATACTGGATTTGATAAACATAAGGCTGAATGATTTCTTAAATAATTATCAGGCTATATCATCCAAAAAGAATGTGCTTTTGGGGGCAATTTTGTTATTTTTTGTTTTCTTTTTTGTCACCAGCGAGATTATCAAAGCAAGTGACTATGATATTTATGTTGATCAAGGATACAGTGGAAACGACCCCGATGGAAGCTCAAAAAAACCATACAAGACAATAAAAAAAGCAATTGAAGAGTCAGGTTCAAGAGAAGAAAAAATATATGTTAAAAATGGCACCTATAGTGAAACTTTTTCTCTCAAAGATGGAGACGGATTGTATGGCCAAAGCAAGGACAAGACCATAATCAAGGGAACGATAACATCGGAAGGAGATAACTTGATTAAAAACATTACCATTATTGGGAAATCCTATGGAATAATATCTTCAGGAAAAATAGAAATAGAAAGCTGTAAAATAAAAAATTCTTCAAAAATAGCAATCAATCTTTTGGAAAGCGAAAAAGAAGCTTCCATAACAAATTCAGTCATCAGCGGAAATGGAAAAGGAATTTATGTCCAAAGGAAAAGATCAATTTTAGTTTCTGGGAATTCGGTATACAACAACAGTGAAGAAGGAGTAGATATCCGCGACAAAGTCAACGGAACAATTAACAATAACGAAATATATGAAAACGGGGAAAGCGGCATAGAAATAATAGTAGGAGGTTCTGATATTAAAATAAGTGAAAATGAAATTAAGAAAAATAAAGCTAGTGGAATCGCTTCGCAATTCTATAGCTTCATTGAGAAAACAGGAAGCATTGATATAAAAAACAATGTCATCAGCAAAAATGGAAAATATGGATTTGCCTGTGGTTTACCAAGCGGAGGAAAGCCTTCTGGTTCATACTGGGATGAATCAATTAATTTGGAGGATAATACAATAGAAAATAATAAAATAAATGCCGTGGATGACACATGCAATATTATTGAGGCAGTTGGTGAGGAAGAAGAGGCTGACAATATAACCATAGAGGATGTAAGCAATTCGGAAGCAATGGAAGAAATGGAAGAAAAAATGGAAAATAATGAAACAAAAGAACAACTTCTAAAGGAAGCTATAGCAGAACAAATATCAGTCAATGACGCCTTGTCATCATCAGCCGACGAGATAATTGAATCCCTTAGCGGTAAAAGTAAATTAAAATCTTTTTTTATTGGAATATCCAGCAAAAATATTTCGCAGCTTGAAGAAAAACAGATTGAAATAAATAAACAGGCTATTTCTCTGGAAGATATGCTTGCCGAAACAAATGACGCGGAAAATAAAGCCTCACTGGAGGAAGAAATTAAAAAGCTAAAAAGTAAATCCGCATTAATTAACAGCTTTAAGGAAGAGCAAAAAAATAAATTCAGCCTTTGGGGATGGATTAAGAATCTATTTGGTAATTTCTAGATTACCCCAACGATAAACCATCACATCCCCTCTCACCTGCGTATTGCTCACCCTTTGGAAATTTTTCACAACATATTCAATAGCGTCGTTGGCAATGTAGCTTTCATCATTACTTGAAATAATAAACCATCCGCTGGAATTTTCCGCGGTTATTTTCTTGATGTCTTCCAGTGATA
Organism: uncultured Bdellovibrionales bacterium; assembly: GCA_964641975.1. Taxonomy (GTDB): domain Bacteria; phylum Patescibacteriota; class Minisyncoccia; order Moranbacterales; family JAKLHP01; genus JAKLHP01. The sequence continues at coordinate 205 of CAZXKY010000018.1, read as the reverse complement.
ATTTTTCCTTAGCCAGTTCTCCGCCGAAATCAAACACTTTTACTTTAGCTCCACTCCAGTAATAATTCCGGAAATTCCTGGTTATTAAGACATCTCCATCAATCTTGGCTTTTTTGAAATAAGTGAAAACTTTTCGATAGTTTGGATTGCTAGAATCTGAGGTTTGATTATAAGCATTATCTTTTTGAAAAAAATAAGCATAATT
>CAZXKY010000017.1:0-13093 GCA_964641975.1 uncultured Bdellovibrionales bacterium | reverse complement strand
GAAAAGTTGGAAAAGATTTCAGAAGAAACGGGCAATAAGATAAATATGGAGCTAAAAGAGAATGAGGAAGAAGGCAAGAAAAATAGCAACCCTTCTAAAAAAAGCAAAGAAGAAAAGGATGTTTTAATAGGAGATCTTCCGAGTGATAAATACGTAAAAATAAAGATAGTTTTATATGGACGATATGAAAATTTTCTAAATTTTATGAATAAGGTAGAGAATATGGAATTTTACTCAGATATTGTTTCCGTTGCAGTAAAAAGGGCTGCGGAGAGCGGTTCTGGTCTTTCGAAAAATCCCTTTACTAGAACAAGTGAGCAAATTAGTGAAGAAAACAGTTTGGAAAACAAAGACAAGGTATATTCTCAACTAGAAATAGTTTTTTATTTGGAAAACAAATGAACATCTCAAATTTTTTAAAATTTAAAAAAGATTCATTTACTTCAAAAAATATCTTGAAATACTGTTTTGATTTTTGGGACAGATATTTTAAGGTATTTTTTCTGCTGTTTTCCCTTGCGATTTTATTTGCAGGAGTTTATTTTTGGTTTCAAATTGCATATCGGTCCGATTGGAATGCTGAGCAAAAAAAACAATATCAAAATTCTCAAAACAAAGAAGTTGAACTGAGAGAGCAGCAATTTAATAAAGTGGTGGAAGAAGTAAACAGGAAAAAAGACGCCTACGGAAAATCTATTCAAGCTGGAAGGGATATTTTTGCTTCTTATTTTGTAGAAGAGCCGGTGAAAGAAGGAGACGCTCAAAGCGCAAAACCTTTATTAAATAACGGCGCTCCAGTTAGCAATGTTTCGGAAAATAGTGCTAAATCACTTCCTTAATATATTTTTTAACATTATCTTATTTAAAAATTTGGAATAAAAGTTGAAGTAATACAAAAAACCGGCTGAAGCCGGTTCTTTTTATTTGGTGCACCCTGAGGGACTCGAACCCCCAACCTTCTGGTCCGAAGCCAGACGCTCTATCCATTGAGCCAAGGGTGCCAGGTGGGGTGGCTACTGGGAATCGAACCCAGATACCTGGTGCCACAAACCAGTGTTCTACCATTGAACTATAGCCACCATCATTTTTTTTGCCCTATTGAGTAAATTTTGCGGAGCAAAATGTTTTTCTTCCAGAAAAACTGCTTGAATAGGGTGAATTTTGTGCGCCATGAGGACTGTCTTCATCCCTCACCAAGGTTTCTCTATGTGCGCTCAGAGGGATTCGAACCCACGACCGTTTGCTTAAGAGGCAACTGCTCTACCAACTGAGCTATGAGCGCATCATAATTTTAGAGAAACCTTGGTGAGGGACGTGTCCACGACCGTTTGCTTAAGAGATAACTGCTCTACCAACTGAGCTATGAGCGCTTTTAACTATACTGAATATTTTGTACGCCCAGGGGGAATCGAACCCTCATATCCAGCTTAGAAGGCTGGTGTTCTATCCATTGAACTATGGGCGCAGAAATTGTATCCGTTGTTCACCAAAGGCGGATCAGCCTATGGCTGAAACTACGGGCTCATTAAATGAATAACAAGACGAATAATAACAAACTAATAGCTTCAAGTCAATGAGAAGAGAGGCTAAATCCCATTTATTTTCTTGTATTTTTTCCACTCTTTATCAGACCAGCCTTTGGGCTTGGTGGTTAATTTTTCCTCTCCAGGATGAGGATATTTACTGGGCGAATCGTAGTTGCTGTTAAAAACATCATTGATGATAACATTACCATCTTTATCATATACCTTTTGAGTGAAAGTTGTTTTCATAGATCCATCAGCATTTCTTTCTAATATTTTTGGTCCGACAACTTCAACTTTTCTTCCATCGCTTGTTCCGAAAAATTGGAAGGTAAGCATGGTCCCTTCTATCTTAGTCTGGATGAGGATATTGCTCGGAGTATTATTAATAAACTTGAGATCAGGTTTGGGGACGTAAACGGTAGCATCCATGCCTTGAGGATTATAATAGGCGACAGGGTAGGCGTGATTTCTCCTGGCCGTTATTTCCAGCCCGCTGTTGATAGCTGCCCGGAAAGCAGTAGTTGAAACCTGGCATATGCCTCCTCCGAATTCCGGTTCAGTTTTGTCCTGTTTAATTACTAATTCCGGAGCATATCCGTGTTCTCCATCAACTTCTCCCAGCGTTTGGACAAAAGAAAATTCTTCCCCCGGTTTAATCAGAACACCGTTAAATTTTTCTGTGGCCACATTGATATTAAATATCCTGTTTTTTGGCGATCCTCTGAAATTTGATTTTCCTTCTCCAATAAGAGTATTAATTCCCAGGTTATTGACATCTGACGATCTTATTTCCGGATCTATAGATTCGTAAGTCAAGGCTATTTCTTTTGTTTCCTGGAACTGGTTTGTTGCTGTCAGATTTTCATAAATAATCGTGGCGCTCTTGGAAATATCAATGGCGATTCCTGCTTGGTCAGGTGTGAAAGAAACAGTTCCATCTCCTTCCATCTTGAACTTTGCATTAATCGGGTCCTTATCTATTTTTTCAGACAATTCATTCACAAAAACTTCAATCTTTTCCCTGTTGGCTGAAATGCCAGTTTCTTTTTTTAAAAAAATCATCTGGTTTGTATTGGAAAGTATCCGGCACAATACCGGACTAGTTGGGCAGTATCGGATGTTTTCTATCTCTGATTTTTTCCCTGGGCTTATTTTCAAGGTCGGTTCAATTAAAAAGAAATCCTCAATTTGATCCCTGGAAAGCGTTTCTTTCTGGTCAGCGACGGTTAAAACGAGTTCATTAAAATTAAGAGGAATAGCGTCGGCAGCCTTAACTAGCGGAGCAGAAACTCCGAATGATAACAAAACAAAAAAATAGAAAAGATTGATCTTTTTCACCCTGTTTAATATACCAATTAAATTATAGGAATATTCGATAAAATAGTTTGGGCATTGTATTCTCACCCGGCTGAAATTTAGCTTATTTAACAGGGTGGATAACTAATATAAGAATAACCCAATTTCAACTTAAAGAAAAGAGCTGAAACAATAGTGTCCAGCTCTTCTTTGAAATGCCAAAAGTGCTTTAAAATCCGCGGACCTGTATTTTTTTAATTCTATTGATGTCTGCTTTAGGGAGGCGGATTGTTAAGATCCCATTTTTAAGGGATGCTTCCGCTTTTTCGGAAATAATATCTACCGGGAGAACGACTGATCTTGAAAATGATCCCCAATAACATTCCTGATAATAATAATTTTCCGAACCGACCATTTCTTCATTCTTTCTTTCTCCCCGAATAGTGACCATGTCATTGTTAATAGCGACATCCAAATCTTCCGGCTTTACTCCGGCAATAGTAGATTTAATGACAATATCACTTTCTGTTTGATAAACATCAATGGTAAGCTGTCCCTCGATATCACTTCCACTGGTCCAAGCGCTAGGTGCTGTTTCGGGCTGGGTCATCATATGTTGTGGACGCTCATTCATCATTATTTCCGCTTCTTCTTCTGCGTAAACGGGCATTGAATGGTTGCCATCTTCGTCAATTTTTTTGGCTCCAGTTAAAATTTCCAGAAAAGATTTTTTTACTTTGGTCATACCCAGTAGTAGAATTTTGACATTATAATATTATAGAAAATAATTATAGCATCAAAACCTTTAAAATAATTTTTTTATTTATTTCTGCCCACATGAATTTGGGCGAAGCCCAGTTAAGATTTCACTACCGGGCATATCTTTATTTTAATATTATTTGTTTAACTTATTTTAGTATAAAATAGGAATCCTTAAAAAGCAAGAAGCTAGCTGATTTTCTCTTTATTATCAACAATTATTGACTTTATTAGCAAGAAAAAAACCAAAATAATGAGTATTCCCAACAGTCCGACGATGAGTTGTTTTTGATACGGATGTTCTGATGCTCCCAGAGTATTATACGCCAAATGGATGACAAAGGACGCGAAAAATCCGAAAAACAAGCTTGGAAGGAAATTTTTTAGGACGGAAAATCCGATTATTACAGCTGTTGAGGTATGCACGATTATTATTCCAATAATAGCTAATAGGTCAAAATCGATTCCGCTGCGATAGTTCCAATAAAAAGAAAACAGTTCAAGCATTGAAAATCCGAATCCCAGAAACAAAGAATTCAGCACAACATTTTTTTTCTCGGATATTTTGGAAATCACTTTGATGATCAGAATATATTTTAAGAATTCTTCTATGGCGATGGCGATAAAAAAAAGATAACCCAGGGAAGAAATTTCTCGGGAAATTGTTTCAGAAGTGGAGGAGATCGGAGTGAGAAAGGATAATGCGACAATCTCTAAAATTAAAGCGCCGATCGCTCCTAGGATTCCAAGAAAAAATGACTGAACAATTTTCATTAAAATTATTTTTGTGGCGCTATTTTTCAAGTTCCACTTTTAAGTCTTTTGATTTTTTGATCTCGATATTTTCCGCGTGAGAAAGTTTTTGAAGATCTTCTTTAATTTTAAGGATAAAATCACCATCCGTTTCAATGGTTAATTTCGAGAAAGATTCGCTAAGTTTCAATCCTTTTTCCGCTTTAAGTCTGCGTATTTCGGCAATGATTTCCAAAAGTTTTTTGCCATCAATCAGCAATTCATTTTTATTTATTAACCATTGTGGATCTTTATTGAATATTGGATCAAAATCAGGTCCAGTCTTGTCCCACCAGGATAAAATATGGATAGAAACTGGAGAATCTTTTTCCCTTAAGAATTGTTGATAAATCTCTTCTGTTAAATGAGGTAGAATTGGAGCAAATAATTTTATTAAGGATTTAATTATAGAAAATAAAGTAAACTGAGCAGATAATCTTTCTTTTTCATCTTCCCCATAAAGGCGTCCTTTTACGAGCTCAATATAATTATCTGTGAATTTTGTCCAGAAAAAATGTTCTAATAATATCCTAACTCTAGCAAATTCATATTTTTCAAATTCGTCTGTGGCAAAATTTATTAAATCATATAGCTCACTCAAAATCCAAACATCCGCTTCAGATAGATCCTTTCTTTTAATAGGGGTGTTTCTGTCATAATCTTCCAGATTCATCATTACGAATCGGGTTGCGTTCCAAAGTTTGGTGAGAAGTTTCTGTCCAGCTCGCATATCATCTTCGCTGAATCTAAGATTCATTCCGAGCGTCGCTCCGCAGGACCAGAAACGCAGAGCATCAGCGCCGTATTTTTCTAGCATGCTTTCGGCGGTCACAAAATTATTGAGCGATTTGCTCATCTTTTCTCCGTTCTTAGCTAGTCCCCAGCCGGAAATCATCAAATCTTTCCAGGGAATCGAATCGGTGTTGAGATGCGCTTTGACTAAAGTATAAAAAAGCCAAGTGCGGATTATTTCAAATCCCTGAACGCGAACGCTCATCGGATAAATATTTTTTTCATCTTCTTCTCCCCAGTGATTATTAATAAGTGGAGTAGTGGAAGAAGTCATCCACGTGTCCATTACTTGCAGTTCGCCTTTGATATTCTGGCTCTGGCATTTGGGGCAAACCGGATTTTGAGGAAGAGTTTCTCTTGGGTCGACGGGAAGTTCGTTATCTTCTGGCAGAATTATTTCACCGCAATCTTCACATTTCCAAAGTGGAATAGGAACTCCAAAAAAACGGTCGCGGGAAACGCACCAATCCCATTTTAGTCCTTCAATCCAGTTGTCCAGATGGGTTTTCATAAATTTTGGATGCCAATTCAGTTCCTCGCCCCGTTTTTTTAGCTCATTTTTGATGTCCAAAATTTTCACGAACCATTGAGGAGAAACAAAAAAGTCAACTGGTTGCTTGCATCTCTCGTGAATATTCAAAGTATGCGCGATTTCCGTTTTATTTTTGAGAAGTCCTGATCTTTCCAAATCATTGAGAATTTCTTCGCGCACATTTTTAAGTTTCATTCCTGCGTATTTTCCGCCTTTTTCGTTTATCTTTCCGTTCTTATCGATAATGAGTTTGGTATCTAATTTGTCGGCTTTCCATTTTTCAATATCTTCTGTATCTCCCCAAGTGCAAACCATCATGAGTCCGGTTCCTTTTTTCATCTCAACCGCTTCGCTGGTTTTTACCGGAATTTTTTCCTCGGTTATCGGCACGATAGCAGAGCCGCCGATATATTTCTGGTATCTTTCGTCTTTTGGATTAACATAGAGTGCCACGCAGGCAGGGATAAGTTCTGGGCGAGTAGTGGAAATCACTGCCGGGTCGCCTTCGCCAGTTGGCGAATCAAATTTAAATTCAATATCATACATCAGAGATTTTTCCTCTTTGTCTTCTAGGTCAGCTTGAGCCAGAGCGGTTTGACACTGGGTGCACCAAAAAGTCGGAGCTTCCTCCTGATAGATTCTTCCTTTTTTGTATAAATCAAGAAAAGATCTCTGGGATATTTTTTGGGAAAGCGGATTAATAGTGGAATAGAGAAGCGACCAATCGACGCTAAGACCCAATCTTCTCCAAAGTTCTTCATATTTCTTTCCGCCTTCTTTGGTTTCCTTGAGGCACAGCTCGACAAATTCCTTGCGGGTAATTTTTGATTTGTCTATCTTATATTTCTTTTCTACAAATCTTTCCGTCGGAAGGCCGTTGTCATCGAATCCCATCGGATAAAAAATATTTTCCCCTTTCATTCGATGATAGCGGACAATAATTTCTGCCTGAGTATAGCTCATGGCATGGCCGGTGTGGAGCGAATCGGAGCTGATGTAGGGAGGAGGGGTATCAATAGAAAAAACGGGCTTTTTTGAATTCTCGTCAAATTTATAAATCCCTTCCTTCTCCCAGAAGGACTGCCATTTTTTTTCAGATTCTTTGGCGTTGTAATTTTTCGGAAGTTCTTTTGTCATAATAATTCAATATTAGCAGGGAAAAAGGTATTTTTCAAGGATGAAATTGTTTTTGTAAAAACAGCGAAATTTTCTGATTTTTTTGGAGTATTACAATATACACAAATGAAGGAAGGAGGTGAATGTCATATGAAGAGTTTAAATTATATAGACTGGATTGCTATTATAATCCTTGCTATTGGGGGACTCAACTGGGGATTGGTTGGAATTTTTGGTCTTGACCTTGTCGGATTTATTTTTGGGGAAATGTCGATTTTGTCCAGAATTGTTTATTTGATCGTAGGAATATCAGCTATTTATGTTTTTGGATTATCTTTTCAGCTAGCTAAAATTAAAGGAGGAGAAGCAACAATCAGGCAGCACGCCTAATTACTGCCTGATTTTTTTAAAATATCGCTTTAAATAAAAAAGTGTTCTGGTTGGTGCTTTGTGCTTTTAACACGATGATTTTTTGGTGAGGGGTTGACATGATTTTTAAAAAGCTCATAAACACTAGCCTTTTTTCAGATAGTATGCTATAATAGATTATTATAGGGGAGTTAATTAATTTAATATAAAAAAACTATGGCGAAGATGACCAAGTCACAGCTCATGGCAGCACTGGCCGAAAAAACCGGTATTGCTAAGAAAGACGTTGTGAATCTCATGGACGAACTCGTAAACATGGCTTACTCTGAAGTGAAAAAGAGTGGTATGTTTGTTCTCCCGGGATTTGGAAAGATGGTTAAGGCAAACAGAAAAGCAAGAGCTGGAATTAATCCGGCCACCGGAGAAAAGATTCAGATTGCTGCCAAGACCGTTGTTAAATTCCGACTAGCCAAAGCTGCTAAGGAAGCAGTATTGTAGTCTTGTAGAAAATTAGTTCTTTCAGCTGGCCTCGCATTTTGCGGGGCCAGTTTTTGTTTGTTTGTGTTCTTGAAATAAAGCCTAAATGAGGGTAAACTGAGAATATAGGCAAATTGATAAGAAATTAAAGAATGGCAACCAAGATGTTTGGAATAGAGAAAAAGGAGCTGCAAATTTTGAAAAAACTGAATACTCCCAAGAAGATTCAGGACTTTTTGGACAAGATTCCGATGAATTTTGAGGAAGACGGCGAAGATACCAGTTTGTCTCCAATGACAGTCTTGGAAAAGAGAATCTGCCATTGCGTGGAAGGTGCGACACTGGCAGCTTTGGCTCTGCGGGTGAACGGATATCCGCCACTTCTCGTTGATCTCAAGGCAAACAACAAGTATGATTTTGACCATGTTATTGCCGTTTTCAAACAATATGGCAAGTGGGGCGCTATTTCCAAAACCAATCATGTGGTCCTTCGCTACCGCGAGCCGGTTTACAATTCCATTAGAGAGCTGGCGATGAGCTATTTTCATGAATATTATGATCGGAAAGGGAGAAAAAACCTGCGAAGCTACTCCGTTCCCCTTAATCTCAAAAAATTTGATAAGCTGGGATGGATGACTACCAAAGAGGAAATTGATTATGTTCCCGAAACTTTGGATGAAATAAAGCACTTTCCGATTGTGAACCGAAAACAAATCCGAAATTTCCGTCGAGCCGACAAAATCGAACTTGAGACTGACAAGCTTCTGGAATGGAAACCAAAAAAGAAAGGGGACAAAAGCTGGTATTAGGGGAATAAAATTTTTCCTTGAAATATGGGAGGAAGGGGGTAAAATTAGAATATGCGATAATTACGTAATTAATTACTTACATAATTACTTATTTAAAACTATGGCAAATAAAAGAACAGACGAAACAAATATCCGAAAACTGACCAAAATTGGCAAGCAAAGCATCGGCCTCACCTTGCCGATCGAACTTGTCCGCGATCTCGGCTGGCGCGAACGCCAGAAAGTTTCAGTCAAAAAAGTTAAAGGTGGATTGATGATTAAAGACTATTACTCAAAGAAATAAAAAATGGCAAAAATAAAAAACCTCCCAAAACATGAAATGCCAAGGGAAAAAATGATTGAAAAAGGAGTGGAAAATCTTCGAGATAGTGAGCTTATGGCAATTTTGCTAAGAACAGGGATTGAGGGTAAGGATGTCATGAAAGTTTCCAAGGAAATATTGCAAAAATTTCCTACTAAGAAATTGTTGTCACTTGATTTTGAAAATTTATCAAAAATTAAAGGCATCGGTCAGAGCAAGGCGTGTTTATTGCTGGCGGCTTTTGAATTAACCAAAAGAGCTTTGGAAGTCGAGGATAATAATTTGCCAACAATCAACTCAGCCAAAGATGCGGTCGCACAAATTCAAGAACTGCGCAATGCCAAGAAGGAACATCTTGTTGCACTTTATCTCAATGCCAGAAATCAATTAATCCACAAAGAAACAATTTCCATCGGAACGCTGAATGCTAGTCTGATTCATCCCAGAGAAGTTTTTGAACCGGCAGTGAAAAATTTGGCAGCCCAAATTATCGTGACGCATAATCATCCTTCGGGAAATTCGGAGCCATCAGAAGATGATCTGGAAATAACCATGCGTCTCAAGGAAGCGGGGAAGATATTGGGAATAGAAATTGTAGATCATATTATTGTGACAAAAAATGCTTATTTTAGCCTAAAAGAGCGTTGCTTGGAATGACCTCTTGACAGATTCAAAGTAAACTGATAAACTTTGAATATGATAAACTCAAATTCAAAGATAACAGCAGGCAAATTTATTGCAGGCTCATATAAGCAACAAACGGAATATAAAAGTTTTTTACCGTCTTATATAAACAAACCTTTTGAATGGAATGACAAAAGGATTGATTTGCTATTGGCAGAATCAATGAGGTATCTTGGGGAACTTAATGCTTATTCAACATTAGTTCCTGATGTGGATTTTTTTATTCAAATGCATGTAGCGAAAGAAGCCACAACTTCAAGTCGCATCGAGGGAACCAAAACAAATCTAGATGAAGTGTTGCTCTCTCAAGAGGAAATCAATCCAGAAAAGCGTGATGATTGGGAAGAAGTTCATAACTACATCAAAGCTATCAATTACGCTGTCGAGAGAATGGATAAACCAAAAGAACCTCCTTTTTCAATGCGCCTAATAAAAGATACACATAGAATTTTGCTTTCTGGAGTGAGAGGTTATGCAAAACAGCCAGGAGAAATTCGCAGAAGTCAAAATTGGATTGGCGGCGCAACCATTAAGGACGCATATTTCATTCCTCCGCATAATTCAGATTTGCCAGAACTCCTGGGTGATCTGGAAGATTTTTGGTATAACAAAAACTTGGAAATACCCGATCTTATTAAAGCAGCAGTCAGTCATTATCAATTTGAAACTATCCATCCATTTTTGGATGGCAATGGACGTATCGGAAGATTGGCAATAACTTTGCAATTAGTAAGTCTGGGGATTCTGAAAAAGCCAACCCTATATCTTTCTGATTTTTTTGAAAAGAACAGGTCAAAATATTATGACGCGCTTTCTTTGGTGCGGGAAAGAAATGATATTGAACATTGGATTCGTTTCTTTTTGACCGGAGTTTTGGAGACTTCCAAGAAAGGAAAAGAAACCTTTGAAAAAATAATTGAATTGCGCAAGAAATATGAAAATGCTATCGAAGTCGGAATGGGAATCAAAAGACAGAAATTAGGAAAGCAACTACTGCTTAAATTGTTTACAGATCCGGTCGTCACAGTTCGGGATATTGAAAAATTAATTCCGGTTACTTTTCAAACTGCCAGTGTTATCGCCAAAGATTTTGAAAGATTAGGATTGTTTATTGAAAAAACAGGAAAATCTAAAAACAGAATCTTTTACTTGCGGGAATATCTAGATTTATTTAATCAACATAATTCGAAAATAAAAAATCATGAATAATTCAATTTCAAAAGCCGGTTTGATTTGGGGTATTGCGGAACTTCTTCGCGGAAGTTGGAAACAACATGAATATCAGGATGTGATTTTGCCCCTGGTTGTTTTGAAGCGTTTGGATTCTATTTTGATTGACACAAAGTCGAAGGTTTTAGAGCAATATAATCAATTCAAGGGCAAAGTTGATGTTGAGCCGGTTTTAAAGGCAGCTACCAAAACTGGGTTCTACAATATTTCTCCGTATGATTTAAAGAAACTCTTGGAAGATCCAAAAAATATTTCCAAGAATCTTCGACATTATATCCAAGGTTTTAGCAACAATATCCAGGACATCATTGCTAAGTTCGATTTTGAAAAGCAAATTGATCGTTTGGAGGGCGGTAATCTGCTGTTTCTGGTGCTAAAAGAATTAGACAGGGTAGATCTTCATCCGAGGACCACTTCTAACCATGATATGGGGTATATCTTCGAAGAACTGATTCGGAAGTTTGCCGAGCAATCCAATGAGACAGCCGGAGAGCATTATACTCCGCGTGAAGTTATTGAAATGATGGTAGAAGTGCTTTTTTCTCCGGACAAAGAAATTTTGAAAAAGAAACATATTATCAAGACTGTTTATGACTGTGCTTGTGGAACAGGTGGTATTCTTACGACAAGCAAAGAGCATATTTTAAATACTATTAATAAAGAAGCTGACATTTTCTTGTTTGGTCAGGAGCTGAATCCGGCAACTTATGCGGTTTGCAAATCTGACATGCTTATTAAAAACGAAGAGCCTAATAATATTAAAGGAGGGGATAAAGATCATTCCAAAGCCAGCACGCTTTCCAACGATCAGTTTCTTTCAGATCATTTTGATTATTGCCTGACAAACCCACCCTTCGGAGTGGATTGGAAAAAAGATAAAGAAGCAGTGGAGAGGGAAGCGGAAAGAGGTTTCGCTGGAAGATTTGGCGCAGGACTCCCGAGAATTTCGGATGGACAATTTCTCTTTTTGCAGCACTTGATTTCCAAAATGAGAAATGTGAGTGAGGGTGGATCGAGAATTGCGATTGTTTTTAATGGTTCACCACTTTTCACAGGGGATGCTGGAAGCGGAGAAAGTGAAATACGTCGTTGGATTTTGGAAAAAGATTATTTGGAGGCAATTGTGGCACTGCCTGATCAACTTTTCTATAACACTGGTATCAATACTTACGTTTGGTTTTTGAGCAACAGGAAAGAAGAGAAGAGAAAAGGAAAAGTGCAGCTTATTGATGCGCGGACTTTTTTCAAGAAAATGCGAAAAAGCTTGGGCAACAAGCGTAATGAAATTTCCGTGGAAGACAAAAAAAGAATCTTGGGATTATATGAAAACTTTAAAAATAATGAGTATTCAAAAATATTTTCCACGACTGATTTTGCATTTAGACAGATTGTAATTGAGAGACCATTAAAATTGAATTTTCAAGCTAGCCCGGAAAGAATTGAAAAATTAAGAGACAATAAGATTTTTGGTAATTTAACTCCAAGTAAGAAAAAAGGAGCTGCAGGAATCAAAGAAAATGAAGAATGGAAAAATCTGCAAGAAAAGATGTTGAATATTCTTGAAAATTTTGGCGGTAAGCTATACAAAAATAAGAAAAGTTTTTTGACTGACTTGGAAAATAAATTCAAAAAAGAAAAAGTTAAGGTTCTGGGAAATATTTTTAAGATAATTTGGCAGGAATTATCCGAGCGAGACGAAACGGCTGATGTAATTTTGGACGCTAAAGAAAATCCGGAATCAGACAGTGAACTGCGGGACACGGAAAACGTTCCTTATTATCAGAATATATATAAATATTTTGAAAAAGAAGTGAAGCCGTTTGTTCCGGATGCTTGGATTAATGAAGTAGTAACGGACATAAAAGACGGAAAAGTCGGAAAAGTAGGATATGAAATTCCTCTCACCAGATATTTCTATAAATATCAACCGCCGAGAGATTTGGGAGAAATTGAGACGGATATCGAGGAAGTGGAAAATGAGCTTTTGGAATTATTCATAGAATCGTTGGGAAATATAATTGAGTCAATGATACATACATCATTACTTGCAATATGTAATGAAGATGGTTATTCATATCACCAAAAACTTATAAAAGCAATAAGCCTACATAATTCAGTAAAAGCAAAAACAATCATAAGAGAACATTTAACACTATCAATGAGAAATTATGAGTTTGCCATAAATAAAAACAAGGAAAAAGAGGGAAAATGATAAATAAAGCTCGTAAAGTAGCAAATACAAGAAAGGTTAGTGACAAATTGTTTAACCATGGTTGTAATCGTTTAAAAAAATTGGAAGACTTTTGTAAAACCAAATATTTTCCCACAAAATTCCAAAAATTTTAGTTACATAAAAACTCCTATTTTGCTAACAATATCTATTGTAAATCAAAGTAAAAAAAGGAGTTTT
>CAZXKY010000016.1:0-16008 GCA_964641975.1 uncultured Bdellovibrionales bacterium | reverse complement strand
TCAATCGGATAGAAAAACTGGATATACCAATCCACGAGCCGGAAAACCATGGGAACCCGCTTCGACTCAGCGAAACGAACCAAAAGTGAATGGAAACACAGTTGATCTTCGAAATTAATCGGGGTCATTAGTTATTAAGCCATTGGTCATTAGAAGTTTATGGTTAAATGTTTTTATGACCTGGAAATTTGGAAAATTGCACATAAGCTAAGGCTTGAAATATATAAATTAACAAGAAAGTTTCCAGCAGAGGAAAGATATGCCATTACTGATCAAATAAGAAGAGCATCCGCATCGGTTTGCGCCAATATCGCAGAAGGTTTTGGCAGATATCATTTTAAGGATAAAATAAAATTTTATTACAACGCACGCGGTTCTATTTGCGAAGTTCAGGATTTTATATTTTTATCAAGGGATCTGGGATACATTAAAACAGGAAATGCTAGAAAAGTTTTCTCTGATTACGTATTGCTGATTAAAAAGTTAAACAGTTTTATTGGATCAGTTGGTGAAAAAGAAAAAGCCAATGACTAATGACACTAATGACTAATGACAAGTCTAATAAACATTGCTCACGCCGGCGTTATCGACGAGGCGCCAAATATTTCACAGCTTCTGTTAAATATTCTGAATTTTTTATTGCAGATATTCGGAATTATTGCTATAATAGCCTTAACGGTTTCCGGAATTTTTTATCTTATCTCTTCTGGAAATGAAGATCAGATAAAAATGGCCAAAAAGGCATTGATGTATTCAATTATTGGAATCGCTGTCGCTTTAACGGGAATGATTATTATCAAAACAATTAGCGGATTTTTAAAATAAAAACCTGCCCGCCATGCTTCGCAAGGCGATGCAGGCGGATAAAAATAAAAACAGAAAAGGAGGTGTTATATGAAAAATAAAATTAGAAAAATTGCCGGAACAATTTCAGTATTCTTGATGGCTGCTCCAGCTTTAGCAATGGCTCAATTTCAGGCTCCGACCGATGCCAATCTTCCCGAGGCTTCTCTTATGGATATAGTTAAGAATTTTATGAGATGGATTCTCATTATCGTTGGAATTATGGGAGTAATTGGATTTGCTATTGCAGGAATCTTGTATTTCACCGCAGCAGGTGATGAAGATCGAGTGAAATCGGCTAAAAATGCTATGATTTACTCTATTATTGGAATAATTGTGGCTCTGCTCGGACTCGTTGTGATGAATGCGGCATACAATATGCTTGGAGCTCAAAGTGGATTTTAATTTTAGCTAAAATCAAAAGTATATATATTATCAAAACAGTCTTTCGGGACTGTTTTGTTTTTGTTTCAAATTATGGTAGAATATAATAAATATTTTTATAAACAATATGAATAAATTAAAAAATACAATCGTAGCGTCTCTAATGCTATTTGCTCCCCTTTTGGCTTATGCGCAGTGGAATCCAGGAAGTGCTGCATCTTCTTCGGGGCTTCCAGAGGGGTCTATTTATGACATAGTGCATAATATTATGTATTGGATTCTGGGGATTTTCGGAGTTTTGGCAGTTATCGGATTTGTCATTTCGGGAATAATGTATATTATTTCTTCCGGCAATGAAGACACAATGAAACATGCTAAAGACGCCATGATATATTCCATCATTGGCGTAGTGGTCGCGCTTTCCGGACTAATTGTGATTTATGCTGTTGATAATGCGCTTCGTGGCTATTCTTATTTTTAAAATTATCCTGTTATTTATCCACTAGTATCTTATTTGACAGGGTAAAAAATAAAATGAAAAAAAATACAAAAATAGTTATTGCTTCATTGATTTTTTTGCTAGGACTATTTGCTGTATCCAGCTCACCAACGGCTCAGGGAGCGGGAACAGTAGGAAAGGGAGGGGATTGTGATACGGCTGTCGATTGTCAGTCCGGATTGACTTGTGTCCCTTGCGCGTCATATGGAGCAAAATGTTTGGGAAATATGTGTTGGACATCACAAGCCGATACTGAAAATTCCGGAAATGAAGTCCGTAATTATGAACCCGGAACCGAAAATGAAGCTCCTAATTACGAACCTGGAACCGGGGAAGAAACTCCCAACTATGAACCTGGAGCTGGAAATAGCACAGGAGCCGGGACAAAATGCGGATCAGGCTTCGAAGAAATAGGCGGTGTCTGTTTTCCGGCTAGCACCAATCTTCCAGATCCCTCGGGAGGAATAGTCACAATCATTACAAATATTCTTTATTGGATTTTAAGCATATTTGGGATTTTAGCGATTATTGCTTTTATCATTTCAGGACTCCAATACATCCTTTCGACTGGAAACGAAGAAACACTTGATAATGCAAAAAGAAGCATGAAATGGTCGGTTGTGGGAGTGGCAGTGGCGTTATCGGGACTTGTCATTATCTATGCAATTGATAAGATGTTAAGAGGATATAGTAATTTCTAATCACCTCCAGGTTGACAAGCTGTAGATTTTTTGATAAACTTAATTCATACGGTTGATGGATCAGGGTTCGCGGAAAGCGAACCTTTTCTTATAAAAAAGTCTGAAGATAATAAATTTTTAAAAAGCTATATTTATGGCCAGAAAACTTAAAAAAAATAACGATGAGGATACTTCAGGCTCAATGCGTCTTGGAGAATTTGGAAGCGCTATTATGCAGATTGCCGAGGAAAAAGGAATTTCTAAAGACAAGGTGGTTGAAACTATCGAAGCGGCTTTAGCGGCAGCTTACAAAAAAGAGTATGGCAAAAAAGGCCAGCATATTAGGGCTGAATTCAATGAGGTAGACGGGTCTGCTAAATTTTTCAAAGTGCTTGAGGTGGTTGATGAAAGTGTCAGGGAATTTCCCATTGAAAGCGAAGAGAAAGAAGATGTTGATGGTGTTGAAAATTCAAAGGCTGAAGGAAAAAGCAAAAAACCAGAAGAGATAGAATCATTCGATGAAGATAAACTCCCCAGATTTAATCAGGAGAGAGATATTGTTGTTGAAGAAGCCAAAAAGTTAAAAAAAGGAGTAAAATTAGGAGATGTTATCGAGATTCCCCTAGAATCAAAAACTGAATATGGAAGGATTGCTGCGCAAACTGCCAAACAGGTTATTATTCAAAAAATTAGGGAAGCAGAACGCGATTCAATGTTTAAGGAATATAAGGAGAAAGAAGGGGAAGTGGTGAGCGGAAGCGTTCAGAGAATTGAAGGAAGAAATGTTTATGTGGATCTTGGAAAATCAATCGGAGTTCTTTTCCCGTCAGAGCAGATCGAGAGAGAGCGTTATCGAATCGGGCAAAGAATAAAAGTATATTTAGCCAGAGTTGAATCTGATCCAAAGGGTCCTGGAATAACCCTTAGTCGGGTTCATCCTGAAATAATCAGAAGACTCTTTGAATTGGAAGTTCCGGAAGTATTTTCTGGATCGGTAGAAATAAAAAGTATTGCTCGGGAAGCCGGTTCTAGAACAAAAATTGCGGTTTTTTCCAAAGAAGAAGGCGTTGATCCAATTGGATCCTGCGTGGGACAAAAAGGAACAAGAGTTCAGGCAATTATTGATGAGCTTATCGGAGAAAAAATCGATATTATTGAATGGAATGACAATGCAGAAAAATTTATTGCTGCGGCCCTCAGTCCCGCTAAGGTTCTGTCGGTTGAACTCAATGAAGAAAAAAGAGAATCAGTGGTCAAAGTTCCGGAAGATCAATTGTCATTAGCCATTGGAAAACAGGGACAAAATGTCAGGCTAGCCGCCAAGCTTACTGGATGGAGAATTGATGTTGTTGGCGATATTCAGAGGGATGCAGATGAAATGCAAACTGAAACAGAAAGCACAGAAGTAAAAACAGAAGAAAAAACTGAAAAAATAAAAGAAGAAACCAAAGAGAAAAAATCCAAGAAAGCTAAAAAATCCAAGGAGGAGAAAGAATAATAATTATTTTTTTAAAATTTTAAAGGCTAAATCAAAAAATTTAGAATTTAAAATTTAAAAGGTTTGAGTTATGGGTATTATCGGTTATTCTATTGCCGCAGCATTGGTGGCAATCGCATTTGCTCTCTATTTAGCCTGGAAAGTTATGAAATTTTCCGAAGGAGAGGGAAAGATGGTTGAAATTTCTAAAGCCATCATGGAAGGAGCCAAGGCTTATCTCAACAGGCAATATAAGACAGTTGCTTATGTGGCAATCTTTGTGGCTATTGCTCTTTATTTTTTCATCAGTCTTAATGCTAGCATCGGATTTATTATTGGAGCAGCTGCTTCAGCGCTAGCTGGATATATCGGAATGAATGTGGCTGTTCGAGCTAACGTTAGAACAGCAGAAGCTGCGAAAAGTAGTCTGGGAAGAGCGTTGGATGTAGCATTCAAGGGCGGATCAGTAACTGGACTTTTAGTTGTGGGATTAGGACTTCTGGTAGTTGCCGGATTTTATGCAATTACTGGAGACCTTAAAGCTCTTGTTGGACTGGGATTTGGAGGAAGTTTGATTAGTATTTTTGCCAGACTTGGAGGGGGAATATTTACTAAAGCAGCTGATGTGGGAGCGGATTTAGTTGGAAAAGTGGAAGCTGGAATTCCAGAAGATGATCCTAGAAATCCAGCTGTAATTGCTGATAATGTTGGAGACAACGTAGGCGATTGCGCTGGAATGGCAGCTGACCTTTTTGAAACCTATGCTGTGACTGCCATTGCCGCGATGATCTTGGGATCACTGGCTTTTCCAAGTTTTGGAAATGCAATTTTGTATCCTTTGGCTTTGGGGGCAGTTTCTATTGTGGCTTCGATTTTGGGAATATTTTTTGTGCGTCTGGGAGCGAAAGATAAAAATAAGAAAGCCGGAGATGTGAATATTATGGGAGCGCTTTATAAAGGATTAATCGCTTCTTCGGTTATTGCTCTACTGGCTTTTTATCCAGTCACCAAAATGATCATGAATGAAAATGGAATTTATTCCTTCCAAAATATTTTTCTTTCGTCTCTTGTTGGAATTTTGGTAACAGCGGGAATGGTAGTTGTCACTGAATATTATACTTCTAAAAAATATCGACCGGTTAAAGCTATTGCTAGTTCTTCTAAAACCGGGCATGGAACCAATATCATTATGGGACTGGCAATTGGTATGGAATCAACTGCAGTTCCGGTGTTGATAATCGTTGCCGGAATCCTGGCTTCTTTTTGGCTAGCTGGACTTTATGGCGTAGCAGTGGCGGCGATGAGTATGCTTTCTATGGCCGGGATAATTGTGGCTATTGATTCCTTTGGCCCTATTACCGATAATGCCGGAGGGATTGCGGAAATGTCAGAAATGGGAGATGAAATCAGAGAAGTAACCGATTCGCTGGATGCAGTAGGAAACACCACCAAAGCAGTTACCAAGGGATATGCAATTGCTTCAGCGGGATTGGCAGCTGTTGTTTTGTTTGCTTCCTATGTCCAGGAACTAAGTGACAAGGGCCAAAATATCATTTTTGCTCTGGACAATGTCAAAGTTTTGGCCGGACTTCTTATTGGAGGAATCATTCCTTATTTCTTTGCTTCAATCAGTATGCGGTCAGTTTCCAAAGCGGCTGGAGCAGTGGTGGAAGAAGTGCGAAGGCAATTCAGAGAAATTAAAGGAATAATGGAAGGAACGGCTAAGCCGGATTATGCAACTAGTGTAGATATTGTTACCAAGGCTGCAATTCAAGAAATGATTATTCCGGCTATCATTCCAGTTCTAACTCCGATTTTGGTTGGATTTATTCTTGGACCGGAAGCTCTTGGTGGGCTTTTGGTGGGTTCAATTATTACTGGAATTTTTGTGGCAATTTCAATGACCAGTGGAGGAGGAGCTTGGGATAATGCCAAAAAATATATCGAAGAAGGTCATTTTGGCGGAAAGGGTTCCTTGGCGCACCAAGCAGCAGTAACCGGAGATACTGTTGGAGATCCATACAAAGACACTGCCGGACCAGCTATTAATCCAATGATCAAGATTATCAATATCGTAGCTCTTCTTATTGCAGGACTTATTATCTAATGTTGAATACAGGCTCGGATACATTTTTGTTTTTTGCCAGGAATGATTCCTTCACAGAAAACAAAAAGTATCCTTGCTTTTTACATACTAATGAATAAAGAAATTAAAAAACTTCCTCATTCCGAAATTGAAATCAAGGTTAGTGTTACTTGGGATGAATGGAAAAAATTCCTAGACCAGGCTGCTTCAGAACTATCCAAGGAAGTTAAAATTCCTGGTTTTCGTCCGGGGAAAGCTCCAAAAAATATGGTAGAGCAAAAAGTGGGAAAAGGAAATATTATTCAAGAAGCGGCAGAAAAAGCCATTCAAAAAACCTATGCTGATATTTTGGCAGAAGGAAAAATTGACGCAATAGGATCTCCAAAAGCGGAAATTTTAAAAATAGCAGAAGGAAACGATTTGGAGTATAGGATTGTAACTGCGGTTATTCCCGAAGTAAAAATAAAATCTTGGAAGGATGAGATTAAAAAAATTAACAAAAAATTTAAAGACGTTAGTAGCGAGATTAAAGATGAAGAAATCGAAAAAGAAATTAAAAAAATTGCTGAGAGCCGAGCCATATTTATTACGGTAAGTAGGGAGGCAAAAAATGGGGATAGTGTCTCTGTAGATTTTAAAGTTCTTCGAAACGGAGTTCCGATTGAAAACGGAACCAGCAAAAACCATACCCTGGTTTTAGGGAGGGGGGTCTTTATTCCTGGCTTCGAAGAAAATATAATTGGAATGAAGGAAAATGAAGAGAAAAAATTCACCTTAAAATTTCCGGAAGAATATCATGAAAAAAGTTTAGCGGGAAAAGATGCCGAGTTTGAAGTAAAATTAAATTTAGTCCAGGAAAGGAAGGTTTCTGAAATTAACGATGAATTTGCCAAGTCACTGGGAAAATTTGAGAATCTGGAAGCCCTAAAGAAAAGCATTCGAGAAGGAATGGAAAAAGAAAAAGAAGCAGGAAACAAAGAAAAGAAACGAAGCGAATTTTTAGAAGAGCTTGTCAAGCTTACCGAAACTGAAATTCCGGAAGTTTTAATGCAAAGCGAACTTTCCAAGATGTTTCAGGAATTTGAAATTCAGTTATCTCAAATGGGAATGAATCTGCAAGATTTTCTTGAAAAAATGAAAAAAACAGAAGAGGACTTGGCAAAAGAGTGGAAGGTCCAAGCCGAAAAAAGAGTCAAATCCGCATTAATTCTGGAAGAAATTGCCAAAGAACAAGAAATTAAAGTGGAAAATGAAAAAGTCGAAGAAGAAATGAATAAAACCCTTCAATATTATAAGAAAGAAAAAGACATGGAAAAGAATATTGATCTGGGAAGATTGTATGATTATACAAAAGGAGTTTTGATGAACGAGAAGACTTTTGAATATTTAGAGTCTTTATAAAATTTACCCTGTTAAATAAATTTTTAATTTTTATCTGAAAATTAAAAATTAAGATTTGATTATGATATTATTAATAGGATAAATTAAATCGAATAATTAATTACAAATAGTTTGTTTTCCTAAGAGGAATTCAAATCTTATTTAACAGGGTGAATGAAAAACACCAGCCAATATTTAATTCCTTCTGTTATTGAAAAGACTAGCTATGGAGAGCGAGCTTATGATATTTATTCAAGACTCCTAAAGGACAGGATAATTTTTTTAGGAAGCGCGATTGATGACGGCGTGGCCAATTCAATTATTGCCCAACTTTTGTTTTTAGATTCTCAAAGTTCAAAGGAAGATATTAAGCTTTATATTAACTCCCCTGGAGGAGTAGTTTCTTCCGCGTTGGCTATTTATGACACGATGCAATATGTCAAAGCTGATGTGCAGACAATTTGCGTAGGACTAGCGGCTTCTGGAGCAGCGCTTCTTTTGGCAGCAGGCGAGAAAGGAAGAAGATTCATTCTTCCCAATGGTGAAGTTCTGATTCATCAAGTAATGGGCGGAACTCAAGGGCAGGCGACGGATATCGATATTCACGCCAAACACATCTTAAAACTGAAAGATAAGCTGAATAAAATCATGGCCAAACATAGTGGGCAGAAAATTGAAAAGATAATTAAAGATACGGATCGGGATTATTTTATGAGCGCCGAAGAAGCCAAAGAATATGGAATTGTGGACAAGATTATTAAATAGGCCGTAAGTCGTTACATTTTAGATATTGCATAAAAAAATCGTCCCATTAGACGATTTTTTTGACCACAAACTTGTTTTAACTTAAAATAGAAGTATATATTTTAATACTTACGTTAGTATATACTATGAAATTAAAAGACAAAAACATAAGAAAAATTACAAGAATTGGCAAAACTAGCCTGGCAGTAACCTTGCCAGTCGAGATGGTCAGAGGATTGGGCTGGAAAGAGAAACAGAAGTTGATCGTCAAAAGAGTGAGAGGCGGATTATTTTTTAAAGATTGGAAAAAATAAAAGTATGAATGAACAAAAATTTAAACAGGTGTCAAAATCAAAAAAAAATTTTAAAGACTCCAAAACAGAAATAACCGGCAAAGATAAAGATAATAGGATTGAACCGAAAAAAAATCCAACTAAGGGAAAACAGGACGATATTGGTGTCGATGTTGAAAAAACAGCTGATCAAAGAAAAATTCAAGAAAAAATTGACCGAAAGAAAATCGAAGAATTGAGAAATAAGATCAATGGAGAGAATGAAAAAAATGACTGGCGTGAGTTTTGGGAAAATGAAGGATTTGTTATGCCTTCAAGAGAAGATGTTTTTCCTGGAGGAGAAGATATGAATATGACAGATGAAGAAATAGTCAAATCCCTTAGTAATTTTTTGAAAGAAAAAGGATTAGATTACGATAATTATACGGGAATTAATCCCGAAGAATTTCCAGAAATGATCGACAAAGACATAAGAGAATTATGCGTAAAATTAAATAGATTGTCTTTTCTAAAAACTAAAGAGGGATGTAGCGGGCATGAATTTTATCGTTCAACCGGAGAATTATACAAAGCTGGATTTTCAGAGCCTTATTTAATTTTTTATGTAGATAAAAGCAACTCAGAATCCGATTTATTCTTTCAAAGATTGGAAAAGGAGCTGGAAGGATTTAAAAAATCAGATTTATCAGGGATAGAGAATGTGACTTTCAGTTTTCATAATGAATCAACGAAAACGAAAAATATCGGAATTTATTGGAACAAGATGTTTATTATTCCAACCAGAGAATGGTGCAAACAAAATGGTCGAAAATATGTCGAACGTCCTAAGGAGTTAGGCTTTTATGATCAGTGGTGTGAGGACAGTGGATATGAGTATTCGGATGACGAAAAGAGCAGATCACGAAAAAAATGGGAAAAAGTTAAAAATAAATATTGGAAACAAATGGACAAGTTTGAAAATGAATATTCTGAGTATTTTCGATCAGAAGAAGTCAAAAAATTACGGGATGAATTTTTTAAAGTATTTGAAAAATCAATACAGAATAATGTTTAATAATCTAATTCAAAAAATGTGGTCACGACAACTGTGCACCTGGGATCAAAGCGATCAGATAGGCTATTGAGACAAGATGTGAAAAAGAAGGAAAAAGAGATATCCAGAAGGGAGGATTTGGAATCCATAGCAAGAATTAAAAAAATGATACCCGATACATTAATTTAATTTTTTAACGAAAAAACATATGGATTTCGAAAAACAAAAAACTCCGCAAGAAATAGCACAAATTAAAAAAGAAAGAACTCTTTCTGATGCAGGATTGTTAAACGGTGGCGCTGAATATGAAGTTGATGATAAGGGAAATGAAACGTTTTTAGCTACTGATAAACAAATTGAAAATGCCAGAAAAGAAATGGGAGAAGATTTGGAGCAAGAAAAAAGAAAATTTTTGGAGAATCTTTCCGAGGATGAAAGGAAATATCTAGATGAGTTTTTAAAACACGCAAAAAGATTTTCGGATGTAGGAAATATGCTAGATGAAGGAAAAATCACTGATGATATTTTTCACAAAACTGAGTTGAAGTATCTTGAATTATACAACAGAGATGTTAAACCTCTTGGGGAAAAAATCGGAAAAGACAGAAGCATGGAAATATGGGAACTATACAAAAAATTCAATCCCGATCTTAAGAAGAAATCAGCTGAAGAATTAAAATCAGAAGGCGGAACTAAAAAAGAAGGACAGGATTCTATGTCATTATTGTCAAAAGATTGTGGGTTTGAAATTGAAGGAACGGCAATCGGAGTTCCAAAAACCTTTATGTTTCGGGGCAAAGAATGGAGGATCAATTCTTACGATCCGGAAACAAAGCAACTCTCAATTGAAATTCCGTTGGAGCACAAAACATCAATGACACTTGAAGAATTTAAAAAAATAAACCAGCCAAAGCTTTTTAAAAATCACAGAAGCGATTTAGAATTACAGATGTTTAAAGGCTTGAGAGACAAAGTTGATAATTGGGAAAAACTATATAGACTTATTGAGGATAGTGGTGGCATACAAGGAATCAATGGATTTTTTGAGCCGGATAGATTGATAAATATCATAAAACAAGCAAGAGAAAAAAGACTAGATGTGAGTCGCATACCAAATACTCTTGGTCTTAGAGACAAAATTATTGAGTTATTAAAAATTGAAGAAGTTAGAAAAAAAATTAATCCTGAGAATCCAGAAGGACCATCTGATTTGTCTCAAGAAAATAAAATGCTGGATGAAAAAGATTTTGAAAATTTAGGTATAAATGAAGGAGATTTAGGAAAACCTTATTCCTTTTCTAGATCAGAAACCCTCAGTTCTATATATGGAGAATATCCCGAAATCGGAGTCAATGGATTAAGGACTGAGCAGGGCAGGATAAACGGCAAGTTAGTTTGGTGTAATGGCGAGATTGCTATTTTTGAAACTCCTGAAGGTAAAATAAAAGTTCCTTTTAGAAAATTAATATCTCCATCAGGAGAAACGTATGAACAAATAGAAAGAAAAAGAAAAGATAAAAAACGAAGACGAATATTTGTTACTAAACCTAAGGAGCGAGCATTATAGATCCAAAAAACAATAAACCGAAATTTACAAAACTATTTTGCGCGAATTAATTTTATGTGAAAATAATCGGTATGCGTTTAGCGCGGTAGGGTGTCAATTGCATGATTTTCAGAATACAAAAAATCATTCCTTTTTATCGGAATGATTTTTTTATGCAGTTTACGTTTTATTTGAGCATTGGCAATAAACTTTCGCCACTCATTTCCGGTGGTTTGGGGATTCCCATTGCATCCAAAACCGTGGGGCTAATATCGCTGAGCAATCCTCCGATTTCACTTTCTTCCTGTTTTATTTCTTCCGGACTTTTATTTTTATGGTTATCTGGAGTGACAAACCAAAGAGGAACTGGGTTAGTTGAATGTTCAGTATCAATTTGTCCAGTGTTAATATTTTTTAATTCTTCAATGTTTCCATGATCGGCGGTAATAAGAAGGCAGCCTCCGACTTTCATAACTGCAGGAATAAGCATCGACAAAGATTTATCAAGTGATTTAACTGCTTCTATGCAAGCTTTTTCATTTCCGGTGTGTCCTACCATATCAGCATTAGCATAGTTCACTAAAATAAAATCATATTTTTTTTGTTCAATTGCTTCTAGCAGTTTTTCTGTAATCTGAGGGGCACTCATTTCCGGAGATTCATCAAACTTGGAAACGGAAGGAGAAGGAATCAAAATTCGATCCTCTTCTTCCCAAGGTTCTTCATTGCCTCCATTGAAGAAATAAGTTACATGAGCGTATTTTTCCGTTTCGGAAATGCGAAGCTGTTTCTTTTTATTTTTGCTTAAAAATTCTCCCAATCCATTAGCTATTTCTTCTTTGGGGAAAACGATACCTACCGGAAGTCCTTTTTCGTATTCAGTCATAGTGGCGAAAGCTATTTGAGGAAATTTATTTCTGGAAAAATATTTGAACTCTAGGACAGAAAAAGCGATGGATATTTCCCTGGCTCTGTCTTCTCTGAAATTGAAAAATATCAGTGAATCATTATCTTCAACTAAGGCTATGGGTTTTCCGTCTTCGCCAATAACAACTCCTGGTTCCAAATATTCATCGGTTATTCCTTTTGTGTATGAATCTTGCAAATATTTAATAGGATCCTGAATTTGTTCGCCCTTTCCCTCGGTAAGCATTAAATAAGCTTTTTCAACTCGATCCCAATTGTTATTTCTATCCATGGCCCAATTTCTTCCGCAGACACTGGCTATTTTTCCCAGTCCAATGGTTTTCATTTTCTCTTCCATAGTTTGAATAATTTTTACTCCTGAGGTGGGAGGAGAATCTCTCCCATCCGTGAAAGGATGCACAAAAACATTTTCTAATCCCTGCTTTTTTGCCATTTCCAAAAGGGCATAAAGATGGTCCATGCTGGAATGGACAGACCCGGTGCTAATTAATCCCATCAAATGAAGTTTGCCATTATTGGCCTTGGCCCTATTCATGACATCAATAAGTATGGGATTGTTTAAAAAAGAGCCATCCTGGATAGAAAGGGAAATGCGGGGAAGATTCTGGTAGATTATTTTTCCTGCTCCCAGAGTGATATGTCCAACTTCACTGTTTCCACATTCTCCCCAAGGAAGACCGACTGAAATTCCCGAAGCTTGAAGGGTTGTTAATGGATAAAAGTTGTTTAGTTTTTCAAAGGTAGGCAATAGGGTTGTTCTTATAACGTTGCCTTGAACTGTGCTGCTGATTCCCCAGCCATCAAGAATGACAAGAACCACTGGTTTGAACATAATTTTAGAATTTAGTGTTTAATTTATCTATTGATAGTCGGAAAATTAAGATTTATAATGTTTTCCTTTGTAATTTTATCATCTCTAAAGCTTTTTGACAAAAAGATTTTTATGCAGTATCATTGCTTTGAAATAACAATTAAGTTAATTTGATAGGTAAGTCAGTTAAATTCTTTAATTAATGGGAAAAACAATTAAATTATTACGAATAGATTATTTTATGACTTATCGATTGGTTGTAAAAAAAACATATGGAAACGGGCTTAACGACTTTATTAGTCGGGTTTTTAACGCTTTCAATTGGTTCTGTTCTAGGCTACTTAGTCAGGCAGGCCATTGCTAAAAAACAGCTTACTACTGCTGAAGGAAAAGTAGAAAAAATGCTTGAAGAGGCCGAAAAAAAGGCCCAAGAAACAACACTGGAAGCCAAAAACAAGGCTCTGGAGATTTTAGACGAGGCCAAAAAAAAAGAGAGAGAAAGGGAAAATCAGATTATGCGATTGGAACAAAGGCTGGAAAAAAGGGAAGAAACTGTTGACCAGCGCTTGGATGATCTGGAGAGAGGAAAGAAAATTTTGGAACAAAAAGCCGAAGAAATCAGGACTATTCGAAAAGAAGTAGAAGAATCAAGGAGGAAAGAACTTTCCAGACTGGAAAAAATAGCCGGTCTTTCCAAGGAACAGGCAAAAAAGGTTTTACTTCAGCTCACTGAGGAAGAAAATAGGGGGCTTATTTCGGACAGAATGGCAAAAATAGAAAAAGAAGGAAAAGAAGAATTGGAAAAGAAAGCTAAATCAATCATGACCCATGCTATTCAGAAATATGCCGGTTCTCATGCAGCAGAAATTTCTACTACCACTCTATCTCTTCCGTCTGATGAAATAAAGGGGAGAATAATTGGAAGAGAAGGAAGGAATATCAAAACCCTGGAGAAGCTTACTGGAGTAGAAATAATTGTCGATGATACTCCTGAAGCAGTAGTAATTTCGGGATTCGATCCGATAAGGAGAGAAACTGCCAGATTGGCCTTGGAAAAACTGATGGAAGATGGAAGAATTCATCCGACAAAGATTGAAGAAGCAGTGGAGTTTGCCAAAAAAGAGATTGACAACAAAATCAAAGAAGCCGGAGAAACGGCGGCTTATGATACCGGAATCGTAGGATTGGATTCCAAATTAATTTATATCTTAGGAAGACTAAGATATAGAACCAGCTATGGTCAAAATGTCCTCATTCATTCGCTGGAAGTAGCTCATCTTTCTGGGGCTTTGGCAGCAGAATTGGGGGCGGATGTGGCGATAGCCAAAAAGGCGGGGCTTTTGCACGATATCGGCAAGGCAATTGACCATGAAGTTCAGGGAACTCATATCGAAATCGGAGTTAAAATACTGGAAAAATTTAAAATTTCCAAAGAAGTTATTGACGCGGTAAAATCTCATCACGAAGATTATCCTTTTTCTAGCCAGGAATCTTTAATTGTGGCTGCGGCGGATGCAATTTCTGCCAGTCGTCCCGGAGCCAGAAAAGATACTCTGGAAAATTATCTTAAGAGATTGGAAGAGTTGGAAGGTGTGGCAAATTCTTTTCCAGAAGTGGAAAAATCATATGCTATTCAGGCGGGAAGAGAAATCAGAGTTTTTGTAAAACCAGATAAATTAGATGATCTCGGTTCCATGAAACTGGCTCGTCAGATTGCCGATAAGATTGAACAAGAATTAAAATACCCAGGAGAAATAAAAGTTAATGTTCTTCGTGAAATGAGATCGATTGAATTTGCACGTTAAACGCATAACGCTTAACTTATAACGTGAAACATATAAATTTTTTGCTCCACATTCCACGCTTTAAGTTCCATGATTTCATTTGCTTTATTTACGGTAAAAATAGTATAATATAGAAAACTTAACTTTTTCTCCCGAGCGGAGATCTAGGAAGGCAGGTGGAAATATGGCAAACATAAACAAGGATTCTCTGGTAGAATTAATATCGGTAAAAACGGATCTTTCTAAAAAAGATGTGGAGACGGTGCTTGATACTATGGTGGACTCTATTACGGAGCAACTAAGGCAGGGGAATAAGGTTACTTTTACCGGATTTGGAGCATTCCGAGTTTCCAAGAGAGCAGCCAGGGAAGGAATTAACCCCCAAACCAAGCAAAAAATAACTATTCCAGCAATGAATCTTCCAAAATTTACCGCTGGAAAAGCCTTGAAAGAAGCGATAAAATAAGATTCAAAGAATGATTTCTATTGTAATTTAGATATTTCAAATAAAAACAAAAGATAGAAACAAAATCCCGCTAAAACGGGATTTTGTTGTGGATAAACTGGGTAGGGTTGACAGTTTTTTAAAGGAATGCTATTATTTTTTTAGCAAAAGAAAATTACTTCTTGTAATTTTTTGATACATCTGTATAATAGGAAATACTTGTCAAGTCCTTGGCTTAGGCGGAGGACAGGGGGTCAATGAATCATTTCTATATTAATTAAATACATTTCTTAATAACCTCATCTTAGGAATCTCTTATTTTCCAAGAAAATTAACGAAAAAAAGAGATTATAAATGAGGAGCGTTTTTATGCTCAAAAACCCTAAAACTCTCAAGGTGAGAGATAATTTTAGTCCTTTTTCTTCTCTTTCCAAGAGAAAATTCTTCAAAAAAAACCTTATTGTTTCAATGCCGAATCTTATTGAGGCGCAGACAGTTTCCTATCAGTGGTTTTGGGATACGGGCCTCAAAGAACTTCTTCAGGAAATCAATCCTATCAAAGACTTCACAGGAAAGGATCTTGAACTTACTTTAACTGACTATTATCTGGATGAACCGAAATACGATGAACTTACTGCTAAGAGCAAGAATATTTCCTATGAAGCTCCACTTCGAGTGAGGGCTAAGCTTATCATCAAAAAAACCGGAGAAGTTAAAGAGCAGGAAATCTATCTAGGAGATTTTCCGATAATGACTGATCGAGGAACCTTCATTATTAATGGAGTAGAAAGAGTAGTAGTAGGACAACTCATCAGAAGCCCTGGAGTTTTCTTTACGATGGAATATCAAAAAGGAAGAAAGCTTTTTGGAGCAAAAATAATTCCAAATAGGGGGGCTTGGCTCGAAATCGATACCGACCTCGAGGGACTACTCTCTGTTAAAATCGACAGAAAAAGAAAAGTTCCGGTGACCGCGCTTCTTCGGGCTTTTGGATATGGTAGTGATGATGCGATTGCTAAGGAATTTTCCGATGTAGATAATGGAGAAATAAAATACATTGAAACTACACTCAAAAA
>CAZXKY010000015.1:0-16053 GCA_964641975.1 uncultured Bdellovibrionales bacterium | reverse complement strand
AAAATATGCAAGAAATATTAAAGTCAAAAAGTTTTAAAATCGCCGCTATAGCCATAGGATCAATTATTATAGCCTTAATAATATTTACGGCGGGAGTAAATGTTGGATTTCGTAAAGCCAAATTTTCATTTAAATTTGGAGAGAATTATGAAAGAAATTTTATGGGTCCTTTCCAAGATCAAGGTGTTTCAATGGGACCGAATGGTCCGATGGGAATGATGAGAGAGAAGGTCAGGGATTTCGAGGGAAGAGATTTCAGAAATCCGCATGGAATTTCCGGAACAATAATTTCTATTTCAGAAAATAGCTTGGTCATTAAAGATAAAGACAACGAAGAGAGCACGGTATCAGTAGATGACAAAACTATTATTAAATCAGGACGAGATACAATTAAAATCGGAGATCTCAAGAATGATGAAGAAATTGTGGTTATTGGAAGACCGGGAGATGATGGTGTTATTAATGCGGACCTGATTAGGGTTTTCGATAAAAATATAAGTGATAATCAAAATAACAATAAATAAAATAACATGATAGGCATATTCAAGAAGCACAAATACGTTTCTGTCGTAGTTATTCTTTTACTAATAGCCGGGGGATACTATTGTTATAGCAAGTCGAAATCAGGGGATGAGACTATCCAATATAAAACTGCGACAGCAGAAAAGGGGACGTTGACAACTTTCGTTTCCGGATCTGGAAATGTGGTAGTTGACAGCAGCGCCAACGTTGATCCGACAATCACCGGAACAGTTGCCAATCTTGCAGTGTCTGTTGGCGATAAAGTAGAAAAGGGGCAGTTTCTTTTTAACATAGAAAACGATGATCTCAGTCTGAATGCCAACAAAGCTTATGCTTCATATATTTCTTCCCTGCAGGCATTAGAATCAGCGAAAGCCAGTAAAAAAGAGGCCAGTAAAAATTATAAAGATGCGAGTTCAAAGAATGAGTCGATAATGGAACAAAAACTTGAAGCAGCCAAACTTTCAGTTTCGGTTGCTGAAGAAAATATAAAGAATGCTTTTCAAAATTATCAAAATGAAAAATCTAATTATGCTGACAGGAAGGTTGTTTCTCCGATTGATGGGACGGTTAATGAAATTAACATTAAAAATGGAGATGATTTGAGCAAGCTTTCCTCTGGGAGCTCCAGGGAGGTGCCGATTATAATTGGAGATTTGGGAACAATGAAAGCTCAGGTTGAAGTAAGTGAAGTTGATATCGCTAGCGTTGAAATCGGACAAGAAGCTACTCTGACTTTCAATGCTCTTGATGATTTTACCGCCACTGGAAAAGTTGAAAAAATGGATTCCTTGGGAACATTGGAATCCGGGGTGGTAACCTATAATGTGACAATCACTTTCGATTCTCTTGATTCTAGAATTAGGCCGGAGATGAATGTTTCAGCTTCAATTACAACAGACTCTAAACGAGATGTAATTATTATTCCGGTTAACGCGATTAAAACCGAAGGGAAAGCATATTATGTTGAAACAAAAAATAATGGAGTAATAGAAAAAAAGACAGTTGAGGTTGGATTGGAAAATAATTCCAAGGCTGAAATTAAAAGTGGAATAAATGTCGGAGATACAATTGTTACTCAGACAGTTAACGGAACATCTTCTAGCTCTTCAGGTTCTTCCGGCTCATCCAGCTCAAATAATAGAGGAGGAGGTCCGGGTATGATACCGGGAATGTAGAAAAATAATTTTCAATGATCAATAGTCAATTTGCCGGTTGGCAAGTTGAAAGTTGCAAATTTAAAGTGATTTCTTGCAAAAATCTTACTAAAATATATAGAAACGGAGATATTGAGACAATTGCTCTTGACAATGTTTCTTTTGAGGTAAAAGAAGGAGAGTTTGTTTCCATTATTGGTCCTTCTGGATCGGGAAAATCAACTCTGATGCATATTATTGGAGCGCTTGATACTCCGACTAGCGGAAGGTATTTTTTAGGCGGGGATGAAGTCTCTAAGCTTGACGATGACCAGCTTTCCGATCTTAGAAAAAATAAAATCGGATTTGTCTTCCAATCCTTTAATTTGCTCCCTCGAACCACTGTTCTTCGGAATGTTATGATGCCGCTTCTTTATACTGGCACCAAAGGTGAAGAAAGGGAAAAAAGAGCCAGGGAGTGTTTGAAATATGCCGGGATGGAAGAGAATAAATTTATGAATCTTTCTAATCAACTTTCCGGAGGACAGATGCAGAGGGTGGCAATAGCCAGGTCGCTTATCAATAATCCCTCGATAATTTTGGCTGATGAGCCAACGGGAAATTTAGATACGAAAACAAGCTATTTGGTTATGAGTGCGCTCCAGGAACTTAACAAGAAAGGACATACTATAGTCCTAATAACTCATGAAATGGATGTGGCTGATTATGCCAAAAGGATAATCCATATTAGGGACGGAAAAATTGAAAAAGATGAACCGAATGTTCCAAATGACCATGTAATAGAATAAATAAAAAATCATGTTTATCGATTTAATAAAAGAAACAATTTGGGCGCTTACAGGCAATAAAGTAAGATCGAGTCTTACTATCCTGGGAATTGTGATTGGGGTAGCTTCGGTTATTACAATGGTTGCTATTGGCCAGGGATCGCAAAAATCAATTGAAGAAAAGATCCAATCAATCGGATCCAACCTGATTATGATTTATCCCGGATCTCAAAGTAGCGGCATGGTTAGAGGAGCCAGGGGTGGAGCACAAACACTTAAGGTTGATGATGCCGAAGCAATTGAAAGCGAAGTTCAGGGAGTAGGCGGAGTAGCGCCTGAAATTAGCGGACGATATCAAGTTACTTATAAAGGAAATAATACCAATACGAAAGTGATGGGAGTAACCCCTGAATATTCCAGCGTAAAAAATATTGAAGTTGAAAATGGAATGTTTATCATTGAACAGCACATAAAAAAATCTTCCAAAGTGGCAATTTTAGGTCCAACAGTGGCAGAAGATCTGTTTGGAGAAGGAATTGATCCGATTGGATCAATAATAAGGGTGAATACAATCGATTTTGAAGTTATTGGTGTGACAGTTTCAAAGGGTGGTTCAGGAATGAATAACTCTGACGATGTAATTTATGTTCCGATGAGCACTTCCCGTCATTTTCTTTCCGGAACGGAATATGTAACAACTATTAATGTTGCTGCCGAGAGTCAGAATTTAATGACCTCGGTGCAGGAGCAAATAACCAATCTTCTTCTCAAGCGCCATAATATAAAAAGCGAAGAGGATTCTGATTTTAGCATCATGAATCAGACTGATATAATTGAAACTGCTTCAAGCATTACAAATACCTTTACCATTTTACTTTCTTCGATTGCGGGAATCTCTCTTCTAGTTGGTGGAATTGGAATTATGAATATGATGCTTACTACCGTGACGGAACGAACCAGGGAAATCGGACTCCGTAAAGCAGTTGGCATCAAAAAAGTATATATAAATCTTCAATTTTTGGTTGAGGCGGTAATGCTTACTTTCATTGGTGGAGTAATCGGTGTTTTTCTGGGATGGATTGCTTCAGTTATAATCCCGTTGTTTTACGACAGTCTTACTACGGACATCTCGATGGCTTCTGTTGTTCTTGCCTTTGGAGTTTCGGCTGGAGTGGGAATTATTTTCGGATTTTATCCAGCTCGTCGCGCTGCCAACTTAAGTCCGATTGAAGCATTACGCTACGAATAATAATGAATTATAAAAATTCATTTCTTAAGAATCGATAGGGATTTTTCTGTCGATTCTTTAATTTTTAGTATATAAATTGAAAATATTTGTTTTTATCGGACTTTTGACGTTTTGAAAGACGTGTTTTGTATTGTGTAAGTTTGCTTAAAATTGTATAATTTAATCAGAATGGACGAATTGCAATTTGGTTTTTTTGGTGTTGGAAACAACCAAGAATATATCAACTAATTTCAATTTGAGAATAAGAATCAGGTGAGAAAAAAAATAAAAATAAAAGTGAATTTGAATTTGGATTTCCAAAATCAAAAGCAGAACCAAAGCCAAAGCTAGAATCCTCTAAGTTTCAAAGTGTTCTTGCCTTTACGATTGTTTTATTTTTAGTAGCCTCTTTAGCATCTGTAATTTATAGAAATGGAAATAAAAATTTTGGAAGCAGCGGCGATTATAACTCCAGCTCAGAATTATCAGAACCCCAAGTTCAAATTGCAGGAGAAGAGACTGTCCCATATGATCATGATGATGGAAATCAATCTTTGATGAAGAATGAATCGGAAAGCACGGAAGATGAAACAGAAAAAATTCTTTCCGATCTGGGTTTTGAAAAAATGGAAATTTATGAAGAAAATGAACCAGTAAAAACATTTTGGAAAAATGATGATTTAATTTTTATCCAGGGGAAAATTTTAAGAATTGCTTCTGATGCTGTTACTTCAAGTAAAATAAATCGCCATGCCATAGAAGCTCAAGATATTGATACAAACTCAATTACTTCTCGGACGATCAGAGACAATACTATCAAGGGAATTGATATTGATGAAGATACTAGCATTACGATTGAAAGCTTAAACGCGGATAGCATTTATGCTGAAACCATTACAGCTAATATTGTCAGTGGGCTTTTTATTGATTCCGGAGCCTTGAGTGGGGTAACTACGATAGATATGTCTGGACAACTTACTTCCACTGTAGCGAATGGGACAGCACCATTTGTAATAACCTCCACCACAGTCAGCGCTAACTTGAATGCAGATCTTCTTGATGGGCAGCATGGATCATATTATGCTGCTGCTTCTTCCATTTCTGGAACCGACAACTATATTCCAAGATTCAACGGAAATTCTGCGCTAGAAAATTCCGTTATATATGATGACGGAACCAATGTCGGAATCGGAACGACTTCACCGGAAACAATTTTGCATATAGCCCAAGAGGGAACAGGCGCTCCAATCTTTGAAAGATCAGGAGCCGCCGCTAATACCCAATACATTAGCCAATACCTGCTTGCGACGAAAGTAGATGATATGGGTAATGGATTTGGAAGCGGTTTAGGATTTTAAATAAGGGATAACGCAGGGGTTCGAAATACTATCGCTCTTATCGGCGCAGCGAGAAACGGGGCTGATAATTCAGGTGATTTAAACTTTTTAACTGCCGCTGCCGGAACAACTACGGAGCGTATGCGAATTACCAGCGCTGGCAATGTGGGGATTGGAACGACAAGTCCGGGAGGAAAATTAGACCTTTTGGCTACTTCCGGTTCGCAGCTCCGCCTTTCTTACAGTGATTCCGTATATGTCGACTTCACCGTAGGAAGTACCGGAAATCTTTCAATTGCTTCCAATACAGCCGGAGCGACTACTTCAATCGGAGCCGGCACAGACGTGGCTATAAAAATAGACAGTGCTGGTAATGTGGGAATCGGAACCACTGATCCATTGGCCACACTTGATATTAATGGAAGTATGATTCTTTCTGGATCTGATCACTATCTGAACTTTGGTTCAACGGTGGGAAGCGATGGATATGGAATCAGAGACAATGCCGGGAATTTGGAATACAAAATTTCTGGAGGAAGCTGGGTGGATTTTGGTAGTGGAGTAGCTTCAGTTTCTAGTACTGATTCGGTTCCAATCGGAACGGTTTCCTCTTTTCCAATGTCAACTTGTCCAGCTGGCTGGGTAGAAGCAGACGGATCAAATGTTTCCCGAGAAACTTATGCTCAACTATTTACGGCTATAGGTGACGATTATGGTTCCGGAGATGGTTCAACCACTTTTACTATTCCCGATTACCGAGGATATTTTCTCCGTGGCTAGGCGCACGGATCGGCGATTGATCCTGATAGAGCCTCTAGGACCGATAGAGGAGACGGAACCGGAGGGGATGTCGTCGGAAGCAAGCAGACAGATGCATTTGAAAGCCATACACACGGTGGTGTTATGAAAGCTGGAGGTAGTACATCAGGTTTAGTTGGTGGCGATTTTGATGGCGGCAGCACATCTGCAACGGGTGGCAATGAAACTCGCCCAACTAACATTAATGTTCTCTATTGTATTAAGACAACGGCTACTGATAATCTTTGGGGAATTAATGGCAGTGATACGTATTATACAACTGGCAATGTTGGCATTGGAGCAACTAATCCAATTACAAAACTTTCTGTTGTTGGTAATGTAAGCATAGGAAATGTTGCCGCTGGAACAGATGGCACCAGAGTTTTAATCTTGAGCAACGGCACCGTGCCTTCAACTTCTACAGCTGATTCAATTCAACTTTATTCTGAAGACGTCGCTGCTTCTTCTGAGCTAAAAGTTCGTGATGAAGCCGGGAATATCACCACTCTTTCTCCACACAACTTTTCTCTTATCCCTGACGGTAGATCGGAAGATCTGGCTTGGTCTTATTATTCCCAAAGAGGCAATGAAGCGATTAATGTGGATATGACCAAGGCCATTCGGCTAGTGGAACAACTGACTGGTGAAAAGCTTATCTACCTCAAGGACCTTAAGTCGGGAGGTTATAAGGATGCGCAAAGTGAAATCGAAACCCCGCTTGCTCTTGAGCTTCTTGAGAACCAAAAATTTAGCATCGATGAAAATGCGGATACAATTGAAACGCTCAAAAAATCAGTCAATGAAAAACTTTCCGAAATTGAATTGAAAATGACAAAAAATGAATCAGATATTGACGGGCAAATAAGAGGCATTATTTCTTTGCAAGAAAAATTGCAGAATCAAGTGAACGAAATGGTTAGACAAAATAGCGCAGAAGGAATCGGATTAATTGAAGCTCGGTTGGGAAGTATGGAAATGGCCCTGAATGTAAGCGGCAGCGATGTTGATATTTTAGGCAGCTTGTCTGTTCTTGGAAATGTTAATGTATTGGAAGGAAAAATTGTTGCTAAAGACATTGAAGCGCTTGGAATAATTAAGGCTGAAGAAATTCAAACTAAGATTTTTGGAATTACCAGTGAAAAAGTTTCTGACAAAGCGGAAATCGAAGCGGGGAGCAATGAAAAAATGATTGAAACTTCCTATGCTTCAGAAGATTCAAAAATTTATATCACAATCGAAGGAAGCAATTATGGAAAAGTTCTTTATTACGACGAAGTAATAGAAGGCGAAAGTTTCAAGGTTAAATTTGACGGAGATACAGTTGAAGAAAAAATAAGATTTAATTGGATGATTGTGAAATAGCTTTTGGTTGGGTCATGGAAAATATTCGTCATTCAGCTTTGGTGTTTTCTAAGGCTGTTTTTTAAAGCAATAAATCGTGTCCCCCCGGAGTATTAATAAGTATGAAAAATTTTTATATCATTTCATTAATAATTTTAGTAATTTCAGGAATCATTGTATTTTCTTACAAGAGTCACATAGTACGGACAAATATTCCGGCTGTTTCTCAAAATGATCAGTCAGCACCTGAGAATGCAGTTTTGCAAAATCAAGGCGCAGCAAGCAGTCCAAGCCAGAATGATAATATTTTAAATAATTTTAAAGCGCCTCTGGATAGAACACCTGAAAGGGTTACGAAGAAGCCATTTGGGATTTATATAACTCCAGATACTTCTCCGGTCCAGCCGGAAAGATTTCGAGGCTATCATACTGGAACAGATTTTGAAATTTTTTCGGAAGAATTGAATGTCGATATTTCTATCAAAGCTGTTTGCTCAGGAAAAATATTATTGAAAAAAAATGTCAGTGGATATGGCGGGGTGGTGGTGGAACTATGCGAGCTGGAAAATAATCCCATTACGATAATTTATGGACATTTAAAATTGTCCAGTATTTCATTGGAAGAAGGAAATTTGATTGATGTTGGAGATGCAATTGGAATTTTAGGGAAAGCCAATAGCGTGGAAACGGACGGAGAGAGAAAACATCTACATCTGGGTTTTCATAGGGGAACGGTGGTTGATGTTCAAGGTTACGTGAGTTCTGAATCCGATCTTTCTAGCTGGCTTGACCCATGTGATTATATTTGTTTGAATTAAATGAGATGTAAAGAATAATTGTGCTGGACAAACGATGAATTTTATGCTATAATTGATAAAGACGGGTGGAAAAGCCTGTTTTTTGTCTTTTATTTTGAATTACAATTTGATAAAATTGTAATAAACCTTTTGGATTTTCAGTATTATTGAATATGAAGATATTTAAAGAAATAGAAAATAAAGAAAAATCTCCTTGTCTTTTGAAAGAAAGATGTCGGAGTTTTTTGCGTAGAGTAGAAAAAATTTTACTTAGGGAAATGAAGGAGCAAGATCTCCGAAATTTTTGGAATTACCTGGGCAGTCTTAAGATGGAAAGAAATCGAGAAGGGGAAGCCAAAATTTTTTTATACGGGGTTTCCATATTTATTCTGATGACTTTAATTGTGAGCGGAAATTTTATCTTTGCAAGCAATTTTCATATTCATTATAAAATGACCAAT
The DNA here is from genome assembly GCA_964641975.1 of uncultured Bdellovibrionales bacterium. Taxonomy (GTDB): domain Bacteria; phylum Patescibacteriota; class Minisyncoccia; order Moranbacterales; family JAKLHP01; genus JAKLHP01. The sequence continues at coordinate 7,645 of CAZXKY010000015.1, read as the reverse complement.
GCTCAGGCAAAAGAAAATTCTGATTTTGAAGTTATAGAAAGTAGCGAGTTGAATGCAGATGTTGAATTGATAAATAAATACAAATTAAAATCTCCAGAAAAAATTTGTGAAGAGGCGAAAAGCCAAAAACAATCCCTGGATCTTTGCGGAAAAGATGATGAGGAAGAGATTAAAAAAATAGTTGAGGAAGAAAAAGCGGAAATGCGAAAAAGGATGGCAAAAAGAAAACCCTTAATAAAAGCGCCTGGTCCTTACGTATTTGAAAAAGACAGTTTAGGAAGAAAGGTCTGCGATAAAAAAAATGATCACCCAGGAAAAAGTAAACAAAACAAAGGAAAACATATGGATATGGAATGCTGTCTTGATCCGGATGAAATTCCGAATCCAAATTGTTATTATGATCCCAAAAAATATGGAAAGTATCTTGATTGAAATTTTTAAAAGCGGCTAAGTATGGTCGTTTTTTTTTATAGCCATTAAATTTGTGATATAATTAATTTGTTAAATTGTAATACTTTATACTAAATGAAAAAGAATGGATCTGATTCAGTCCGTAGTATTTCCAGCTCTCTGTCAATAATTTTAATTATGGCACTTAGTCTTTGGGTTATTTGGATTGTAGTCAAAAAAGCTAATGAAGCATTAACTAGCGCTAAGGATTCTCCGGCGCTTAATTTCCAGAAAAGAGTAAATGATAAATAATATAATATAATATAAAAAATATGGAAACAGAAAATGCAGTTCAAACTCAAAATTGGAAAAATCCAAAATTTATTTTAAAAGTTTTAGCGTTGGCTTTAGTCGGAGCTGTTATTATTGTTTCCATTCTTCGGGAAAGGATTGTGCGTGGTAGTGAGGACACGGTTACGGTTGTGGGCAGGGGGGAGGTTTCCTATCAACCCGATATGGCCACGGTAATTTTGGGAGTCAAAATTGAAAATGCAGCCAAAGCCGAAGAAGCTCTTAATAAGTTAAATGAAGCTACAGATAAAATAATTTCCTCCGTTAAAGTTTTGGGAATTTCCGAAGAGGATATTAAAACTCAGACTTATTCTCTGGTTCCTCATTATGAATACAAAACAGAAGATCGAAACTCGGTTATTTCTGGATATGACGCCAATCAGCAACTCTTGATAAAAGTGAAGGGAATCGATAAAGATCCGGGGCTTTCCGGAAGAGTAATTGAAGAAGCCGGAAAAGCCGGGTCTAATCAGGTCAACGGAGTTTCTTTCGATGTCTCCAATCTGGACGAACTCAAACAGCAGGCACGGTTGAAAGCAATTAAAGATGCTAATGAAAAATCAGCCAGCCTTGCCAAGGCAGCTGGAATTAAAAAATTGGGAAGCGTGGTAAGTTGGTATGAAAATATAATCAAGTCTCCGGATAATAGCCAGAATTATAACTATGGATTGGGAGGAAGTGCAGAGAAAGCATTGAGTTCGACTCCCGCTCAAATTCCCAGTGGAACAGATGATATTGTTATTGAAATGGGAGTTAATTATCGGATAAAATAAAAATCTAAAAAAACAGCAAATTTTCAAAAAAGACACCAGGTGTCTTTTTTGTTTGACAGAATGCTATAATTAAAAGTAGTATTAAATACCTAAGGATTGTGCGGTTCTTTTACAATAAAAAAACAGCAAGTTGCTGTTAAAAATTAAAAAAATGAGAGAGGTGAAATATGGATAACTTGAGTCCGGTTGTAGCATATTGGATTAAATTCTTTATTAATCCGAGTTTTCGAGAGAAACAGCCTTGGATGAGATGGCTGGCTGGAAAGCTTTCAATTCTTGGTCCCAATACTTGGACTGCGCTCAGGGCCCCACTTATTCTGGATGCTTTCTTGTGCTTTTATTTTGGAATGCCTTGGACCGGATTGATATTGGCAACGCTGGCTTTTTTGACTGATGCTGCTGATGGCATGGTGGCTAGGCATCTGGGTATTGCGGGAGGAAAATTCGGATCCGCTTTCGATGGGGTTATCGACAAAATGATTCATTTTCTATTGCTCTATCTGGGGTGGAAATTCGGAATTCCGTTTTTTGTGGCGATGGCGATAATGATATCGATAGAAGTTTTCAATCTGGTAACAACTCTTGTGTCCAAAAAGAGAGACGGAAACATTTTTGAACATCTCATGGTGGGAAAATATAAGTTTGTTCTCCAGATAGGCTTGTTTTATATTCTTTGGGTAGCAAACTATATTTTTCCTGATTGGTCCTGGTGGTTGCTATGGATCATTATCTTGATTAGTGTGATAAGTATTCTTGCTTTTTTCTCGGCTATCTGCAAAATAGACAGGAAGTTGGAACGGTTTCTGGCAGATAGCATAACATTGGAAAATGTTCTTTGTGGGTTTGCGGTCTTTTTTCTGGCCAAGAGCAACTATAAATTTGCCGCTGCCCTGGTGGTGGTGGCAGGCGTGTTCGACGTTCTCGATGGATTTATTGCCAGAAAGATTGGAAGTAGCGGATCAAAATATGGAGCCATCAAAGACAGCATCGGAGATGTAATAACTTTTGGATTAGCCGCCGCTTTTTCGTTTTTTGTCGATGGAATCCATTGGACCACTTGTTTATTCTTTCTTTGCTGCACGATTATGCGTTTGTGCTATTATATTCAATTTCATGCTCCAGAAGGAATTTTCTTTGGTTTTCCGTGTCCGGCTGCTGCGATTATCCCATCAAGCTTCTTGCTTTGGGAGAATCAGATTTCAGTTTCTGATTTGGAAATTATCGTCTTGCTTTGTGCAATTCTGGAAGTTTCATTTGTGTGTGATACCTTTTTTGGGAAAATAGAATTTAAGTGGTATAACGCGAAAAAGTTTTTCAGGATGTCAGGAAAGGCGAAGATTTTTTTTATTGCTCCTGCTGTTTCTTTCGCTGCATTCGGTATGATCGGAGAAGCCATTTCTCTTCTGGTTCTTTCTTATCTTTTTTTATTTTTCAAGCCTGTTGCCGATTGGGTTTTCGGGTGGGGAAAGACAAGGGAGGCTGAGGCCTAAACTTCTAAGCGGCATCGGTGCATAATGCATCCGATGCCGCTTTTCTTTTTGGGCTAATTTTGTTAGGCTTTCTATTATGAATCAAGGATTTTGGGGAAAACTGCCAAAGCCATTTTTTGCTTTGGCGCCGATGCTGGATATTACCGATTCTCCGTTTCGGCAAATTGTTTCCGAGTGTGGAAAACCAGATGTTTTTTACACATGGTTTATTTCAGTGGACGGTCTTTGTTCTCCAGGAAAGGACAATATCTTGAATCGCCCTAATTTAAAAATAACCAAAAAGGAAAGGCCAATTGTGGTTCAGCTTTTTGGAAAAGATCCGGAAAAGTTTTTTGAGTCGGCCAAGATTTTGAGTCGGATGGGATTTGATGGAATCGATGTTAATATGGGTTGTCCAGATAGAGATGTCCTGAAGCAAGGAGCGGGGGCACAACTGATTAAAGATCCGAAACTAGCGCGAGAGATTATTAAGGAGGCAAAAAGAGGCGCGGAATCCGCCGGTCAGCTGATTCCGGTTTCCGTGAAAACCAGAATTGGATTTTACAAGCCAAGTGAGTTGGCAGAGTGGTTATCGGAAATCCTCAAGGAAAAACCAGCGGCAATTTGTTTTCATGCCAGGACGGCTGCTCAAAGATATGGAGGAACGTCTGATTGGAAGAAAATTTCCGAAGCAGTAAGAATGTCGAAGGGAAGTGGGACATTGATAATTGGAAATGGAGACGTAAAAAGTCTGGAAGAGGGAAAGATAAAAGCCGAGGAAACCGGAGTGGATGGAATAATGATTGGAAGAGAGATCTTGGTGAACCCTTGGATTTTTAGCAAAAATAAAAAAGAAATTTCTCTAGAGGAAAAGATGAGATATCTGGTGAAACATGCCCGACTTTTTGAAAAATATCATAAAAACAAAAAAAGCTTTGGAAACTTTAGAAAATTCATCCGCGCATATATTTCTGGTTTTGACGACTCAAAAGATTTTCGGATGAAATTGATGGAAGCAAAAAGCTCCGAAGAACTAAAGAAAATGTGTTATAATTATACCAATGGACGAGCCAATAATAAAAGTAGAAGATCTTAGCGTCATTTATAATAAAGGAAAATCGAACGAAGTCCGATCTCTTATTGACGTTAATTTGGAAATTTTTCCCAAAGAATATCTGATCTTACACGGACCATCAGGTTGTGGAAAATCAACCCTTCTTTATTCTGTTGCCGGACTTCAAATTCCGACCGAAGGAGAAATAACTGTGAATGGGAAGAAGATTAATGAGATGAAAAAGAAAGAAAAAGTGATGCTTCATCTGGAAGGCATCGGTATGATATTTCAGTCTTTCTATCTGATACCATCACTTAGTATTATTGATAACGTCTGTCTCCCAAGGGCTTTTCGGGGAGAAAATGTCCGCGAAAGAAGAAAAGAAGGAATTAAACTTCTTCAACGCTTTGGAATTGGAGAACAGGCTTATAAATTTCCAGACCAGCTTTCCGGAGGACAGAAACAAAGAGTGGCAATTGCCAGGGCGCTTATTAACAATCCTCCGATTATTATTGCCGATGAGCCGACGGGAAATCTTGACAGTGAAGCATCATATAATGTAATGGTGCTAATTAAAGAGCTTAATGAGATAGATAAAAAAACGATTATTTTGGTGACGCACAATATCGAGCATCTTCATTATGGGGATAGAATTGTGACGATGAGAGATGGAAAAATAATTAGTGAGGAAATTAACAGAGAGAAACGGCCTCCGGAGGCGGTCAAAAAAGACAAAGAAATATTGAATGAAACCATATCTCCTGAACTTCGAATTCTGATGAAATCATTTAGAGGGCTTACCTCTCAACAGATTGGGGGAATCATTATTCCCTACAAATCAAAACAGCTTTTGTATCATATTCTTTTTGGCTATTCTGAAGAGCAGATAAATGCAGCCGATGGATTCTTGAAAGAGCTTTTGTATAAGAACGTTTCTTTAAAAGAGATGAAAGAGGGAATAGACAAGGAATTTGACAAAGGTGGAGCAGGATGGGACAAAAGAAAAGCCGAATCTTTTACTCAGAGAGTGCAGGGACTTTTATGGCAAAGTGAAAACATTTTGAATAATCCAGAGAAAGCCCCGGAAGAACTGGCAAGTTATTTGATAAATCTTTTCGATTTGGAACTGGATGAAATTTTAAAAAAGCGCCTGATTGAACTTTTACGAAAAAGAATATTAAATGGAATCGACAGTCATGAAATCAGAAAACAATTTGATCTTTCAAGAGTTGTCGGAGGACTCGGACTTTATAGCGGCACAGCGGAAAAAATGTCAAGAGAAATCGAGATAATAATGCTGATGGGTTATTCTTTTAAATAAAAATGCGTGTCCAATAGTGAAATTCTGACCGAGCCCCGCCTATTTTTTTGGCAATCAATATAAATTTTTTTTATTATAATTTTTTAAGATTTTTCATTTTATTTTATTTAAGATAATATCAAAATTCTACCACCGGGTATGCTCATTTGGGATATAATAAAATTGTCGACCAGAATGTTCAAGGCGAGAGCCTCCAGGACTTTCCTTACTATTTTAGGGATGGGAGTGGGCGTGGGAACAGTTTTGTTTTTGGTTTCTTTTGGATATGGAATTCAAAAAACTCTTTTGGAAAAAATAACCACTTCTGATTCATTGCTGACAATTGATGTCAACGAAGCGGGACCAGAGGAAGCTAAACTTGACAGGGAAGCTTTTGAAAAACTTCAAAACCTGGAAGGAGTATTAGAAGTAAGCCCCAGGTTTAACGCGAATGTTCGGGGAAAAGTTGGAGATTTAACTTCCGACATTCTTTTATCGGGAATCAGTCCGGCCTTCCTGCGATTGGGAGGAGTAAAGATGACAGAGGGAGAATTGCTGAGCGATGACGATTTAGACGGAGTAATAATCACTACCTCGGCAGCCAAAGCTTTTAATTTGGAACCGGAAAACGTTATCGGAAAAGAAATAGAGTTTACTTTCTCCGAGAAGAAACAAGATAACTATTTGGTTAAAAATGGAAGCGCCAATTCAGGAAAAGTAAAATACAAAATAATTGGACTTACAGAAGAAGATGAAAACGCAGTTTTTGTAAACATTTTCAATCTTGATAATTTTGATATTCAAAGATTTGACCAGGTTAAAGTAAGATGCGAATCAAGTGGAAGAATGGCAGGAGTGAGGGAGCAGATAATAGAAATGGGATTCTCAGTTTCTTCCCTTTCGGATGCGGTTGACCAGGCAAATAAGGTTTTTCGGGTGGTTAAGATTACTCTCTTAGGGTTCGGAATCCTTGCGCTTGTTGTGAGTGCTATTGGAATGTTTAATACCATGACAATCGCGCTTCTGGAGAGAACGGTGGAAATCGGAATTATGAAATCGATTGGAGCTTCCGACTTAACAATTTCAGGAATGTTTCTTACAGAAGCTACAATCATGGGATTTCTTGGCGGGTTGGGTGGAGTAGTTATGGGATTTTTAACTGGACAAATTTTTAACTTTCTGCTAAATTTTGTTGCGTCCCATTTAGGAGGAAGCAGCCTGAGTTTGTTTTATTCTCCTACTTGGTTTATTGCGGTGATTATTCTATTTGGAACAGTGGTGGGCTTTGCAACAGGAGTGGTTCCGGCGCGCCGTGCAAGCTTGATCGATCCGTTGGATGCGCTTCGAGATAAATAATATTAAGCCAAAAGTGATGAAAATATTAGACGGGAAAAAAATTGCTGAAAAAATTTTGGATGACATTTCCAAGGATTTGAAAAAAAATAAAAGCAAGCCAGGGCTTGCAGTTATTTTAATTGGCAATGATAAAGCTTCAGAGTTGTATGTAAAAATAAAAAAAGAAAAATCAAAAAAAATCGGAATTGATTTTTTTCTTTTTCGGTTTAGAGAAAATTCAAGCGAGAAAACAATTTTAGAAAAAATAGAAAACTTGAATCATGACAAAAAAATAAATGGAATAATAGTCCAGCTTCCGCTTCCCAAAAAATTTCACACCCAGAAAATAATCGATGCGATAAATCCAGTCAAAGATGTTGATGGATTCCATCCGGAAAATATAAAATTATTCCTAAAAGGAAGGGGAGAAATTTTTCCAGTTTTTCCGCAAGCCATTTTTAAACTGATTGAAAGTTCCAAGCAGAAGTTGAGCAACAGGAAGGCAGTCATAATTTCCAATTCAAAATTGTTCGGAGAAATAATGCTGGAAGCATTAAGGAAGGAAAAGATAAAAGCAGAATATATTCTTAGAAAAGAAATAAAAAACAATCTCGATGAAATTAAAAATTCAGATATTGTGGTTAGCGCGGTTGGGATGAAAAAAGTAATAAAAGGAGAAATGATAAAGAGTGGAGCGATTATTATTGACGGAGGAATATCCAAGGAAGGAAAAAAAGTTTTTGGTGATGTTGATTTTGAATCGGTAAAAAAAATAAAAGGATTCATTTCTCCGGTTCCTGGAGGAGTGGGGCCGATGACGGTAGCTTGTCTTCTCGAAAATGTTTTGTTGGCGTTTAAAAGTCAAAAACAGATTTGACATTTTTGTTTTTATGGTGTATAATGGATATATTGAGGTAATGCTTCAGAAGTGTTGCTTTAAATAGAGTGAGTGAGTACCCGCTTTTTTATTTTG